>DATJIA010000205.1:0-12022 GCA_035493675.1 Kofleriaceae bacterium | reverse complement strand
GATGGCGGCGCGCGCGCCAGCGCCTGCGCCTGCGCCTGCGCCGAAGCCGCAGGAAGAGATCCAGACCAACCCGTTCGAGATGTCGGTCGAGATCCCGCCGCCGTCGGCGGAGCCGCAGATCCCGGCCGGCGCGGATCCGATCACGACCGAGTCGCGCGACGTCGGCATGACCGGCGACGCCTGGATCGAGGCGTTCGCGTCGGGCGCGGCGCCGTCGGCGATCGCGGTCGACGATCAGGGCGTGCGGCTCGCGATCCGCGTCGCTGGCCCGGCCTTGTCGCGCGGTCCCCTCGATCTGCGGCTCCAGCTCCATCGCCTGCCGAGCTACCCGATCGTGGCGATCACGGTCGGCTCGCCGGCGTCGCTGCGCGGCGGCGGCCACGCGTTCGCGACCGCGCTGCTCGACGTCGGCGCCGACGTCGACAAGCGCGCGCTCGCCGCGCTCGAGAAGCAGTTCGCGATCACGGTCGAGCTCGTCGACGGCGCGCGCCTGATCCGCCGCGCCAAGCTGACCGCGCCGCTCGCCGCCAACGCCGGCTACGTCCTGCGCGCCGCGAACGATCACCTGCGCACGCTCGCGCAGGAGCACGCGGAGGTCTCGGCGTCGCGCGCGCGCAAGGCCGCGCTCGCGCCCGACTTCGATCTGCTCGGCCTCGAGCACGCCGAGTCGGCCGAGTGGAAGAGCGACAAGCTCACCACGCTCGACACGACCGCCCACGTGCGCCGCGCGGTCGCGATGGCGCGCCGGTTCGCGCGCCCGTCGCGCGAGGACTACCTCGTCTGCGTGCGCGGCTATCCGCTCGATCGCTGGCACGCCGAGCGGCGCGCGGTGCTCGCGCGCGCGGTCGAGCTCGGCTTGTGGATGGGCTCCGATCTCGCGCAGGTCGCGGTCAGCGAAGGGCTCGCGCGCTCGCGCAAGGATCTCGTGCAGCGCCTCGACATCGCGTTCGAGAACGTCGTGTCCGACGTCGCGACCAACGACCTCGACGCCGACGCCGCCGACGACAACCGCAAGGCGATCGCCGAAGAGGCCCGCGCGCTCGGCGTGACGTTGCCGCGCGATTCGAACGGCAAGCGCGCGATCGCGTCGGGCGACGAGCCGGTGGCCTCCGGGACGATCGAGGCGGCGCCGCGCACGCGGCCCGCGTCGGCCGCCGACGTGAAGGGCCGCTCCGTCGACGAGCTGATCGCGCTGCTCGACGATCGCACGCACCGGGTCGCCGCCGCCCTCGAGCTGTGCGATCGCTCCGACGGACGCGCCGCGCGCCCCGTGATCGCTTCGGTCCGCCGCATGAGCCGCGCCGAAGCGGTGCGCGTGCTCGGCGCCTCGGTGAAGTTCGGGGAAGCCGCCGCGCCCGCGCTCACCGCCGGCCTCGCCAGCTCGAAGGCGTTCCTCCGCCACGGCTGCGCGCTCGCGCTCGCGCTCCTGCGCACCGAGACCGGCACCGACGCCGTCATCGATCTCCTGCTGTCGGAGCCGACCGAGATCTGGCGCGAGGTCGCGCGCGCGGTCGGGCAGGTCGGTCCGTCGGCGCTGATGCCGCTCGCGTCGCGCCTCGGCCGCCTCGGCGATCGCGCGACGCCGTCGGCGAAGGAGCGCATGGGTTGGGCGATGGCGCACATCGGCGTGCGCGGCGGTAAGCAGGCCGTCGAGACGCTCGCCAACGGGCACAGCGCGGTCGCGCCCGTCGCGCGCACCGCGCTCGAGCTGATGGCGCCCGCGGCGAAGGACGACCTCCGTGTGCGGGGGGGTGCGACAGGCGGCAGCTCGCCGGGCCGCGACGTCACCGTCAACCGCGCCTTCTCGCGCCGCTTCTTCGAAGCGCTCGAGCGCGGCTTGCCGGACCTCGCCGCCGAAGGGCTCGAAGCGCTCGACGCGAGCGGCCCGATGGAGATGCTGGACGAGAGCGATCTCGTCGAGGATCTCGACGAGGAAGACGCCGAGGCCGAGCTCGACGAGAGCGATCTCATTCCGACGTGAGCGTGGCGGGAGATCCGGCGCGTGAGGGCGCCCCCTGGAAAACACCTGACGCGAAGGTTCGCGTCCGCGTGAAACCGGGTATCATTTTCCGCGGCGCGCCGCGAATGCGCGCGCCGGCAGTCCATGCGCATCGGCATCTTCTCCGACATCCACGCCAACATCGAGGCGCTGACCGCGGTCCTCGAGGCGTTCCGTTCCGAACGGCCCGGCATCGATAAGTACGTATGTATCGGCGACACCGTCGGCTACGGCGCGTCTCCGAACGAGTGCTGCGATCTCGTGCGCTCGACGGCGGCGTTCACGATCCTCGGCAACCACGACGCGGCGGTCGCGGGCCGGATGGATTACTCCTACTACTACGACGCCGCCCGCCACGCGCTCGATCTCCACGCGCGCCAGCTGAGCTCGGAGAACATGAGCTGGCTGAAGGCGCTGCCCTACGAGGTGCGTGAGGGCGAGGTCTGCTTCTGCCACGGCTCGCCGGTCAACCTCGAGGAGTTCGAGTACATCTTCTCGGTCGAGCAGGCCGCGCGCTGCCTCGAGCTCTGGGACACGCTCGGGACCGTCACCTTCATCGGTCACTCGCACCTGTGCAAGGCGTTCGCGATGACCAAGGACGACGTCTACGAGGTCGTCGCGCAGAAGTTCGCGATCCGCCCCGAGCACAAGTACATCATCTCCGTCGGCTCGGTCGGCCAGCCGCGCGACTACGACAACCGCGCGAGCTACACGATCTACGACACCGAAGAGAAGGTGTTCGAGTTCAAGCGCATCGCGTACGACATCGACGCGGCGGCGCAGAAGATCTTCTCCGCCGATCTCGAGCGGAACTTCGGCAATCGCCTGTTCTTGGGCGTCTGATCTACTTCGATGTCGGCGCGAACGCGGCGCCGAAGGCATCGGCGAACGCGGAGTCCCCGCCGAGCGGCGCGACCACGAGGATCGTCTGATCGAGCGCCTTGCTCGTGCGGGGGCTGGTCTTCTCGCACTTGTCGAGGATCGCCGGATCCTTCATCGCCTTCATCTTGTCGGCGAACGAGGCGTCGGGAGGGATGTCTGACAGCGTCTTCTTCGCCGCGATGAGCTCCTCGCGCACGGCGGCGGCCTGCGGCTGGAGCGCCTCGAGGTTCGCGGCGATCTTGTCGCAATCGTCGCCGCCGCTGACGACGGCGTCGGCGAACGCCAGCATGAACGCGGTCGTGTCCTTGTTCACGTCGCCGGTGGCGGCAGCTTTCTTGGAGCCGCACGCCGCGGCGGCGAGGGCGAGGGCGAGGACGAGGGCGAGGCAGGCGAGGGTGCGCATGTGCCGCCTTATACGGCTGGTCCGACCGGCTTGTTCAAACGATTTCGGTGAATCGAGTTTTCAGAGGACAGAAGCCAGAGGACAGACGCCAGACGCCAGGGGCCAGGGCCAGAGGACAGAGGACAGGGGCCAGGTCAGGGGCCAGGGTCAGGGGCCAGGGTGGGGCGCCGGCTGCTTGTGAACGCTCACGGTCAGGATGCGAGCAACTTCGCTCGTGAGGCTTCGCGCGCGCGCGAGTGAGTCGGGCGGCCCGAGGTGACGCTCGGCGGCGCTGTCGAGGATCGTCTCGAGCTCGACCGCGCTGCCCCACGCGAATCGGTAGTAGCGAAGGCGATCGGCAGAGTCACGTGGCCGCGTAGTTCCTTCGCGAAGATTGAAGGTGACGCTGCCGGCTGCGCGCGCGGCCTGATCGACAAGATCGCGCGCTCCTTTCCAGCCGCCGATCATTTCGTTGACCAGCGCGCGCGCCTCTGCAGCCTTCCGGAACGCGATGAACTTGTCGATGAATCGCACCGAGCGGGACGAAGCACGATCCGAGCCGTAGCGACCCTCCTGATCTCGCTCGCTCCGCCCTCGCGTGTCCGTCCGTCCTCCGGCCACTCGTCCGCCCAGCGGCCGTCCGCGCCGCGACCTCTGGCGTCTGGCGTCTGGCGTCTGTCCTCTGGCCCTGGCGTCTGGCGTCTGGCGTCTGTCCTCTGGCTTCTGTCCTCTGCCCACTACCTCGACCGCAGCGCCTCTCGCCGAAACTCGAGCCGCTCGTCCTTCGCGCGCTCCAGCTCGTCCTTGTCGATCAGGCCTTCCCTCCGCATCGACCGCAGCACGCTGCCGATCCGATCGTCGCTCTCGCGATCGACGCCGCCCGCCGCGATCACGCGCGCGCTCATGCTCTTCGGCTCCGCCGTCAGCGCAGCCAAGAACGCCGCCTCTTTCACGTCGAGCTTCCCCGCCGGCTTGCCGAACCACCAGCGCGCCGCCGCGCCGACGCCGAACACGTGCGGGCCGAGCTCGATCTCGTTCAAGTAGCGCTCGAAGATCTGCCGCTTCGCCAGCACGCTCTCGAGCCGCCACGTCAAGACCGCCTCCTGCACCTTGCGATCGAGCGTGCGCCGCTGGCTGAGCCACTCGTTCTTCACGAGCTGCTGCGAGATCGTGCTGCCGCCGCGCGCGAAGCGCCCCTCGCGCAGATCGACCTCGAGGCTGCGCGCGATCTGCTGCACGTCGAAGCCGTGGTGATCGAAGAAGCGCGCGTCCTCGGCCGCGCGGAACGCGCCGTCGACGTGCGACGGCAGATCGCCGAGCGCGACCCAGTCGCCGACGCCGGGCCCGACGACCGCGCGCGAGCCGTCGGGGAACTCGTGCTCGGCGGACCCGGCGAGCGCGTGCGGATCGGCTTTCGGCGCCTCGGCGACGACCACGCACCGATCGATGTCGACGTCGATCGCGAGCTCGACCGCGTCGCCGGGCGCGGCGTCGAGATCCCAGCGGACATGGCCCTGCGCCGACGCTTCACCATCGAGCACCATGCCGTCCAACGGCCCGCGCACCGCGGCGGGCAGCGACTCGAGCTGCGCGAGGCACGGCGCCGGATCGATCGCGAGCTCGAGCTCACCCGCGCGCGCCGACACGCGGCCCTTCGCGTGCGCGGCGATCGCGCCCGACGACAGCGACGCCTCGTCGAGATCGATCACGTTGCCCGCGATCGTCGCGCCGAGCTCGAGCGTCCCCTCGATCGGCACCGGCCGCTCGGCGACCGCGCGCGAGTCGATCGTCGCGCCGTCGAGCTCGAGCTCCGCGGCGACGCGGACCGCTCCTGGCGCGCGCGCGATCGTGATGCCGCCGGTCGCGTGGGCGTCGTCGAGGCGCACGCCGCGCGGCGCCAGCGGGGCGAAGGCCGCGAGCGGGAACTGCGCCGCGTCGACGCGCACCGCGCCGCCACCGCCGCCGAGCGCGGCGAGCACGATCGGGCGGGGCACGCCCTGATCCTCGGCGCGCGCGACCAGCGTGATCGCGCCGCCGCCGCCACTCGGCGCATCGTAGATGCCGCGCCCGAACGTCGCGCCGTCGAGGATCAACCCCGGTGACTGACCCGCGGTCAGTGAAACCGTGCCGCCGACCGCGAGCACGCGCGGGATGGTCGCCTCCGGCAACGACACGTCCGCCGCGCCGCGCGCGAAGCGCGCATCGATCGCGAACGGCCCGACGTCACCGCTCGCGCGCACCGCGCCGGTCACGACGCGCACGCCGCCTTCCTGCGGGTGCAGCTCGACGTCCTCCGCGATCAAGCGCCCGCGCCCGACGACGTCGATCACCAGCGCGCCGCCGGTCACCACGATCCGCCGCACGCGCCTGCGCACCGCGCCGCCGCCCGACGCCCGCCGTCCCGCGACGCGCCGGATCATCCGCGCCAGGTCGCTGTCGCCCGCGCCGTCGACGTGCGCGACCACCTGCGGGCGCTCGATGCGGATCTCGTCGGCGCTCGCCTCGATCGCGTCGGCGGTGAACACGCGACCGAGCTCGACGCCGGTGACGCGCACCGTCCCGGTCAGCCCCGCCTCGACGTGATCGATCGCGACCGGCTGCGCGCACAGCTCCGTCAGCTCGGGCACCAGCCCGCGCTGGATCCGCCCTGCGAGGTACCAACGCGCCGCGAGCGGGACGCACAGCGCCGCCGCGAAGGTCGCGGCCAGGATCTGCTGGTCGCGCCTGGGCAGCTGCATCAGTGCCTGTCTGCCGGAAGGCCCGCCGCGCGCCGATCTTCGCCCTCGAACGGGCGCTGCGAGACGCGCCGCTCGCGCCCGCTGCGGCCCGCGTGCAGCCGCGCGCCGGCGAGGATCGCCTCGCACAGCTCGTCGAACGCGATGCCCGCGGCGTCGGCGATCTTCGGCAACAGCGACGTGCGGGTCATGCCCGGCGTCGTGTTGACCTCGAGGATGTACTCGTTGCCGCTCTCGCTCACGATCAGATCGACGCGCGTCGCGCCGCCGCAATCGAGCGCGAGGTGCGCGCGCAGCGCCTGCGTGAGCACGCCGCGGTAGCGCTCGGGCGAGAGGCGCGGCGGGATGAAGTACTCGGTCGCGCCGCGCGTGTACTTGTTCTGGTAGTCGTAGAAGCCCTGCTTCGGCGCGATCTCGACGGCGCCGAGCGCGCGATCGCCGAGGATCGCGACCGAGACCTCTTGGCCGGCGATGTAGCGCTCGACCAAGACCTCGTCGTCGAAGCACTGCGCGCGCTCGACCGCCGCGACGAAGTCGTTCGCGCTCTGGCAGATCGTGACGCCGACCGAGCTGCCTTCACGCGCCGGCTTCACCACGCACGGGAAGCCGAAGTCGCCGTGCGCCTCGATCGGATCGTCGCCGGGGACCATCACGTAGTAGGCGGGCGTCGGCAGGTTGTGGAGGCGGAAGAGCTCCTTCGCCTTCACCTTGTGCATCGCGAGCGCCGACGACATCACGTCGGATCCCGTGTACGGGATGCCCAGGATCTCCAGGAGGCCCTGCACGCAGCCGTCTTCGCCGTAGCGCCCGTGCAAGGCGAGGAAGGCGACGTCGATGTGCTGCTGGCGCAACACGAGATCGAGATCGCGATCGACGTAGATCGGAATCGCATCGTGGCCGCGCTCGACGAGGGCGGCACAGATGGCCTCGCCGGTCTGGATCGAGACCTCGCGCTCGCTCGACAGACCGCCCATCAGCACGCCGATCTTCCGATTCTTCATGGACATGTACTCCCACTCAGCAAGGCTCGGGCCAGACGGCTCCCGTCCGAGCATGCGCACTTGTGGCGCACGCGGCCGCGCTGACACGCGGCGTGTGTCTCGGCGAAATCGACGCTACGGGCGGGGGTGGCGCCGGGCAAGTTTTTCGGTTATCCACGCTCGCCATGCGCGCCAACGATCTCGCGAAGGAGCTCGGCATCCCGGTCAAGGACCTCATCACCCGCTTGAAGGAGCTGGGCGTGGAGGTGAAGGCCGGTGTGTCGAATGTCGAAGACGGAGACGCGGCGCGCGTCCGCAAGGCCATCGAAGGCGATGGCAAGAAGGGCGGGAAGAAGCCGCCGCCCAAGAAAGAGGCGAAGGCCGCGCCGCCGTCGAAGAAGAAGGCCGCGCCGCCGAAGAAAGAGGCGAAGGGCAAGGCGCCGAGGAAGCCGGAGCGCGCCGACAAGCCGGCCGAGGCCGACGTCGTCTCCGAGGCGCAGGCCGAGGAGTCGCAAGCCGAGCTCGATCTCGAGGCGCGCGCGCAGCGCAGCGAAGAGCTCGAGGGCTTCGCGCCGGCCGCCGGCGGCGACGCCGAGCCGTCGGTCGTCTCCGACGAGGAGCTCGCGGACGACGACGAAGACGCCGTGCACGAGCGCGTCGCGCTCGACGCCGCCGGCGAGGTCGAGCCCGCGCCCGAGCTGACGCCCGAGGAGCAGGAGCTCTCGGCGATCTACGGCGAGGAGCTCGGCGGCGCGGCGCCGGCGAAGCTCGGCGAGTTCGCCGATCAGCGCACGCGCGACGAGGACCGGCCGATGATGCCGGAGATCAACGCGCGGGCAGAGCGCCACAAGCAGTGGGAGCAGCGCCGCGACGAGCGCAAGGCGCGTCGCGATCAGGAGAAGGCCGAGCGCATCCGCCGCCGAGAAGAGCGCGAGGCACAAGGTCCGCAACAGGCGCAGCCGCAGCAGCAGCCGCCGCGTCAAGACCAGCCGCGCCACGATCAGCCGCCGCGCCGCGACGATCGCGCGCCCGGCCGCGAGCTGCGCGAGCTTCCGCACGGCGAAGCGCGCACGGCCGCGCCTGCGGTCGCGCCCGAAGCGGGCGAGGGCGAGCACATCGTTCGGGTCGGCAACTCGCTCGGCGACGCCGCGTGGCAGGTCTTCCACTCGCTCAAGAACATGCAGCCGATGCCGGTCCGCCAGCTCGCGCAGATGATGCGCAAGCGCGGCTTGATCGAGGCCGACCCGGAGCAGGCGTGGCCGCACCTCAAGGCGGCGCTGCTCGGCGACGAGCGCAGCTACCGCGGGCTCGGGCTGCGCCCGCGCATCGTGTACCGCGGTCGCGATCTGTTCGCGCCCGGTCCGGTCGCGGTCAGCTCGACGGCGAACGCCGAGGCCGGCGTCGCGAACGCGCTGTCGTCGCTCGCGGTCGCCACGCACCGCGCGCTCAAGGAGCGCATCGCCCGCGCCAGCCATCAGGGCTTCGAGCGGCTCATCCACGCGTACCTCGTGTCGGTCGGCTACAGCGACATCGAGTGGATCAAGCGCGTCGCGGGCATCAGCTACGCGACCGCGCTGCCGCCCGATGGATCGAGCGCGATCCTGGTCAGCGCGCGCAGCGGCGACCAGCCGGTCGATCGCCGCGGCATCGGCGAGCTGCGCGTCGGCGTCGAGGCCAAGGGCATGCTCGCGGGTCTCTTGCTCGCGGCGCGCGAGCTGTCGCCGGAGGCGGAGCGCGAGCTCGAGCGTCCGGGTCGATCGATCGCGGTCCTGTGCGGCGACGCGCTGGTCTCGGCGCTCCTGCAGTCGGGCGTCGGCGTCGTCACGGTCGCGGCGCCGCTGCGCTACGTCGACGATCAGATGCTCGACGAATTGCTGGCGGGGTGATGATCGAGGTCGTCTGGCGTGGGCGGGTCGCGCACGCCGACGCCGTCGCCGAGCAGGAGGCGCGGCGCGAACGCATCCTCGCCGGGGACGCGAGCGCCGCCGCCGTGATCCTCTGCGAGCACGATCCCGTGATCACGCTCGGGCGCAACGCGAACCGCGCGAACGTGATCGCCGCCGGTGACGTGCCGGTCGTCGAGGTCTCGCGCGGCGGCGACGTGACGTATCACGGGCCCGGGCAGCTCATGGTCTATCCGATCGTGCGCGTGCGCGGCGGGGTCGTCGCGTTCCTCGAAGCGATCGCGTCTGCGCTCGCGGAGGTCGCCGCGCAGCTCGGCGCCCCCGGCGCGGCGTGGCGTCGCGATCCGGCCGGCCTGTGGCTCGCCGATCGCAAGCTCGCGGCGTGCGGGATCCATCTGCGCCGCAGCGTCGCGATCCACGGCTGGGCGTTCAACGTCTCGACGCCGCCGTCGGCGTGGCGCGCGATCGTGCCGTGCGGGCTCGGCGCCTCGCCGCCGCCGATCTCGATCGCAGAGGCGCGCGGGTCCGCGCCCGCGATCGCCGAGGTCGCCGCGCTCGCCGCGCCGATCCTTTCGCGCGCGATCGTCACAGTCGGCGCATAGGATGGGCGCATGGGCCCGCGACGCGTCGTCATCCTGCACAACACCGACTTCGACGCAGAGCTCGCGGCCGCCGGCCTCGAGCAGAGCTCGGTCAAGGGCGCGGCCGAGGCGATCCGCGACGGCCTGATCGCCGCCGGGCTCGACGCGCGCCTGCAGGGGGTGCACGGCCTCGAGCTGCTCGAGGTCGCGCGCGCGCTCGCCGCCGACAAGCCCGACGTCGTCTGGAACCTGTGCGAATCGCTCGCGGGCGAGGCGCGCCACGAGCCCGCGTGCCCGGCGGTCCTCGACCTGCACGGCATCACGTACACCGGCACCGACGCGCTCGGCCTCGCGCTCTCGCTGTTCAAGCACCGCACGAAGGACGTGCTGCGCGGCCGCAACGTCTCCACGCCGCCTCATCTCTTGATCCGCCACGCGGCGGAGCTCGAGACCTTGCCGCTCGACACGCTCGACTACCCGTGGTTCTTGAAGCTCGCCAGCGAAGACGCGTCGGTCGGCATCATCGCCGACAACGTGGCGCGCGATCGCGCGGGGCTGGTCAGGCGCGCGCGCGCGCTGTTCGAGGAGTTCAGGTCGCCGCTGCTCGCCGAGCGCTTCGTCGACGGACGCGAGGTCAACGTCACGATCCTCGGCCGCGCCGACGCGCCGGGCGCCGAGGTCATGCCGCTCCACGAGATCGACTTCTCGTCGATGCCGGCCGATCGCCCGCGCATCGTCAGCTACGCCGCGAAGTGGGACGAGAGCCACGTCGACTACGAGGGCACCAAGCCGGTGCCGATGAAGGCGACGCCCGAGCTGCGCGCGCGGATCGAGGCGACCGCGAAGGCCGCGTGGGACGCGGTCGGCCTGCGCGACTACGGACGGATCGATCTGCGCGTCGATCGCGACGGCACGCCGTGGGTGATCGACGTGAACCCGAACTGCGATCTGTCGCCGGACGCGGGCGCGGCGCGTGCGGCGCGCGCGGCGGGGCTCGACTATCCGCAGCTGGTCGCGCGCATCGCGACCAGCGCGTGGCGTCGCGCGAAGTACGGATCGTGAACGTCCGCGCGGCTTCGTTCGCGGATCGCGAGGCGATCGCGGGCTGTCTCGCCTCCGACGCGACCTTCCGCGCCGACGAGATCGCGGTCGCGCTCGAGCTGGTCGACGGCGCGATGGGCGGCGATCCGGACTACGCGCTGGTGATCGCCGGCGATCCGGACGATCGGATCGTCGGGTACGCGTGTTTCGGCCCGACCCCGATGACCCACGCGACCTACGATCTGTACTGGATCGTGGTCGACGCGGCGGCGCGCGGGCGCGGGGTCGGACGTGCCTTGATCGCCGCGGTCGAAGACGCGATCCGCGCGCGCGGCGGACGGCACGTGCGCGTCGAGACCGGCACGTCGGCGCCGTACGTGGCGGCCCGCGCGCTCTACGCGCGTGCGGAGTATCCGGAGATCGCGCGGCTGCCCGACTTCTACGCGCCGGGCGACGCGATGATCGTCTATTACAAGGTGCTGTGAAGGTCGCCTGGCTCGCCGTCGCGATCGGTTTCGGCGCCGCGTGCGGCAAGTCGCGCTCGCCCGCGCCTGCGCCCGCGGTCGCGATCGACGCCGCCGCGCCGCCGGCGATCGACGCGGCGCCCGCGCTGCGCGGTCCGATCGTGATCGATCGCATCTCGGTGCACACCGACGAGACCGCGATCGATCAGCCCGCGCTCGCCGCGTCCTTGCGCGCGTCGATGCTCGCGACCGGCGCGTTCACCGGTCCGGATCACGCCGGCCCGATGGCGCGCGTCGACGTCACGCTCGCCGCGACCGTGCGTCCCGCGCAGGGCGGCGATCCCGCCGGCGCGGTGGTCGCGTGCGAGGTCACGCTGCACTGGCTGTCGGAGGCGACCGCCGGCGACGAGCCCGCGCCGCACGCGCACGTCGCGGCGACGCGCCCGCTCGGCGCCGCCGCCGCGCGCAAGCCCGACGACGCCGTGCGCGCGCTCGCCGCCGACGTGATCGCCGCGGCCGGCCGCGATCTCGGCGCGCGCGAGCACGAGCGCGCGCTGCCGATCGATCAGCTCGCGCCGCTTTTCGGCTCCGCCGACGAGCAGCAGGTGACCTGGAGCCTGGAGCTCGCCGGCGCGCGCAAGGCGCGCGCGCTGGTCCCCGCGATCACGCCGCTCGTCAAGCGGCCGCCTCCCGTTCGTGACGCCGCGATCTCCGCCCTCGTCGCGATCGGCGATCCGTCCGCGGTCGCCGCGATCACCTCCGCCGTCGACTTCGACGATCGCGACGCGCTGTCCACCGCGATCGAAGCCGCGATCGCGCTCGGCGGCCCCGACGCCGACGACTTCCTCGAGCTGATCGCGACGGGACACCACGACAGCGATCTCGCCGCGCGCGCGCGCGACGGCCTGCGGCGGTTGGCGCGCAGGGTAGACGCGGGAACGCCCTGATCAGGCCTCGGGCCTCAGGCCTCAGGCCTCGGCCCAGATCGGAGCGCTCCGTCTGATCGGCGACTGGAGCGAAGCGAACGGTCGCGTTCCGGGCCCGAGGCCCGAGG
>DATJIA010000204.1:0-3176 GCA_035493675.1 Kofleriaceae bacterium | reverse complement strand
GAAGGCGCCCGGCGGCGGCATCGATCCCGAGGCCGCGACGACCGCGCTGCTCGAGGGTTGCGCGCCCGCGTGCGCGGGCCCGCGCCCGCGCGGCGCCGACGTGTGGACCGCGATCGCGGCGCGCTGCGGACCGGGCGCGCTCGGGCTCGGCAAGGAGCGCGCGTACCTCGCGAGCGCGGACTGGTGGATCCTCTCGCGCATCGCGACGTGGATCGAAGCGACCCGCGCCGAGCCCGTCGACGACAAGCAGCTGCCCGCGCAGATCGAGCACGCGACCCAGCGCGCGGCGTTCACGCTGCCGTTGCCCGCGCGCAACCTCGACGGGCGCTACACGCTGCCGCCGTCGCGGCGCGGCCGCCGCAGCGACGCGCGCATCTACCTGATCGTGAACGCGGCGGAGATCCGCGCGGGCGCGGTGCCGATCGCGCACCTGCGCGGGCCCGAGCTCGCCGTCGCCGCCGGCGCCGGCGGCGGCTTTCCGGGCTCGCTCGTCGACGAGGGACAGCTCGGGCAGGTGTTCGCCGAGGACGTCGCCTTGATCGGGCGCGACCGCGGCGATGCGTCGGTCGTGCCGATCCTGCTGGTCGACGCGCACGCGACCGTCGCGCGGGTCGCGACCGTGTTCGCCGAGCTCGGCGTCTCGCGGGCGGAGATCGGCGTCGCCGGCGTCGCCGCGGAGGCGCACCCGGTCGTGATCGAGCGCGCGACCAGCGAGAACGCCGCGGCGCCGTCGCTGGTCGTGCACGACCCGAGCGGCGCGGGATCCATCGCGCTGCAAGGCTTCGGCGACGATCGCGCGACGACCTGGGCCGGGCTCGACGACGAGCTCGATCACTTCGCCGCGGTCAACGCGCCGGTGCGCCGGCTCGCGCTCGTCACCGACGGCACCGTCACCGCGCAGCAGCTCGTGCAGATCCTCGACGCCTGCGCGCGCGCGCACGTCGCGTCGCTGGTGATGCCGGCGCGATAGACTCCATCGCATGTCGATCACGGACGAGTTGCGCGCGCTCGAGCTCCGCCTCGCCGCCCCCGCCGCCGGCGCCCGCGGCCCGGTCGCGCACCTGATCGCCGACGACTTCCGCGAGATCGGCAAGAGCGGGCGCACGTACGACAAGGCGCGCGCGCTGGCGCGGCTCGCGACCGCGCCGTCGATGGAGATCGCGATCGATCACTTCGTCGCGCGCGAGCTCGGCGAGACGCACGTCTTGGTGACGTACCTCGCGCGCACGCCCGAGGGCGAGACGCTGAGGAGCTCGATCTGGGCGCGGCGCGGAACCGGCTGGCAGATCATCTTCCACCAGGGGACGGTCGCGTCCCGAGCGGAATGAGCTGCTCGGCATTGCTGCGGTTCGCGAGCTGACCGCACGCGGCGTCGATGTCGTCGCCGCGCGGCGTGCGCAGATACGTCGGCATGCCGAGCCGCTTGCACTCGTTCTGGAACGCGTCGATCGCTTCCGGCGAAGGCCGCTGGTACGGCGCCTCGGGGTGCGGGTTCCACGGGATGATGTTGACCTTGCAGCGGATGCCGCGCAGCAGCTTCGCGAGGCGCGCGGCGTCGGCGAGCGAATCGTTCACGCCCGCGAGCAGCACGTACTCGAACGTCACGCGACGGCGCGCCTCGAGCGGGTAGTCGCGGATCGCGCCGAGCAGCTTCTCGATGTTCCACTTGCGGTTGATCGGCATCACCTGATCGCGCGTCGCGTCGTTCGACGCGTTCAGCGAGATGGCGAGGTTCGGGCGGATGTCTTCGCGGCCGAGCTTCTCGAGCCGCGGCACCATGCCCGCGGTCGACACCGTGATGCGCCGCTGCGACATGCCGGCGCCGAGATCGTGCGTGAGGATCCGCAGCGACGCGAGCACGTTGTCGTAGTTGTGGAGCGGCTCGCCCATGCCCATGTAGACGAGGTTCGTGATGCGGCGCCCCGGCTCGAGCTCGCCGAGCAGCTTCCGCGCGCGATAGACCTGATCCACGATCTCGCCCGGTGTCAGGTTGCGCGACAGCCCGAGCTTCGCGGTCGCGCAGAACTGGCAGTCGATCGCGCAGCCGACCTGCGACGAGATGCACTGCGTGGTCTTGTCGCCGTCGGGGATGATCACGCTCTCGATCGATTTGCCGTCGCGCGTGACCAACCGCAGCTTGCGGGTGCCGTCGCGCGAGGTCTGGATCTCCGCGACCGCGAGCGTGTCGACGGTCGCGACCTCGGCGAGCCGCGCGCGCAGCTCCTTGGGCAGGTTGGTCATCTCGTCGATCGAGTCGACCATCTGTCCGTGCACCCAGCGCCAGATCTGCTCGCCGCGGAACTTCGGCGCGCCGAGCTCCTTGGCCAGCGCGACCGTCTCGTCGAGCGACAGGCTGCGCAGATCGCGCAGGTCACCGCTCGTATCGGCTGGGTTGGGCACGCACGCGATTACCACGCCGGGTCGTAGGGCACAAGCACGGGCTCGTCGCACACATTCTTCGTGCAAGGCCGGACCTTGTACGCGAACAACGGCACCTTGGGCGCGACGACGATCACCGAGGGAGCCGGCGTCGGCGCCGGCGCCGGCCGCTGGTGCCACACGCCCCACGCGATCGCGATCAACAAGAACAAGCGCATGCGCACGAGCGTGGCGCGCCGCCCGCGCGGCGCCGTCAGCGTTGCGTAAGGCTATTCGATCGTGACCTTCAGCTTGGTCGTGAAGCCGTCCTTCACGCCCTTCATCTCCTTGAGCGTCGGCTCCACGACCCCGCGCACGCACGCGGTCGCCTCCGCGTCGGGGCCGCTGCCGGCCGCCGGCGGATCGAGCTTGACGACGAAGCCGCCGGGCTCGTCGTCGTAGCCGCTGTCGATGTACGCGGCCTTGATCGGCAGCGAGACCGTCAGCGAAGTCTTCTTGGTGGCGTCGCTGTACTTCTGCCAGCACGAGACGAGCGAGCTGCGCAGATCGCCCTGCTGCACCCGCTCGACCACCGCCGCGAACGACGCGGCGCTGGTCGCCGGCTCGCCGGTCGCGGTGACCTTGAGCTTCTCGGTCGTCGGCGTCGCGGGCGCGCGCGACAGGTAGACGTCGGCGGGCTTGTCGAGCGCGAGGTGCGCGGGCTCGAGCCCGGCGTCGTCGAGCGTCGCGAGCGACGCGAGCGCGCGCACGCGCAGCTCGCTCCCCATCGGCGCGCCCATCAAGCAGCGGTGCAGGAC
>DATJIA010000203.1:0-7621 GCA_035493675.1 Kofleriaceae bacterium | reverse complement strand
TGTGCGCCAGTGACACATGTCCGATCGATTGATGCGACGCCGCGAGCCGCAGGACGCCCGCGATCGCGCCTTCGATCGTGTTGCCGGCGACGGTGATGTCGTCGACGTCGTCGGCGACCGCGTTGACCTGCACCGCGTAGCTCGGCTTGTCGCCGCGATAGATCATGTGGTTGCCGCGGATCTCGACCGACGGCGCGGAGACGTCGTCGACGAGCGGCGCGTTGGTCGCCTGGGTCAGCTCGTTGTCGATGATATGGATATCCGTCGGGATGCCGCCGTTGTTGTGGCTCATCCCGACCAGCGCGCCCGGCGGCGAGTCGGCGGGCCGCACGATCACGTTGTGCTTGACCAACAGGCTGATCACGCGACGCATCGCGTGGATCGTGTTGTTGGTGCCGGTGCCGTGCGTGATCCGGTTGTTCGCGATGATCACGTCCTTGGTGTTGAGGAGGCCGATGCCGCCGCCGACGAGATCGCAGTCGCTCACGACCACGTTGCGGGTCGGGTTCTCCATGCCGTAGCCGGCGATCGTGATCGCCCACGTGCCCTGCGCCTTGGGCGCGCGCGTGATCGCGAGGTCGATCATCGCGATGTTCTCGATCGGCGCGGTCGCGGTCGGCTCGAAGTCGATCGGCGTGTCGCCGATCAGCGAGAACGAGTCGTGCGCGACGACCAGCCCACGCACGCCGCGCTGGACGGTGACGCCGGATCGATCGCAACCGATGAAGTCGTCGTTGTCGATCGTCACCTGCTCGACCATCTGATCGGCCTCGCCGAGGAGCCGGATGCAATCGCCGCCGGCGCCGTCGCCGATCGCTTGATCGGCGCGACGCATCGGCCCGAGGCGCAGGCCGGTGACGTGGATGTTCACCGCGGTCGGGCCGATCTGGATCAGGTGCGTCTGTTCCTGCGTGTGGGTCGTCGCGGTCGCGGTGATCGTGAAGTCGCGCAGCTCGACGTGGGTCGCGCCGTAGAGGAAGAGCCCGTACCAGGTCTTGCCTTCGCCGTCGCCGCTCATGCGCAAGACGGTCGCCTCTTCGCCGTTGCCGTGGATCGCGATGTCGCCCTTGCGGATCCACACGCTCGCGAGCCGCGTCGGCGGGCCGAGATCGAACGTGCCGTCGGGGATGCAGACCTCGGCGCCGTGGCCCTGCTGCTCCGCGGCCTCGACCGCTTGTTGGAGCGCGTCGTTGTCGGGCTTGCCGTCGTCGGCGACGGCGCCGTACGCGACGGGGTTCACGCACGCGGCGAGCACGGCGATCAGCGGACCCATGGCCGACAGTCTAGTGGGTCGCTTGGTATCCAGCCAGGCGATGCGCGATCCACCAGCGACCGGGCGCGCGCACATGCGGGGCGAGAAGCCCCGCGGCGCGAGATCGGTCACCTCGCGCGGCGGCGAGCGCCGCCGCTTCGCAGTCGGCCCACGTGAGGAAGAACGGCACGTGGTAGGTCGCGTAGAAGTCGCGCGGCATCGCGTACGCGGCCTCGAGCTCTTCGATCGTCGCGGCGTCGGGCACCGGTGAGGTCGTGTCGATGACGCAGCCGCCGCCGAAGAACTTCGCGCGCGCGCGCACCAGGGCGGCGAGCGACGCCGGGCGGCCGTACGCGGGGTGAAGATCGTCGGCTTCGGCGGCGAGCGCGTCGAGCGCCTGCGCGGCCGGCTCGGCGTTCGAGGGATCGATCACGCCGGCGACGAACACGCACGCGGCGCGCTCGTGGATCTGCGCGTCGGCGCCGCCGGGCAGGCACGGCGCGACGGTCGCGCGCGCGTTCTCGAGATCGCCCTTCATCCATTGCAAGAGCGCGAGCGCGGCGCGACGGATCGGACGGCGCGAATCGCCGGCGCGCTGCATCGACTGCGTGTAGAGCGCGATCGCCTGCGGGAGATCGCCCTTCCACGCGTACAGCTTGCCGAGCCCGGCGAGCGTGTCCTCGCCCTCGGCGAGCGTCTTGGCGTCGGTGGCGGCGGCGAGGCCTTCGTCGATCTTCCCCGCGGCGGCGAGCGTGGTCGCGTAGACGGCGATCGCGTCGGCCTCGGCGGGATACGCGTCGCGATACATCTTGCCGATCGCGAGCGCGCGCTCGGGCTCGTCGTCGTACAGGAGCACCGACGAGTCGTGATCGTAGATGCGGCCGCGGAACTCGGGCGCCGGATCGTCGAGGAGGCGCGTGTACTCGGCGCCGGCGGCGTCGTAGTCGCCCGCGCGATACGCCATCTCGGCGGCCCAGAACGCGAGCTCGCGATCCTTGTCCTGCGCGGCGGCGATCGTCGCGCGCGCGGCGCGCGGGCCGCGGCGCTCGAGCGCGATCGCGGTGTCGAGGAGCGTCTTGTCCTTGCCGGTCGCTCCGGCGATCACTTTTTCGGCGGCGGCGGCCGCGGTCGCGCGATCGGGCGCAGGACCGCCGAACAAGATCGTGTACGCGAGCGCGCGCGGGTGCGTCGGCGCGATGCGGAGCGCGGAGCGCAGCGACGCGAGCGCTCGGTCGCCTTGGAAGACGTCGTACTCGTGCAGCGCCTGGCGCACGTACGCGTCGCCGGGTTGATCCGGCGCGGCCTGTTTCGGTCGCGTGAGGAAGAACGCGAGCGCGGCGGCGGCGAGCGCGAGCGCGATCGCCGCCGCGATCCACGGCCAGCGCCGCGGCGCGTACAGCTTGCGCTTCACCTCGGCGAGCGCGTCGCAGAAGGCGCGCATCGATCCGTATCGCGCCTCGGGATCCTTCGCGAGCGAGTTCCCGATCACGCTCGCGAGCGCGGCCGGCACGCGATCGGGCAGCGGCGGCGGCGGCTCGTGCGCGATCTGCGCGAACAGCTCGTCCATCGTGCGCGCGGCGTACGGCGGCTTGCCCGCGCCGAGCTCGTACGCGATCACGCCGACCGAGAAGACCTCGCTGCGCTCGTCGGGCGCGCCGCCGGCGATCTGCTCGGGCGCCATGTACATCGGCGTGCCGAGCAGCGATCCGGCCTGCGTGACGTACTCGCTGCCCGTGCCGGTGCCCGCTCCGAGATCCGACGGCATCGTCGCGTCGAGCGCGACCTCTTGCTGCTTGCTGACGCGCGGCTTCGGCTCGACCACCGGCGCCGGCTGCCCGTCATCGCGCAGCTTCGCGAGCCCGAAATCGAGGACCTTCACCTGCCCCGCCTTCGTGAGCATCACGTTCGCGCTCTTCACGTCGCGGTGCAGGATCCCCTTCGCGTGCGCGGCGGCGAGCGCATCCGTGATCGCGATCAGCCAATCGATCGCCTCGTTCGGCGCCGGCGGGCCGTTCTTCTTGAGCGTCTCGGAGATCGTCGCGCCGTCGACGAGCTCCATCACGAGCACGTCGGTCTCGCCGTCGGTGACGATGTCGTAGAGCGTGACGACGTTCGCGTGCCCGACGCCGGCCGCCGCGCGCGCCTCGCGCAGCATGCGCGCGCGCCGCTCGGGATCGCCGGCGAGATCCGGCGGCAAGAGCTTCACCGCGACGTAGCGATCGAGCCGCTCGTCGCGCGCGCGCCAGACGTCGCCCATCGCGCCCTTGCCGAGCCGCGCGAGCAATCGGTACGGACCGATCAGGTCGCCGGGCTCGGCCACGGCCCATGATAGCCGACCTCCGTCTTCCGACTTCCGTCCTCCGGGCCGGATCCCGATCGCCAACGTTGCGTCTGAATCTTCCGGAAGACGGAAGTCGGAGGACGGAAGTCGATTCTCACTCCGCTTGCATCGCGAGTGACACGCGGAAGCTCGCGGCGGCGGGGTCGCCGGTCGACGCGTCGCGCGGGATCGGGAAGGTCCACGCGCCGGCGCGGTGCTCGATGCACGCGTCGAGGCCGTCGTCGAAGCCGGTCGCGTCGACGTCTTCGATCGCGCCGGTCGCGTCGATGCGCAGCGCGAGCGTGACCTTGCCGCTGACGTCGCCCTCGCGGCGCAGCAACTCGTGCTGGCAGCGCTCTAGGCCGGCCATGTACTGGTGCGTGATGATGTCGAGCACCGCCGAGGCGGTGAGCGTCGAGATCGGCTTGTGGGTCACGATCGGCGGCTTCGGACCCGGCGGCGGCTCGTCGGGACGCGGCGCCTGCGGGATCGGGTTCGACACGCTCGGATCGCACGCGCAGTCGGGGCCGGTGCCGGTGCGCCGTTGATCATCGCCGCGGAAGCGCGGATCGACGTTGCCGATCTGCGCGGTGCCGTTCTTGCGCTTGGCGTCGTCGATCTGCTTCTGCAGATCCGCGCCCGGCTGCCGGCTCGAGACGAGCCCGTGATCGTCCGCGAACAAGCCGGCGACGACGTCCTTCGTGCTCGGCGGCTCGCGCAGCGTGCCCTGCGCGGGATGCGAGATGCGCGGCGCGTGCGCGGGCGGGACCACCGGCGCGGGCGGCACCGGCGCGGGTGGCACCGGCGCGGGGAGCTGGATCGACGACGCCATCATGCTCGACGCGTCGAACACCATCTGCGCCTCGACGTCGTCGGGGATGAAGATGCGCCCCGACGTCTCCGCCATCACCGGCCGATCGACGATCGGATCGCCGAGCAGCGCCCAGATCGCGATGCCCGCGTGCATCGCGATCGACGCGCCCATGATCACCCGAAAACGAGAAGAGCCCATGCATCTGTCGACGCATGGGCCCTCGTTTCGATCTCGTCAGATCATTCGGGAACCAGCTGCAGCGTGATCTGGAAGTCCGCGGTGGTCTTCTCGCCGTCCTTGTCCTTCGGCTCGGCGAAGCGCCAGCCCTCGACGCGCGCCTGGATGCACGAGTCGAGCGTGTCGTTGAAGCCGGCGACGTTCGCCTTGCTCACACGACCCGACTCGCCGACCGTGAACTTCAGCGTGACCTTGCCGCGCGCGGTCGGATCCGTCTTGAGCAGATCCTTGTGGCAGCGCTTCAGGCCGGTCATGTAGGCCTGCATGATCTTCGCGAGCACCGCGTCGGCGGTCAGCGACGACTCGTCGAACGACTGCTTCTCGGTCGTCGTGATGCGCCCCTGCGGGACCTTCTCCTCGCCCTTGTCCTGCCCCTGCACGCCGTTCTGGCCGTTGAGCACCGGGCCCTTGCCGGTGCCGGTGCGCGCCTCGCCGTCGCCGCGCGTGCCGCGGCCGGTGCCACCACCGACCTCGACCTTCGCGCCCGACTGCTTCACGTCTTCCATCTGGTCGCCGAGGTCGGTGCCGGGCTTCCTTCGATCCATGCCGCCCGACAGGCCGTTCTTCGCCTCGTCGTCGGAGAACAAGCTGTCCGCGTACCGGACCGCCTGCTCCTGCAGCGCGACCGCGTCGTTCTTGTCGCGGCCGCCCGCGCTGTCGTCGGGCTTCTTCGACTGCCCCTTGTCGCCGCCGGCCGGCTTCTTCTCGGGCGGCTTCTCCGGACCCTTCTCGGGCTCCTTCTGCGGCGTGTTGCCGGTCTCGGTCGGCTGCGGGACGTCGAAGGTCTGCGTCGTCGTCGTCTCGGGCTTGAACGTGCGGTTGTACGCCTGCTCGGCGATCGACTGCTCGTGCTCGGGGTCGTTGAAGACGACGGCCCAGATGTAGACCATGAAGCAGAGGACGATCGACAGCGACTCGCTGACCGCGAGGCGCGGATCGATGCGGTCGGCGAACGTGCCGCGCACCGACGCGGGCAGCATCGGACGCGGCTGCTTCGGCGGCTCGGTGACGAACTGGAAGAGGAGCGTGAGGTCGCCGATCGCGACCTTGCCGCGCGATTGATCGGAGAGCGGCAGCACCCAGCCGTCGCCGGTCTGGCGCGCGCGGTGCTGCTTGAGCGCGTCGAGCGTGTAGACCTGGCCGCCGTCGGAGAGACGGCCGTCCATCCCGCCCATGAAGTGCAGCGAGTACTGCTCGCCGTGCAGCGAGAACAGCGTCCACTCGCGCGGCAGCTGCTCGATCGCGACGGAGAAGGTGTTCTTCGCCGACTGCCCGATCGTCACCGACGTGCGCTCGCGGATCAGCCGCTCCTCGATGATCTTGCCGCCGAGGAGGATGCCGATGCGCAGGATGCGGCGCCGCGGCGCCGACTGCATCTGTTGCTGTCGCGGCTGTGGAGTCGCCATCAGAAGGGGGCCTTCTTGGTCGATTCGATGATCAGCGGCAGGAAGTCCTGCTTCAGGTTCTCCCATTCATAGTCGATGTTCTTCGCCTGCAAGACGTACGCGACGGCCGGGCGCGGGACCTTGCCGCACACCGAGACGACCGTGTCGATCACGGTCACCTTCTGACCGTTCTTGTATTCGATGTGGAAGTTCTTGCCCGCCTTCTTCTCCTGGTTGGCCTGCGAGTTCTCGTCGCATTTGTCGGCGCGCGCGTTGGCACCGAGGGCACCGATCGTGAGCAGGATGGCGAGCAAGGACTTCATGGCGTGGCTCCCGCTTTTTTGCGCTTCTTGGTCTCGCGCTTGATCATCTTGTCGACGTCCTTCGATCGTTCATCGTACAGCTTCCGGTCCGCGCCGGCCGTGTCCTTGTACTGATCGAAGTAGGTCTTCGCCTTGTTCAAGCGTTGCAGCGTGTCCATCGGGCCGCCGCCCGTCGGGAACGGGTCGGCGTCGAGGTAGAGCAGTCCCAAGTTGTAGTACGCGGCGCCGAAGTTGCGATCGAGATCGACGGCGCGCTGGTACGCGGTCTGCGCCTTCAGGAGGAGCTGATCGCGATCGGTGGATCCCGGATCGAAGTCGGCCGAGTGGCCGCGATAGGCGTCGCCGAGGTTCACCCAGATCGCCGCGTCGACGCCGCCGAGCTTCTGCACCTTCTCGTAGGTGTCGATCGCGTCGCTGTACTGCTTGTTCGCGAGCTGGTGGACGCCGAGGTTGATCAGCGCGCTCGTGAAGCTCGGGTCGAGCTGGACCGCGGTCTTGTAGGCGAGCACCGCCTGCGCGTCGCGCGCGGTCTTGTCGTAGATGAGGCCGTAGTCGTAGTAGATGCGCGCGTTCGAGGCGGCCGCGTCCTTGCGCTCCTTGAGGAGCATGTCGAGGATGACCTCGGCCGTGTCGTAGAGGCGCTTCGAGATGTAGGCGTGCGCGAGCAGCGCGACGGCGTCGACGTTGGTCGCGTCGACGGACAGCGCGGCCTGCGCCTCGCGCAGCGCGAGATCGGCGTCGACCTGCGGGCCCTTGAGCGCGAGGCGTCCCGCGGCGAGGTGCTGCTCGACCGCGGCGCGCGATTGCTCGGGCGACGGATCGAGGTTGACCGGCGTGATCGGCGGAGGCGGCTCGGTGTCGGCCACGCCGCCACCTCCGCCACCGTTGTTCGCGTTGCCGCCGCCGGTGTTCGCGCCGCCACCACCGCCGCCACCGCCGTCGGGTCCGACATCGCCCGGCTCGGCGTCGGTCATGTGCCCTTCACCGCCGGGCGCGCTGCCGTTGCGCGTCGTGCCGCCGCCGGGCGTCGTCGAGGCGCTCTTGTTCTTGCCGCCGCACGCGCCCGCGCCGAGGCCAAGGGCGACGATCGACGCCCCCGCCAGCGCGAACGACAAGAAACGGCTCATACGGCTCCCAACGCGCATGCGCTCCAAACGATCTACCGCGCTCATGGAGCCTCCGTGCCCTGGAAGAGCTCTTGGTGGAGCACCGGGAACTTCTCGGGATCTTCCTTGTTCAGGGCCTCGAGCGCTTCCTGCGACCACTTGTTCGAGACGCCCTTCTGCTTCG
>DATJIA010000202.1:0-22445 GCA_035493675.1 Kofleriaceae bacterium | reverse complement strand
ACGCCGATCGCGTCGTCGGTGACCTTGGCGAGATCGTCGAAGCTCTTGCCCGCGCGCTCGAACACCGGGCCGATCGCGGGCAGGTGACCCATCTCGTGATAGACGCCGCCGGCGAACTCGAGCGCGGCGCCGGGCAGCTCGCTCACCATCTCACCGACCGAGTCGTCGACCTTGTCCCACGTCGACTTCTCCGTGACCTTCGAGTACTCGTACTCCCATTGTCCGAGACCCGGACACTCGCGGATCAGCGCGATCGCGGTGTCGCCGCCGCCGCGGTGGACCATGTTCTCGAGCTGGTGGCGGTGGTTGAGCAGCTGCACGAGGTACAGGCGCTTCGCCGGCTCGTACTTGCGCAGGACCTGGTGGTAGCGCCAGCCGTACGCGTCGTTCCTGATGAAGAGCTCGATCTGCGCCGCGTCGTCGTCGATCGCGGCCATCTCGGCGGCGTCGAAGTCGTGGCCGTTCTGCTTGGTCGCGAAGTATTGCTCGTCGGCCTGGACCTGCACCTCCTTCAACGCGAGGTTCTCGGCGTCGCGGTCGCCGCCCATCGAGAAGACGGTGTGGCGGATGTTGGTCGCGCGCATGAACGCCTCGAGCCAGCGGGTCTCCTCGTCGTTGGTCGCGTGATCGGCGAGCAGCTGGCCGACCTCGAGCCGCACCGCGGGATCGAGCTTCACGCCGGCGACCTTGCCGCCCTGGCACAGATCGAAGAGGCGGATCGCGTCGTCGATGCAGCGCTCGGCGCGCGCGATCTGGTCCTGGATGTGGAGGAGCGCGTGGGTGTCCTCGATCTTCACGTCGCGCGCGACGACCGCGTGGCCTTGGAAGCGGAACAGGCCGAGCTGCGCGACCAGCTCGCGCGCCGACTCGAGCGCGGCCTGCGCCGCCTCGTCCATCGGCGATCCGCGCAGCGTCGCCGCGTAGCGCAGCACGCCGAGGAAGTCGGTCATCGCCTGCTCGCCGGCGGCGCGCACGATGCCGGTCGACAGCACGTCGAGGCCGACGTTCCAGCGCGTGACGTCTTGCTGCAGGTGATGACCGGCGGCGGCGAGGTGCTGCGCGGCGTCGTCGAAGATCGCCTCGGGCGTCACCGCGGCGGGCGCCATCGCGAGCTGCCCGGTCAGCGTCTGCTTGCCGGGCACCCCCGTCGGCGCGCCGGCGCCCTTCGCGATCTGCGTCTGACCGCCTTGCTTCGACTGCTTGACCATGGGGGCCTCCGATTGCACGCGGAGCGCCATCGCAAGCTGGCGTTCCGACGACACCGTGCGCGACCGATCAGGCGATCTGTCTAGACGATCCGGAGGACGGACGACGGACGACGGACGACGGCTTCACGGGCAGCTCGCCTTGCACTGGTCGGTACCGGGGCAGAGCATCGTGCCGGCCGGGCAGCAGTAGCCGTTCTGGCAGCTCGACCCGTTCGCGCACGCGTTGCCGCACGCGCCGCAGTTCGTCGCGTCGGTCGCGAGGTTCTTGCACGTGCCGCCGCACTCCACCTGACCCGCGGAGCACGAGAGCTCGCAGCACCGGAAGCCGGTGTTCGAGAACTGGTAGGTCGAGGGCACGACCGTCAGATCGAACGAGCACCCGAGCGCGTGCGACGGGCTGTTCTGGCTGTCGTTGTTGTCGAAGCTGCCGCCGCGCAGCGTGTACACGGTCTGCGTCCCGGCGACGCGCGCGTCGTCGGTGTACTCCTTCAGGTTGCCCGACATGTCGAGCGCGGCGTCCTGCGAGATGCAGCCCGACAGCGAGCCGGTCGCGACCGAGATGTCCTCGTTCACGCCGCCCGGCACCGGGTCGTACGCGCTGCCGTTGCACGTCGTCGAGCCGAACGTGTTGCCGTACGGCCACACGCGACCGCCCGAGCCGGCGCAGAAGCGCCCCCACTCGTCGCTCGTGATGTTGCCGCTGCCGTCGCGCGTGACCTTGCACAGGCGCATGCCGGCCGCCGAGCACGCGGCCTGCGCCTGCGCGAACGTCGAGCCCGCCCACGGGATCTTGTTGTTGGTCGAGCACGCGCGCGTCTGCACGATGCCCATGTTCGCGTTGTCGGCGTCGGGCCGCGACGCCTCGTACTTGTACATGACGACGCTCTTGCCGTTGATCGTCAGCGGACCGACGACCGCGTCGCGCACGCCGTTGAAGCCGCTCGCGTCGTACGGCTCGTCGACGTGACCATCGCAGTCGTTGTCCTTGTTGTCGCAGGACTCGTTCGCCTGCGCCTTGCCCGCGGTGGTGACGTTGCACGTGAGGCCGTTCTGCTGGCCGTTGCAGATCAACGTGCCGGTGCCGCGGCACTCGCCGAGCTTCTTGGTCGTGCCGAAAGTGCCGTCCTCACCGCACGCGGTGTTCTTCAGCGGGTACGGCTCGTCGGCGGCGCCGTCGCAGTCGTTGTCCTTGCCGTCGCACTTGGTCTCCTCGAGGACGAGGTTGCCGTTGACCTTCTCGACGTCGGGATCGGTGTAGTTGCACACCCAGCCGGCGGCGCCGCCGCACGAAGGCGTCGTGCCCGCGCACTCGCCCGCGGTCTTGCAGAAGTTGGCCGGCTGCGTGAGCGTCTCGTCGGTCTTGGTATCGCAGTCGTTGTCCTTGCCGTCGCAGACCTCGGCGCCTGACTTCGTGCAGAAGTACTCGCAGCCGTTGCCGGGCAGGCCGTCGGCGTCGACGTAGCCCGACAAGCAGCCGGCGATCGTGCACGAGCCGTTCGAGCAACCTGCGACCGCGTGGTCGAGGTTGCAGCCCGCGCAGTTGTTGCAGTAGCGGGGGTCGTTGAGCTTGTCGAAGCCGTTGTCGACGACGCCGTTGCAGTCGTTGTCCTTGCTGTCGCAGCTCTCGCCGACCGGGCCCTGGCCGCCCTGGCACTGGATCGATCCGCCGACGCACGCGGTGGTACCGAAGTCGCACTCGCCGGTGCTCGTGCCGCAGTTGACGCCGCCGCCCGGGTTGCCGTTGTCGATCACGCCGTTGCAGTCGTTGTCGACGCCGTCGCAGATCTCGACGCCGCCGTTGGTCTTGATGCAGCCGTACTCGCAGCCGTTGTTCGGGTTGCCGTCGATGTCGTAGAAGTTCGCGGCGCAGGTGCCGAGGTGGCACGTGCCCGTGGAGCACGTCGCGCCCGCGTTCGGGAACGAGCAGACGTTGCCGCACGCGCCGCAGTTGTTGACGTCGGTCTGCGTGTTGAAGCCGTTGTCGGCGACGCCGTCGCAGTCGTCGTCGATGCCGTTGCACCTCTCGGCGCCGGTCGACGTGCACGCGTACTCGCAGCCGTCACCGGGCATCTTGTTGATGTCGAAGAAGCCGGGCGTGCACGTGCCCATCTTGCACATCGAATTCGCGCAGCTCGCGCCCGCGTTCGGGAACGAGCAGATGTTGCCGCACGCGCCGCAGTTGGTCGGATCGGTGACCTTGTTGAAGCCGTTGTCGACGGTGCCGTCGCAGTCGTCGTCGAGGTTGTTGCAGGTCTCGGTGCTCCCGACGGTCTGGCCGACGCAGAAGAGCACGCCGAACGAGCAGGTCGTCGTGCCCGCGGTGCACTCACCGGTGTCGGTGCCGCACGACGCGCCGCCGCCCGGGTTGCCGTCGTCGACCATGCCGTTGCAGTCGTTGTCGACGCCGTCGCACTTCTCGACGCCGCCGTTGGTCTTCGTGCACTGGTACTCGCAGCCGTCGGTGGGATCGCCGTTCACGTCGACGAAGCCGCCGGTGCAGGTCTGGATCTGACACTTGCCGCTGTTGCAGGTCGGCGTGGCGTTGTTGAGGTTGCAGATGTTGCCGCACGACCCGCAGTTGTCGGTGTCGTTCTGCGTGTTGAAGCCGTCGTCGATGACGCCGTCGCAGTTGTTGTCGATGTTGTCGCAGACCTCGGTGCCGCCGTTGGTCTCGATGCAGAAGTACTCGCAGTCGAGCGGGTTGCTGTCGAGATCGTGGAAGCCCGGCTTGCACGCGCCCGGCGTGCACGCGCTGTTCGAGCACAGGCCGAAGCGGTTGGTGTAGTTGCACGCGTTGCCGCACGACCCGCAGTTGTTGGGGTCCTGCGTCAGGTCGAAGCCGTTGTCGACGACGCCGTTGCAGTCGTTGTCCTTGTTGTCGCAGACCTCGGGCGAGGGCAGGCACGCGTCGGGCGGCGTCGCGTCGATCGGCCGCGCGTCGGGGATCGGCGCGCCGTCGTCGAGGAAGCCGGAGTCGCTCCTGATGCCGCCGTCGTCGGAGCCGGAGCCTCCCGAGACGAGATCGTAGGGGTTGACGTTACAGGCGGTCGCGAACGCCGCGAGCAGGAGCCACCTCTTCACGAAGCACCTCCGCCGGTCGCGCGCCGTCTTCGCAAGAACGGCAGCACGAACAGCCCCATGATCCACAGGTTGTCGCCGCCGCCGGCGTTGCAGCCGCCGCCGGCCGCGGTCACGCGATCGTGCTTCTCGCCCGGCATGTCGCCGCACACCGCGCGGCCGTCGGGATCGACGGCGCAGAACTGGTTCGTCGGGCACACCGTCTGCGTGCACGGATTCGGCTCGCAGGTGCCGGTCGTCTGCACGCAGACCTCGCCCGGGTTGCAGCTGATGCCTTCGCACTTCGGATCGACGCACTTGCCGTCGGACGGATCGCAGACCTGACCGTTGAAGCAGTGGACCATCGAGCACGCGTCGGTCGTGCACGCGCCGTCCACGCACACGCTGCCGTCGGGGCAACCGCCGGCGCACGCGTCGCTGCACACGCCGTTCGAGCAGGTCTGGCCCGCTTGGCACGGGTTCGGATCGCACGGGTTGTCCTGGCACTGGCCGACGTCATTCGCGTCGCGCACGCAGATCTGACCGGGCGTGCACAGCTCGGGCAGGTGGAAGCAGTCGAGGCAGAAGCCCTGACGGCACACCGCGCCGGTCGGGCACGTGATGCCCTCGCACAGATCCTTGCAGACGCCGGTGTTGTGATCGCAGATCTCCTGGCCCGGGCACGTCACGCCGTTGCACGGATCCTTCACGCAGTAGTCGCCGGGCGGCTGCGCTTGATCGAGGTGCTTGCAGACGTAGCCGGCGCCGCACGGGAACTCGCCCGTCATGCACGGCCCGACGCACTCGCCGCCGTTGCACACGTTGCCCTGCGGGCAGGTCGCGCTCTCGTCGACGATGCCGTCGCAGTCGTTGTCCTTGCCGTCGCAGATCTCGTCGGTCGGGCCCTTGTAGCCGTCGCAGCCGATCGCGCCGTTCTTGCAAACGGTCTTGCCGAACTCGCACTCGCCGGTATCGCCGATCGTCTCGAAGCCCGGATCGGTGCAGTTGTTGCCCTCGCCCGGCAGCGGCTCTTCGTCGACGAGGCCGTCGCAGTCGTCGTCCTTGAGGTTGCAGATCTCGGTCTGGCCGTTCGACGGCGCGCCGCAGACCAGCGCGCCCGCCTGGCACTCCCACAGGCCCGGCTGGCACATGCCGTTCGCCGGCGCGCACACGGTGCCGACCACCGGCATCGGCAGCTCGTCGGTCTGGCCGTCGCAGTCGTCGTCGATGCCGTTGCACGTCTCGGTGCCCGGCGTGCCCGCGGGCGCGGTGCACACGACGCCCTGGCCGTTCGGCGCGCACACGTAGACGCCGGCCTGCTTGCAGATGCCTTGCTGGCCGTTGTCGCAGCTCATGCCGAGCTGCGGGAAGTCTTCGTCGGTCTTGCCGTCGCAGTCGTCGTCGAGGATGTTGCACTTCTCGGCGACGGGACCGATCGTGCCGACGCAGCCGAGCGCGCCCGCCTGGCAGGCGAGGACGCCGAACTTGCACTCGCCGGTCTCGGTCGGGACGATCGTGCCGTTCGGCAGCGTGTTGCACGTCATGCCGAGGTTGGGATCGGTCTCGTCGGTGAGACCGTTGCAGTTGTTGTCCTTGCCGTCGCAGATCTCGGCGCTCGGCCCGGTCGAGCCCGTGCAGACCGCCTGACCCGCCTGGCACTGCAGCGTGCCCGGCTTGCACTCACCGACCGACGAGCCGCACGCGCCGCCGTAGCCGGGCACGTTGTCGTCGGTCTGGCCGTTGCAGTTGTCGTCCTTGTTGTTGCACTGCTCGGCGCTCGGCTTGATCTCGCCGACGCACTGCTCGGCGCCGCCGATGCACTGGATCGTGCCGGGCGCGCAGACGCCGACGAACGGGCCGGTGCCGCACGACTTGCCGATGTCCGGATCGGTCTGCGCGACGCCGTCGTCGATCTTGCCGTTGCAGTCGTTGTCGATGCCGTCGCACTGCTCCGGCCCCTTGCCCTCGTCGACCAGGCCGTCGCAGTCGTCGTCGAGGCCGTTGCACGCGATCTCGGTGATCGGCGTGGTCGCGCCGCTGCACGTGCCGAACGCGCCGGCGGTGCACGTCTTCGCGCCGCCCTTGCAGATGCCGACGCAGTTCTGACCGTTGACGTCGCAGCCGACGGTGTTCGCCGGGTAGCAGCCCTGCGTCATGCCGTCGACGATCGTGTCGCAGTCGTTGTCCTTGTTGTCGCAGACCTCGGTCGTCGGACCCTGGCCGCCCTGGCACGCGACGACGCCGGCGGTGCAGGTCGTGTTGCCGAAGGTGCAGGTGCCGATGTTGGTGCCGCACGTCGTCGACGTGAAGTTCTCGTCGGTCTTGCCGTCGCAGTCGTCGTCGCGGCCGTTGCACACGTCGCAGCCGGCGTTCTGCGCGCAGCTCGGCACGCAGGTCTGGCAGCTGATGCCGTCGTCGATGAGGCCGTTGCAGTCGTCGTCGAGGCCGTTGCAGACCTCGGGGCTCGGCGAGCCGGGCGAGACGTTGCAGCCGAGCGTGTCGCTCGACACGCAGACCAGCGTGCCGGTGCGCTTGCACTGGCCGACGCCGACGGTGCACGCGTTGCCCTTGCCCGGGAAGTCCTCGTCGACCGCGCCGTCGCAGTCGTCGTCGGCGCCGTTGCACGTCTCCTTGACGACCGACTTCGACACGATGTCGGCGAGCGCGGCCTGCAGCTCGAGCTGGTTCTTCGCGAAGTACGCCGACGTCGTGCCGCCCGAGCTCGCGATGCCGTTCAGGTCTTGCGCCGTCTGGCAGTTGGTCTGCCCGTTGGGACAGATCGCGAAGCCGATCACGTAGACCGGGATGCTCTTGGTCGCGTTCTGGAACAGCGCCTGGGCCGCGGTCTTCGCGTTCGAGACGGTCTCGCAGCTCTCACCACCGTCGGTGAGGACGATCGCCTGGTACTTGCGGCACGCGGCCTTGCTGTCGGCGCCGATCGTGGTGTTGAGCGACGTGCGCATGTCGCGCAGCGACGCGGCGATCGGCGTGCCGCCCTGCGGCTTGAGCTCGACGTCGGTCGCGAAGTTGGTCTGCACGCCGTCGATCCACGCGATGATCTGATCGTAGTTGTCGTCGAAGCCGGTGGCGGGGAAGTCGACGAGCCGCTGGCCGCCGTTCGGATCGCACGCGCCGTTGTTGTCGAAGGCGCCGGCGGACTTCAGGTTCGGGTGGCTGGTCGACGGCAGCGCGCAGTTGACGGTCGAGGTGCCGTTGAGGAGCGAGAGACCGCCGGTGCGCGTGCGATCGTGCGAGCGCGATTCGCAGACCGCGCGCTCGTAGCTGTTGTTGAAGTCGCAGTTGGCGCACGAGAAGGTCGCGTCGGAGCCGTTCCAGGTGAACGGGTTGCACTGGCCGACCGTCGTCGTGCTGACGTCGAGGATCGTCGCGTTGAGGTTGCAGCGCTTGACGCCGGCGATCGTGTCGCAGCTGAACACGGTGAGACCGCCGGGCGACTTCGGGCAGTCGGCCGCGGTGCTGCACGTCTGGCCGCCGTCCTCCTGCGCGTAGCGCCACAGCGAGAACTCGACCTCGCCGAACGTCGCGACCACGTTCGCGAGCGCGGCCTTCGCCTGGAACATGCGCGAGTCGTTCGGCTTGCCGTCGCCGTTCAGATCGCAGCCCGGCGTCTCGGCCGAGCCGTCGCCGCGCGTCGAGATGCCGTCGGTGACGTTGAGCGCCTGCGTACAGGTCGTGCTGCCGGTGAGCGCGGTGATGCACTGGGCGTAGAGGCTGCGGCAGGTCGCGTCCCACGACGTCGAGCAGCCGGAGCGGAAGTGGATCGTGTCGGCGACGCACGCGTTGCACGTCTCCTGCGCGGCGCTCGGGTTGCCGCTCGCCGTGCAGCCGTTGAAGGCGTTGGCGGCGCACGTCTCGGGGAACGTGATGATCTCGGGCGTCATCAGCATCGATCCCGACGAGTCGACCAAGACGGCGGTGCGCGTCTTGATCGGTGCGACCTGCGCTGCTGCGACGGCGGGAATGGCCACGACGAACGCGAGCGCGACGGAGACGATGCGCATGAATCCTCCCGAACCTGGGTGCACGACGGCCATACGGGCGCCGTGCCCCCTCATCGCGACAAGTGTACGAGAGCGGCGCTCTCGACGTAAAGCTCGCGACGCGCGAGCCGTGCGCGATCCCGCGATCGTCGGTGATCGATCGGTTAGCGTACGTCAGGTGCCGAAGGGATCACCGTTGCCGGCGCCGGCGACGCGGCGCGCCTGCGCGCCCTCTTCGAGGAAGCGCAGGAAGAGCTCCAGGTACTCGCGCTGCCCGGCGACAAGCCCCTGGAACGCAAGGCCGACCTGGTGGCCGTTGCCGAGATCCGTACACCACACCACGCGCGCCGGCAGTGCGAGCGGCTCCGAGGTGCTGCCTTCGGAGAAGACGAGCGCGATCTGCGCGTCGACGGTGCGGCCGACGGGGATCGCGGCATCGACCAGCGCGCACAACCCGCCGCGCGAGAGGTTCGACGTCCGGCCGCGCCGCATCGATCCGGTCCCGTGCGGCCGGATCTCGACGGCCGCCTCGAGGGCGTAGCGGGGGAACTCACGCTCCGGCCGGGACATCTGCGAACAAGCTTCGCGTCCACCGACCTCATCGGCAAGTTTTCGGGGGTGATGTAGGTGCTACGGTCGTCGCATGGCTCTCTCCGACAACGCCCGTGCGGTGTTGGCGCGGCGCTACCTGCGGCGCGATGGAGAGCAGGTCGTCGAAACGCCCGACGAGATGTTCGTACGGGTCGCGCGCCACGTCGCCGCCGCCGAGCGGGCGTACGGCTTGTCGCCTGCGGAGATCGATCGTCTCGCGGATCGGTTCGCCGAGCGGATGGCGTCGCTCGACTTCCTCCCGAACTCGCCGACCTTGATGAACGCGGGGCGTCCGCTCGGTCAGCTCGCGGCGTGCTTCGTCGTGCCGGTCGCCGACACGACCGCCGCGATCTTCGAGGCGGTCGGCTGGGCCGCGCAGATCCAGAAGACGGGCGGCGGGACGGGCTTCGCGTTCTCGCGCCTGCGTCCGGCCGGTGACGTCGTCGAGTCGACCGGCGGCGTCGCGTCGGGGCCGACCGCGTTCATGCAGGTCTTCGACGTCGCGACCGAGGCGATCAAGCAGGGCGGCACGCGGCGCGGCGCGAACATGGGCATCCTGCGCGTCGATCACCCGGACATCCTCGACTTCATCGCCGCCAAGCTCGACCCCGCGCGCATGCGCAACTTCAACCTCTCGGTCGCGGCGACCGACGCGTTCATGGCCGCGGCGGAGGCGGGCGGCCGCTACGACCTGATCAACCCGCGCACCGGCGCGGTCGTGCGGCAGCTCGAGGCGCGCGCGGTCCTCGATCTGATCGCGAACGCGGCGTGGGCGGTCGGTGACCCCGGCCTCGTCTTCATCGATCGGATCAACGCGACCCAGCCGACGCCCGCGATCGGCGAGATCGAAGCGACCAACCCGTGCGTCACCGGCGACACCCGCGTCTGGGTCGAGGATCGCGGGCTCGTGCCGATCGCGGAGCTGGTGGGCGCCACGCCGCGCGTCGCGACGTTCTCCGACGGCGCCGTCGTCTTCCGGCCGACGACGCGGGTGGTCGCGACCGGCGTGCGGCCCGTGTATCGCCTGTGGACGCTCGAGGGCCTGTCGCTCCGGCTCACCGCCGATCATCGGATGGCGACCGAGCGCGGCGACGTCCGCGCCGACGCGCTCCGGCCTGGCCAGCGCGTGCGCATGATGACGCCGCGCGCGGTCGAGGTCTCGCGCGACAGCGCGGACGCGCGGCTCGGCGAGGTGATCGGCTGGTCGAGCGGCGAGCTCCGCGCCGGCGACGGCGCGCTCAGCTTCCACACGCCCGACGAGGCCGACGCGCGCGCGCGGCTCGTCGACACCGTGCGCGCGCTCGATCCCGCGGTCGAGCTCGTCGAGACGCCCGAGCTGTCGTACGTGCGCGGCGTCGACGCCGCGACGAGCCGGCACCGCGTCCCCGAGTCGGTGATGCGCGGCAACGCCGATCTCGTCGCCGGATACCTGCGCGGGCTCTTCTCGAGCGCCAGCGCGCCGCAGCTCAGCCTGCGGAGCGACGATCGCGACTTCCTGCGCGCGGTGCAGCTGCTGCTCCTGCGCCTCGGGATCCGCGCCGCGTTCCTGCGCTCGGAGCACGGCCCCGTCCTCGCGATCGAGCGCACGAGCTGGCCGACGTTCGCCGCGCTCGTCGGCACGCTGATCCCGGCGAAGGACGCGCGCATCGCCAAGAAGATCGCGTTCTGGGCGAAGCGGCCGAAGCCCGAGCCGGAGTGGGTGACGGTCACGCACGTCGTGCTCGAAGGCGAGGAAGAGGTCTTCGATCTCACCGAGCCCTCGACGAGCCACTTCTTCGCGAACGGTTTGCTCTCGCACAACTGCGGCGAGCAACCGCTCTTGCCGTTCGAGTCGTGCACGCTCGGATCGATCAACCTCGCGCGGTTCGTCGATCGCGGCGCCGTCGACTGGGCGCGGCTGCGCGCGTGCGTGCACGAGTGCGTGCGCTTCCTCGACGACGTGATCGACGCGAATCGCTATCCGCTGCCGGAGATCGAGGCGGCGACCCTCCGCACGCGCAAGATCGGGCTCGGCGTGATGGGCCTCGCGGATCTGTTCGCCGCGCTCGGCATCCCGTACGACGACGATCGCGCGCTCGCGCTCGGCGGTGAGCTCGCGAAGCTCGTCGAGGACGAATCGATCGCGGCGTCGCAGGAGCTCGCGCGCACGCGCGGCGCGTTCCCCGCGTGGTCCGGCTCGCGCTGGGAGCGCGACGGCGCGGCGCCGCTGCGCAACGCGACGACCACGACGGTCGCGCCGACCGGCACGATCAGCATCATCGCGGGATGCTCGAGCGGCATCGAGCCGCTCTACGCGATCGCGTACGAGCGTCACGTCCTCGACGGCGCGATCCTGCGCGAGGTCCACGCCGGCTTCCGCGCCGAGGCGGAGGGACGCGGCTTCTGGAGCGAGGAGCTCGCGGCCGCGATCGCGGCGCGCGGCGGGGTGCGCGGGCAGGGCGGCGTGCCGGCCGACGTGCAGGCGCGCTACCCGAGCGCGCACGAGCTCGCGTATCCGGTGCACGTGCAGATGCAGGCCGCCTTCCAGCGCCACGTCCACGCCGCGGTGTCGAAGACGATCAACCTGCCGCAGGGCGCGTCGCCCGCGGACGTCCACGGCGCGTACCTACTCGCGTATCGGCTCGGCTGCAAGGGCATCACGGTCTATCGCGACGGCTCGCGCGATCAGCAGGTCCTCGTGTTCGGCAACACCCGCACCGTCGACGCCAGCGCCGCTTGTCCGGTTTGCGGACAGCCGCTGGTGATCAGCCAGCGATGCCGACTGTGCCGGCACTGCGGCTGGTCCGCGTGCGGATGATCGATCCGGCACGCGCGATGCTTCGCCTCTCGGCATGAAGCGCATCCTCGTGACGTTCGGATCGAAGCGCGGCGGAACGGCGGAGATCGCCGCGCGGATCGCCGGCACCCTCCGCGCACGCGGCCACGAGGTCGACTGCGAACGCGCATCGCTTGCGCGCGACGTCGAGCGATACGACGCGATCGTCGTCGGCGGCGCGCTCTACGCGCTGCGCTGGGCCCGCGAGGCGAGTCGCTTCGTCGCGCGACAAGCCGACACCTTGCGCGCGCGCGCGGTGTGGATGTTCTCGAGCGGCCCGCTGGACGACGGCGCGTCGGAGCGCGCGATCCCGCCGACCCGCCAGGTCGCGCGGCTGATGGCGCGCGTCGGCGCGATCGGCCACGCGACTTTCGGCGGCCGCCTCGCGCCCGACGCGAAGGGCTTCATCGCGGCGTCGATGGCGAAGAAGCGGTCCGGCGACTGGCGCGACTGGGCGCAGGTCGACGCCTGGGCCGTACGGATCGATCGCGAGCTCGCGGTCGCGCGCGCGCCGCGCACGATCGTGCACGCGCCCCGCTGGCCGCTCGCCGCCTTGTGCCTGTTCGTCGGCGTCACGGCGATCGGCGGCGGCGCGATGTTGATCGCGGCGCCCGACGGCTCGCTGCTCCGCGCGCCGCTCTCGGTCCTCGCGCACTCGCCGTTCACGAGCTTCCTGATCCCGGGGCTCTTGCTGCTGGTCGTGATCGGGTTCGGCAATGCGATCGCCGCGGCGTCGGTCGCCGGCGACACGCCGCACGCCGATCACCTCGCGTTCGCGGGCGGCACGGCGCTCCTGGTCTGGACCGTCGTCGAGATGGCGCTCTTGCGCTCCCTCGAGCCGATCCAGCTCGGCTACGTCGCGATCGCGATCGCGATCCTCGCGATGGCGCTGCGCCGCCACGAGATCCACGCCCGGAACTGACGGGACAAACAAAAAAGGCGACCTCTACGGGGCCGCCTTCCTGCGTTGTGGTGTGTGGGCTGTGGCCACGCGGCCCCTCGGGCCGCGGGAACTTGCGATCAACGGCGACGGCGGCGGCGCGTGGGGCGCGGCGCGACGGCGGCGGCCTCGAGCTCTTCGAGGTGCTCGAGCATCGAGATCATGGTGTTGCGAGTCGCGGTGTGCGGCTCGTTGGTGATCGCGCGACCGAGGCTGATGCGCAGCTCGGCGCGGAGCTCGGACTCGATCAGCCGATACGTACGAAGGGCTTCCTCCGGGTCATAGAGGTTGAGGTCGGCCTCGCACCCGGTGGCGGCGATCCACACGGCGGCAAGGGCTGCGGCGCGACGGCCAGGCTGCGACGACGAGAACTCCTTGACCGTCGTGCGCAAGCGCTGGCGGACCAAGGTCACGGGAGGAAGGGCGACGAGACCGTCGTTGTCATCCTCGTTCCGTCGGAGAACCGGGCGTGTCAGATGCTTGTCGGTTTCCATGGCTTTCCGTTGGTGAGTCTGGACCCCAGCCGCACGTAAGCTCGCGGAAAAGCTTCGACCGGCAGGGGATTTGGACGTTGCCTCAACCGAGGGATTTTTGCGAGGAAATTCGGCGGAAAATCGCGCCTATAATTTTCTCTGCATCGCGGAATCTTTTCGGGCACATCCGTTCGGTTAGGCGCCCGTCGGGAGTGCAAACATCACGTTTGTAACTCAGCAGAAGTCCTTGTGAAGGATTCATCAACTGATCTGACCAGCAAGTCCGCGATTGCACGATTCACCTGCTCGGGCCGCTCGATTGGGGTCGTGTGCGAGCCGTCCTCGATCAATAGGAGCTGCGCGCCGGGGATCGCCTCCGCCATCGCGACCGATCGATCGGGGGGCGTGAACCCGTCCCTGGCGCCCGCGATCACGAGCGTCGGGACGTCGATCGACGCGAGTAGATCGTCCGCGGAGTGGGTGCCGGCGGCCGCGAGCATCGCCGCGAAGAGCGTCGCGTCGATCCGCGCGAGGCCCTCGAGGTACGGCATGAAGTCGGCCGGGTCGACCAGCTCGCCGTTGATCTCGAGCCGCTTCGCGATCTCGAAGCTGAGCTTGGTCGGCACGACGGCGCGCAGGACGCGATTCACCGCGCGGGGCGCGCGCGCGAGCCAGCGCTGCACGTCGGGCAGCAGGCGCTCGAGCGTCGCGGTGCCGCGGAACGTGCGCAGCGGATTCGACGACGCGCCGCAGACGAGCACGAGCCCGGCGACGCGATCGCGGTGCCGGCGGAACATCTCGAGCGCGACCTGCACGCCCATCGAATGGCCGCACAGGGCGGCGCGTTCGACGCCGGCGTCGTCGAGCACCGCGGCGACGTCGTCCGCGAGATCTTCGATCGAGACGCGCGCGGGGTCGCGCGGCGGCGAGGACCGCCCGTGCCCCCTGTAGTGCGGATGAACGATCGAACGTGCGTGGAGCGTGCGGCGCAGGTGCCGCCACGCGTATCCATCACACCCGACGCCGTCGAGGAGCGCGACGGGAGCCCTCCCGGGATCTCCATCGCACCGCTCGTAGAAGAGGGACGTGCCGTCACTCGGAGCGACGGCGTAGCCCCAACGGGTCAGGAGATCTCCTTCGTGTCCTCCTCCCCCGGGAACTCGTTCACCGAGGGATACTTCATGATCTCCTTGCGCGCGATCTTCCAGGCTTTCTGGACGATCCACGAAAGCGAGCGGTCCTGCCGGGCCGCTTCTTCCTGGATCTCCTTCAACATGTCCTCAGGGAAGTAGAGTGACTGTTTGCGCTTGTCGGAGCCGGCCATACGACTCGTAGTGTCCGGTCCTGCCTACATCGTGTCAAGACATCCGCCGGTGTATGAACCTGAAATGTCGCGGGGTTCGAGTTAGTTTCAGCCAGCATGGCCCGAAACGGGTTGTCTTGCCGTCAGATCGCCACTATCTTACCGGGCCTTTTTAGGGGGTCTCAACCCGTGTCATCGACCGCTTCGAAGTCGCTCACGAAGAAAGAGCTCAAGCGCTTCCAGGAGATGTTGGAGGAGAAGCGACGCAGCGTGCTCGATCGTGCGCGGCAGACGCTCTCCGAGAACATGACCCTCGACACCAACGACCTGCCCGACGAGATGGACCTCGCTGCCAGCGAGTACATCCAGTCGTTCGAGTTCCGCCTGCGCGGCCGCGAGAAGAGCCTCCTCACGAAGCTCGACAACGCGCTCAAGAAGATCGAAGAGGGCACCTTCGGCGTGTGCGAGGTGTGCGAGGAGCCGATCGGGAAGAAGCGCCTCGAGGCGCGTCCCGAGACCACGCTCTGCATCCGCTGCAAGGAAGATCAGGAGCGCGACGAGCGCACCTTCGGCTGATCTGTTGCGACCGCGGGGCGCGACGTCACTCCGAACGGAGTAACGTGGTGACCCGATGAGTGAAGCTCCACCCGCCGACGGGGGCCGGCGGCGATTCCTCAAGGTGGCGACCTGCGCGCTCGGCGGCGGGATCGCCGGGACCGTGCTCGTCCCCGCGACGCGCTACCTCCTCTATCCGGTCGACACGACCACGGTGACGACCGGCGACGAGCCGATCGACGTGATGCCGGAGGCGCGCATCAAGAAGGGCGCGCCGCCGCTGCGCGTCGGCCTGGTCGCGCCGTCGGAGCGCGACGCGTGGGGCTCGGTGCAGAACGTCCCGCTCGGCGCCGCGTGGGTCTTGCGCGACGACGGCGGCTTGAAGGCGTGGAGCGCGGTGTGCCCGCACCTCGGCTGCTCGATCGGCTACGACGCGGGCGACAAGAAGTTCCGCTGCCCGTGCCACGACAGCTCGTTCTCGCTCGCGGGTGAGCGGCTCGGCGGTCCGACGGAGCGCGGGATGGATCCGCTGCCGTGGGACGTCAAGGACGGCCGCCTGCGGATCACGTGGGTGCGCTACAAGGTCGGCGGCTCGACGCGAGAGACGACATGAGCGTCCGCGACTGGCTCGACGAGCGCACCGGGTATCGCGCCGTGGTGAAGCACGCGCTCGAGGAGCCGGTGCTCGGCGGCGCGTCGCTCGCGTACGTGTTCGGCTCGGTGCTCCTGTTCGTCTTGATCCTGCAGATGACGACCGGGATCCTGCTCGCGTTCTACTACGCGCCGTCGGCGACCGATGCGTGGGCGTCGGTCGCGAACATCGAGGATCGCGTGACGATGGGCTGGCTCGTGCGCGGGCTGCATCATCACGGCGCGAGCGCGATGGTGATCGTCGCGGGGCTGCACCTCGTGCAGACCGCGGTGTGGGGCGCGTACAAGCGGCCGCGCGAGATGAACTGGATCATCGGCGTGCTCTTGCTCGGCCTGATCATGGCGTTCGCGCTGACCGGCTATCTCTTGCCGTGGGATCAGACCGGCTACTGGGCGACCAAGGTCGCGACCGGCATCGCGGGCTCTTCGCCGATGATCGGCGATCAGCTGAAGGCCGCGGTGCAGGGCGGCAACGAGTACGGCAACCTGACGCTGACGCGCTTCTTCGCGCTGCACGTGTTCGTCTTGCCCGCGCTCACGCTCGGGCTGGTCGCGATCCACCTGGCGCTGTTCCGCAAGCACGGCGTCACGCCGCACTGGTGGAAATCGGAAGACGCGCTCGCGCGCGACGTGCAGCCGTTCTGGCCCGATCAGCTGTTCCGCGACTTCGTCGCGATGGCGGTCGCGTTCGGCGGCATCCTCGCGTGGACCGTCCACGAGCACGGCGCGCGGCTCGACGCGCCCGCGGATCCGTCGAGCGGCTTCGACGCGCGGCCCGAGTGGTACTTCCGTCCGCTGTTCCAGGCGCTGAAGTATTTCGGCGGATCGATGGAGCGCATCGTCGCGCTCGGCGCGCCGGTCGTGGTCGGCGGCTTCTTGCTCGCGCTGCCGTTCGCGGACAAATCGCGCGAGCGCGCGCCGCAGCGGCGTCCGATCGTGATGTCGCTGCTCGCGGTCGGCGGGCTGTGCGTCGCCGCGCTGACGTTCCTCTCGTATCGCGAGGACGCCGGCGACGCGTCGCTCGCCGAGCGGCAGGTCGCCGCCGAAACGCGCGCGCAGAAGGCGCGCGTGCTCGCCGAGCTCTACGGCGTGCCCGCGGCGGGAGGCACGTCGGTGTTCGAGACCGCGACCTTCTATCGCGCGCGCGTGATCTGGGCGAAGAGCTGCGCGAAGTGCCACGAGGGCGACAAGCGCGAAGGCCCCGCGATCGGCGCCGGCTACAACACGCGCGCGTGGATCCGCGGCTTCCTCACCGGACCGTCGAGCGAGCTGTACTTCGGGCGCTCGAAGCTCGCCGACAAGGAAGGCGCGATGAAGCCGGTCGACTACACGGGCGCGGATCTCGACGCGCTCGTCGAGATGGTCTACGCCGAGACCGGCGCGCCCGACATCGACGCGAAGAAGGTCGCGCGCGGGCACGAGATCTTCGAGGACGACTGCAGCAACTGCCACGAGCGCGAGGTCGGCAAGGAGAGCGTGTCGGCGCCGAACCTGTACGGACGCGGCTCGCGCTGGTGGCTCGCGCAGTTCATCGCGACGCCCGGCGGCGCGACGTTCTTCGGCGATCGCAACGCGATGCCGAAGATCGGCGCCGATCTCTCGCCGGCCGATCGCGACGAGCTTGCGCGCTACATCACATGGCTGCGCGTCGCGACGCCGGCCAACGTGCACGCGCTCGGCGATCCCTGACGCGTAAGCTCGCGAATCCCGCCGCGTTGACTCTTCGGCGCGGGTGCGGGAATACTCGTTTGACTGAAACGAGGGGCCTGGCCGTCCAAACCGGACCAGCAAGGAGCTTATTCATGAACCGCAGGGGACGCATTCTTTCAGCGCTCGGCTTCGCGATCACGATCGGAGCGATTGCGCCTGGCTGTCTGGTCACGGCGCATGGTCGGATGAGCGGAGGCGCGGTCGTCGCGTACGATGCGCCTCCGCCTCCACAGCAGGAGACCTACGAGATGCGCCCGGGCTGGGTGTTCATCCACGGTCGCTGGAACTGGCAAGGCGGCCAGTGGGTGTGGATGGCCGGTCACTGGGAGCGCGAGCGCGCCGGATATCAGTGGCAGGAAGGCAGCTGGGTCCAGTCGGGGAACCAGTGGCAATGGAACGAGGGCTCGTGGATCGTCGCGAACGGCGTCGCGGTGCACGCGACCACGACGGACACCGGCTCGGTCGTCGCCGATCATCCGGTCGTCGATCGCAACGGCCAACCGCTCGGCGGTGGCGGCGGCCCGCCGGCGCCTTCGCCGTATCCGATGCAGCCTCCTCCGCCGGTGCAGGTGGAGAATCCCGGCCAGCGCGGCGGCTACGTCTGGGTCGGCGGCTACTACCAGTGGGGCGCGGGCTCGTACCAGTGGACGCCGGGTCACTGGGAGCGCGCGCGCGCGAACATGATCTGGCAGCCGGGCCACTGGGACCTGCAGGGCGACCACTACGTGTGGATCGAGGGGCAGTGGGTCGCCGGCGGCGGCGGCTCGCGCGATCATCGGCACTGACAGATCGACTTCCGTCTTCCGACTTCCGTCTTCCGTCCAAGATCTAGAACGCGAGCGCTTCGGTGCTCGCGTTCTTCGTTCCGGACGACGGAAGTCGGAGGACGGAAGTCGGAATCACTCCGCGTGTTCTTCGGCGAGATCGGTGCTTCGCACGAGCGACCAGAGCGCGCGCGCGGCGTCGACGCGGACTTCGGGGGCGGCGTCGGCGAGGGCGGCGACGAGGCCGGGCGTGATCGTGCGCGCGGTGAGGTGCGCGGTGACCGCGGCGCGGCGGCGAGGGACGGTGTCGCCGGTGCGCGCGAAGTCGGCGAGGGCGGAAGTGCCGCGTGAATCGCCGAGGCGCGCGAGATCGGCGGCGGCCTGGATGCGATCGTCGGGCTCGGCGGTTCCGCCCCGTGTCATTGAATCGCTCGGCGCCGCGCCTGGCGCGGTGCCGAGCGCGGTCGCGAGCACGTTGATCGCGTCGGCCTTGTGATCGGTCGACGCGAGGACGCGCGCGGCCGAGAGCCGCACGGTCATCGACGCGTCGGCGGTGAATCTCATCGCGCGCTCGGCGGCGGGGCCCTTGCCGAGCGCGGCGACCGAGAGGTTGAGCGCGGCGGCGCGCGTCTCGGGCGCGGCGTCGCCGAGCGCGCGATCGATCGTCGCGGCGGCGTCGGCGGGCGGCGCGGCGTGCGCGGCCTGGATCGCGACGAGCGGATCGGGGTTCGCGAGCAGCGCGTGGATCGCGGCCGCGTCCTTGGTCGCGACGATCACGTCGACCGCCGCGATGCGCACCGCGAGCGACTTGTCGCCGAGCGCCGCGTTCGCGACCGCGCGTTGATCGCCGCGCGAGCCGCGGGCGAGCGCGTGCAGCGCGGCCGCGCGCACGCCGTCGTCGGCGTCCTTGGCGGCGAGCTGCGCGAGCACGTCGGTGGTCGCGCCGTCGTCGAGCGGCGCGAGGCCGCTGATCGCGGCGCGGCGCACGCGCGGATCCGGATCGCGCGTCGCGTTGCGCAGATCGTCGGCCGCGTGCTCGCCGACCTTGTTCGCCATGCCGCGCACCGCGATCGCGCGCGCGACCGGATCGTCCGACGTCAACATCGACGCGAGGATCTCGGGCGCCTGCGGATGCGCCCGCAGGACCGCGACCGCCGCGGCCGCCTGCACCTGATCGTCGTCGTCGCCGAGGCGCTGGATCACGTCGTCGGCGAGATCCTCGATCTCGAGCTCCTCGATCGACTCGATCGCCTGCACCTTGATCGCGTTCGACGGCGAGCGCAGCGCTTGCTGGAAGGTCGTCTCCGCGAGTAGGCGCAGCGCGACGCGATCGTCGTCGCGCCCCGCGCGCCACGACGCGTAGCCGTCGACCGCGCCGCGCGCGTCGCCGCCGGCGAGCCGCGCGCGCAACGCGACGCGATGGAGCGCATCGTCCGACGGATGCGCGGCGAGATCGGCGTCGGCGGACTTGGCCGCGCCTTGGTAGTCACCTTGATCGTAGAGCGCTTGCGCGCGCTTGGCCGCGGCCGACGGGCCGCAGGCGGCGAACATGAGGAGGGCGAGGACGTAACGGCGCATGAAGCCTCCGCAGGCAGTTTGACACGGGATCAGTGGCGGTACGGAGACGCGCGGTTACGCGTCGAGTTGCGGTAGAACCATGCGGTGATCCAGGCCGTGCTGTTCGACCTCGACGGGACGCTCGTCGACAGCGAGCGCGAGACCGCCGAGGCGATGGCGCGCGCGCTCGCGCGCGGGCAGGGCGTGCAGGTCGATCAAGAGGATCGCGACTACATCATCGGGCGCTCGTGGATCGCGATCTACGATCGGCTCAAGAACCGCTACGGCTTCCCGTGGACGCGCGCGGAGCTCATCGCGGCGACCGCGGCGACGCGCGAGGAGGTCTTCGCCGAGGTCGGCATCACCGTGCTGCCCGGCGCGCGCGAGGCGGTCGCGCGGTTCGCCGACGTGGGGCGCGCGCTCGTCACCGGCAGCGCGCGCGTCGAGGCGATGCAAGCTCTGAAGGCGCTGGGGATGATCGACACGTTCGTGCCGATGGTCTGCGCCGAGGACGTGACGCGCTCGAAGCCCGCGCCCGACGGCTACCTCGCGGCGGTCAACGGATTGGCGCTCCGTCCGGAACAGTGCGTTGTCGTCGAGGACTCGGCCGCGGGGATCTCCGCGGGCCGCGCCGCCGGGTGCGTCGTGATCGGCGTGCGCGCGGGGAATTTCGACCAGCAGGATCAATCGGCCGCGCATCGCGTGATCGACACGCTCGAGGAGCTGACCCCCGACCTGGTCGGGCAGGTGGCACAGGTGGCGCGCTCGTCATATGGTGGCCCGAGGTGAGCGCCTTGCCCGCCAGCGTGACGGTGTACGAAGTCGGCCCGCGCGACGGCCTGCAGAACGAGGCGCGTCACGTCCCGACCGCGGACAAGATCCGCTTCATCGACGCGCTCGTCGAGTCGGGCCTCAAGCGGATCGAGATCACGAGCTTCGTGTCGCCGCGCTGGATCCCGCAGCTCGCCGACGCGGTCGAGGTCGCGCGCGGCGTGAAGCGCAAGGACGGCGTGACGTTCTCGGCGCTGGTGCCCAACCGCCGCGGGCTCGACGCCGCGATCAGCGCCGGCATGCGCGAGATCGCGGTCTTCATGAGCGCGTCGGAGACGCACAACAAGAAGAACGTCAACAAGACGATCGCCGAGACGTTGAAGGCGTTCGAGGACGTCGTGCCGCCCGCGCAAGCCGCGGGCATCCCGGTGCGCGCGTACCTGTCGACGTGCTTCGGCTGTCCGTACGAAGGCGAGGTCGATCCGCAGCGCGTCGTCGAGCTGTGCCGCGATCTGCGCGCGCTCGGCGTCTATCAGATCTCGGTTTCGGACACGATCGGCGTCGCGAACCCGAAGCAGGTCGAGGACGTGCTCGCGCGCGTGCTCGCGGAGAACCCGCTGCCGTCGGTCGCCGTGCACTTCCACGACACGCAGGGCACCGCGCTCGCGAACTGCTACGTCGCGATGACGATGGGCGTCACGACGCTCGACTCGTCGGTCGGCGGGCTCGGCGGCTGTCCGTACGCGCCCGGCGCGTCGGGCAACCTCGCGACCGACGATCTGGTCGGCATGCTGCATTCGATGGGCGTCTCGACCGGCGTCGATCTCGACAAGCTCGTCGAGGCGTCGCGGTTGGCCGCGGCGTTCGTCGGTCACGATCTCCCGTCGAAGTACTTGAAGGCGTACCTCGGCAAGCAAGCGCGCGCGCGACGTCGCGCAGAGCAGGCGAAGCAATGAGCGATGTCATTGTCACGCGTGACGGCGGTGCGGCGTGGGTGACGTTGAACCGGCCCGACGCGCGCAACGCGCTGTCGTTGGCGGTGAACCGCGAATTGATCCATGTCATCGCGCAGCTCGCGGCCGACGATTCGGTGCGCGCGGTCGTGATCACCGGCGCGGGCGACGCGGCGTTCTGCGCCGGCGCCGACTTGAAGGAGCGCCGCGGCGTCGCGGCTTCGGAGACCGGGCCGTACATCGATGCGATCAGCGGCGCGATCGACGCGATCGCGAAGCTGCGCAAGCCGACGATCGCCGCGATGAACGGATCCGCGTATGGCGGAGGTCTCGAATTGGCGCTCGCGTGTGACTTCCGCGTCTGCGTCGAGGGCGCCGAGATGGGATTGACGGAAGTGCGGCTCGGCATCATGCCCGGCGCCGGCGGCACGCAGCGCTTGCCGCGCCTGATCGGCGTCGCCGCCGCGAAGGAGATGATCCTCCTCGGCCGTCGCGTCGGCGCGGTGCGGGCGCGCGAGCTCGGGCTCGTCTCCGCGGTCGTGCCCGCGGGCGGCCTCGTCACGGTCGTCGGCCAGATGCTCGCCGAGCTCGCCGGCTGCGCGCCCAAGTCGGTCGCGATGGCGAAGACCGCGATCGAAGACGGCGTCGACGTGCCGATCGACGAGGGCCTTCGCATCGAGCGGCGCTGCTACGACGTGACCTTGTTCAGCGAGGATCGCAACGAAGGCCTGCGCGCCTTCGCCGAGAAGCGCCCGCCGAAATTCACGGGCCGCTAGGCTGCTCGTCTTCGCAGGTTGCGCGCGATGCGCCGTCGGCCGCGAAGCATCGTGTAGAGCTTCATCGCGAGCTCGGCGCGGGGCAGCGCGGGAGGATGTGCGGCGTGAGCGCCAGCGTCTTGGGATCGATCGTGCCGAGGCCGCCGGTCGGCGATGCGACGACGAGGGCGCCGTCGGAGGCGAGCGCGATCGCGAAGGCAGGCGTCGTGGTCGACTCGGCTTGGATCGGGACGAGATCGACGAGGTCGTGGCGGCGCAGCATCGGTACGTTGGTGATCATCACCGCGTATTCGTGCGGCAACACGATCGCCCAGCGCGCG
>DATJIA010000201.1:0-11966 GCA_035493675.1 Kofleriaceae bacterium | reverse complement strand
GAACGCCGTGAACTTCGCGAACCCCTTCGTCGACTGCACCTTCGTGATCGCGGCGGTCAACGTCGTCTTGCCGTGGTCCACGTGACCGATCGTGCCGATGTTCACGTGCGGCTTGTTGCGGATGAACTTTTCCTTCGACATCGTCTGATCTCCTGAAACCTGGCTGAACGCTAAGCGCGACCTCGGGCCACGAGCTCGTCACGGACTCCGTGAGGAACTTCGGCGTAGTGCTTGAACTCCATCGAATACGTCGCTCGTCCCCGTGTCCTCGACCGCAGGTCGGTCGCGTATCCGAACATCGTCGAGAGGGGGACGAAACAGGCGACGGTCTGTACACCATGCCGCGCCTGGATTCCAGTGATCTTTCCGCGTCTCGCACTGAGGTCTCCGAGGACGTCTCCGACGGAGTCGTCCGGAGTGAGGACCTCCAGCGCCATCACCGGCTCGAGCACGGTGGGGGTCGCGGCGGTGGCGGCGGCGCGGAAGGCCTGGCTGCCGGCGGCCTTGAAGCCGTAATCGGTTGAATCAACAGGATGATTCGCCCCGGCGACCACGCGGACTTCGAGGTCCGTCATGGGGAAGCCGTAGGCGACGCCGCGCTCGACGGCCTCGGACACGCCGGCCTTCACCGCGGGGACGTAGCGGGCCGGGATCTCCGACGGAGCCGCATCGTTGGCGAAGACGTAGCCCTTGCCGCGGACGGTCGGCTCGACGACGAGCTTCACCTGCGCGAAGTGCGCGGGCGCGGCGCCGGGGCGCTCGAACGTGCGCTCGGCATCGGCGCGCTGCGTGATCGTCTCTCGGTACGCGACCTGCGGGCGGCCGACGCGCGCGTCGACGTGGAACTCGCGGCGCAGGCGATCGACGAGGATCTCGAGGTGGAGCTCGCCCATGCCCGCGATCAGGGTCGCGCCGGTCTCCGGATCGACCTTCACGCGGAAGCTCGGATCCTCGGCGGCGAGCTTGTCGAGCGCGTCTTGCAGGCGCGCGAGATCGGCGTCGCTCGCGGGCTCGATCGCCACGCTGATCACCGGATCGGGGACGTAGAGCTTGTCGAAGACGATCGGCGCGCGCGCATCGCAGAGCGTGTCGCCGGTGGTCGCGGTGCGGCCGCCGACGATCGCGCCGATCATGCCGGCCGCGATCTCCTTGATGTCCTCGTGGTGGTTCGCGTGCATGCGCACCAGGCGACCGACCGATTCGATCTTGTCCTTGGTCGCGTTGAGCACGCTGTCGCCGGTGCGCAGCGAGCCCGAGTACACGCGGACGTAGGTGAGCTGGCCGACGTCGTCGGTCGCGACCTTGAACGCGAGCGCGGCGAGCGGCTCGTCCTTCGACGCCTTGCGCGTGGTCGCCGTGTTGGTCTTCGGATCGAGCCCGCGCACGGCGGGCACGTCGGCCGGCGACGGCAGGTAATCGACGACGGCGTCGAGGAGATCGTGGACGCCCTTGTTGCGGAACGCGGCGCCGCACAGGACCGGCACGCAGCGGCCGGCGATCGTCGCGCGGCGGATCGCGTCGACGATCTCGCGCTCGCCGAAGTCGCCGTCGATCCAGCGCGACATGAAGGTGTCGTCGATCTCGGCGATCGCCTCGAGCATCGCGGCGTGCGCGAGCTTCGCGGCGTCGACGTGCTCGTCGGGGATCGCGGCGTCGACGAACGTGACGCCGAGCTCGTCGTCCCACGTGCGCGCGCGCATGTGGACGAGATCGATCACGCCGGCGAAGTCGTCGCCGAGGCCGAGCGGCAGCTGCAGCGCGACCGGGTGCGCGCCGAGGCGGGTCTTGAGCTCGCGCGCGACCGCGGCCGGATCGGCGCCCACACGATCGCACTTGTTGACGAACGCCAGGCGCGGGACGCCGTAGCGGTCGGCCTGCTTCCAGACCGTCTCGCTCTGCGGCTCGACGCCGTTCACGGCGTCGAACACCGCGATCATGCCGTCGAGGACGCGCAGGCTGCGCTCCACTTCGATCGTGAAGTCGACGTGGCCCGGCGTGTCGATCAGGTTCACGACGTGCTCGCGCCACGCGAACGTCGTCGCGGCGGCGGTGATGCTGATGCCGCGCTCCTGCTCCTGCTCCATCCAGTCGGTGACGGTGGTGCCCTCGGTGACCTCGCCCATGCGCGAGATCACGCCCGAGTAGAACAGGATGCGCTCGGTCGTCGTCGTCTTGCCGGCGTCGATGTGCGCGGCGATGCCGATGTTACGGACGTGCGCGATCGAGGAGCGAGCCACCAGGCATCGTCGAGGTCTCGATTGGGCAGTGCGTGGGGCGGGACGGGCGCTCGCAGTCTTCGACCGCGGTGAGAAACAGGTCCTGCGCTGCAGCAGGCGGTGCTCCTCGTGTCAGCCCGGCGGTTCGATCGCTCGATCGCCTTCCGGACCCCATGCTTGGCTGCGCTATCTCGTCCTCGCCTCCTCTTATCGAAGTGCTTGCGTAACAGCTACCAGCGGTAGTGCGCGAACGCCTTGTTCGCGTCGGCCATCTTGTGCACGTCTTCGCGCTTCTTGACCGCGTTGCCGCGGTTCTGCGCGGCGTCGATGATCTCGTTGGCGAGACGATCGACCATCGTCTTCTCGTTGCGCTCGCGCGCGTACTCGATCAGCCAGCGCATGCCCAACGCCAGCGAACGGTCCGGGCGAACGTCGACGGGAACCTGGTACGTCGAACCGCCGACGCGGCGGCTCTTCACCTCGACGCGCGGGCGAACGTTCGCGATCGCGCGGTCCCACACCTTCAGAGGATCGTCCTTCGCGCGCTCCGCGACCATGTCGAGGGCGCCGTAGACGATGTGCTCGGCGGTGGACTTCTTGCCGTCGGACATCACCAGGTTGACGAACTTGGTGATGCGGCGGCGGACGTCGCCGGGGGCGTCCGTGAACTTCGGGTCGGGCAGGACCTTGCGCTTGGGAACTTCACCTTTACGAGGCATGGCTCTTTACCTGGGGTCCTTACTTGGGGCGCTTGGCGCCGTACTTCGAACGGCCCTGCTTGCGGTTCGCGACGCCCGTGGTGTCGAGCGTGCCGCGGATGATGTGGTAGCGAACGCCCGGGAGATCCTTCACGCGGCCGCCGCGGATGAGGACGACCGAGTGCTCCTGGAGGTTGTGCCCCTCGCCCGGGATGTACGACGTCACTTCCATCTGGTTGGTCAAGCGCACGCGCGCGACCTTCCGAAGCGCCGAGTTCGGCTTCTTCGGCGTGGTGGTGTAGACGCGGGTGCAGACGCCGCGCTTCTGCGGGCACTGCTTGAGGGCCGGAGACGCGCTCTTCACGCGGACTTTCTCGCGACCTCGACGGACGAGCTGATTGATCGTGGGCATGCTTCGGGTACCGGTAAGCGGAGTCGCGAGTTTATGGAGAAAGCCTCCCGTGTCAAGGGCTAGGATACGCCGCGCGATGGAGGGGCTGGCCGATCTGCACCGTCACCTGGATGGGTCGTTACGGCTCTCCACATTGGAGGAGCTGTCGACCGTCGCACTCCCGCCTTCCCACGACGTGCGGTTCTCGGCCGGGATGGGGCTCGACGGCGCCCTCGCGCGGTTCGCCCTGACCCTCGCGGTCCTGCAGGACGAGGGCGCGCTGGCGCGGGTCGCGTCGGAGATCTGTGAAGACGCGGCCGCCGATGGAGTGACGACCTTGGAGATCCGGTTCGCGCCGCAGTTGCACGGCGTGGGGATTCCGCGCGCGATCGATGCGGTGCTCGACGGCGTCGGCGGGCGCGCGGGCGTGATCCTGTGCGCGCTGTACGGCGATCCGCCGGCGCTCGTCGAGTCGCTCGTGGATTCGGCGCGCGCGGGCGTGGTCGGGATCGATCTCGCGGGCGGCCCTGCGCCATCGCACGCGTTCGCGATGCGCGACTACGCGCCGGCGTTCGCGCGCGCGCGAACGCGCGGGCTCGGTCGCACCGTCCACGCGGGCGAAGGGCGCCCGCCGTCGGAGATTCGGGTCGCGATCGAGGCGCTGGGCGCAGAGCGCATCGGCCACGGCACCACGCTCATGGACGATCCGTCCGTCCTCGAGCTCGTGCTCGCGCGCGAGATCACGATCGAGGCGTGCCCGACCTCGAACGTGCACACCGGGGCGATCGCGCGGCTCGCCGATCATCCGCTGCCGAGGTGGCTCGCGCTCGGCGTGCGCGCGTGCGTCAACACCGACAACACGCTCTTCTCCGACGTCCGCGCCTCCGACGAGCTCGCGCACGCGCGCGCCCTCCCCGGCATGACCGACGAGCTGCTCTCACGCGCGATCGCGCACGGCCACGCCGCGCGCTTCACGCGCTGATCTTGTCGCTCGAGCGACGGGAAGGGATCCGAGCCGCAGCGTACGACTTGTACGTGAGGAGGAGGAAGGGGCCCGTCAACGCAGCCGGTGACCTGCGCAGTAGCGCCCCCGCTCGAGCACCAACGTCAATGGGTCCACTTCTCGGTCTTGTGCTCCACGACGTCGTACTCGTGCGCGAGCACGAAGTGGTACGCGATCTCGCGCGCGGCCTCGGACTCGACGACGCACTCGAACATGTGCTCGCCTTCGACCTCGCCGGGCTCGGTCTGGACGTACGCGATCTCCGTCGGGAACACGACGAGCTCGCCGACCAGCTCCTTGCCGCGCGAGAGCTGGACGACGTGCGTCGTGTCGTCTTCCTTGAGCAGCGTCCAGTGAAAGTCTTCGTGGTCGAACAAGGCGGCGTCGGGCGTGCCCGCGCGCAGGATGCAGTTGGCGTGGCCCGTCAGCCAGCTCCAGAACTTCTCGAAGGTGAGCGTGGTGGCAACGGGGGTGAGCCGCTTGCTCGACGTACTCATGACGAATCAGTCTACATCAGAAGAAGCCGATCGGCTGCGTGCCTCCGTTTGCCGAGGTGAACCGAGGACGATTCGTTTCGCGTGATGGTCCACCGATGGTCCACCACGCGACGCGGCAACCGCGCGACGACACTCGCGCGCGCGCAGGCACGTGCGTTGCGATCGATCGCGGTCCCATGAAAAAAATCCAGAAGAAGGGTCTCGCGCTCTCGCGCGAGATCGTCCGCGACCTGTCGAAGGTCACGGGCGCGATGGAATCGACCTCGATCGGCTGCGTCCGGTACACGACCCTGTGCGTGTCGGCGGCGAACCCCGCCTCCGGCTGCACGTCGTGTCCGTCCTGCGGTGATTGCACCCTGATGAAGCCGTGAGGTGAGCCATGAAGCGAACCAAGAAGGGCCTCGCCCTCTCGCGCGAGACGCTGCGTCCGCTCACCGCCGCGATCCTCGACGGCGTCGGCGGCGCGTACATGATCCAGTCGAAGATGTGCTCGACCGATCCGAACAAGTGCTGGACGAGCACCGATCTGAAGTGCCCGACGTTCGGCAGCGACTGCTGCCTCGCGAGCGTGATCGTCTGCTGACGCGCTAGAAGGAGCCGGTCAGCATCACGCCGGCGGAGGTCGGGCCGGCCATCGGCTCGATCTCGATCTTCTTCTTCGCGGGCGTGTTGCCGGAGTCGTCGCGCATCGGCACCGCGCCCTCCGGCGACGGATCGTCGAAGACGTACATCAGGACGCCGGTGACCGCGACGATCGCGGTGACGCCGCCGAGGATCTCGGTCGAGCGCACGCGATCGTCGCGCCGCGCGCGCAGGTCGTCGTAGCGCGCGAGATCCATCGGCGTCGCGCCGCCCATCGCGAGCTTGTCGTGCAGCTTCGACGCGTCGGAGTCCGCCGAGAACGCGGCGACGCCCTCGAGCCCGGTCGCGATCGCGAGCACGCCCGCGCCCATCAAGACGAAGCGCGCGCCCTTGCGCTGCGCGGTCGTGTGCAGCTCGGCGTCGACGGTGACGGTCTTGCCGTAGCTGGTCTCGAGCTCGCGCGCGTACGGCACGTGGCCGCTCTGCGCGACGGTGACGAGGTGCTTGCCCGCGGGCACCTCGGCGCCGGTGATCGGCGCGGCGCCGAGCGGGCGCCCGTCGACGGTGACGTGCGCGCCGTCGGGCGCGTGGACGTCGATCAGCGCGGGCTTGGGCTTGAGCTGGACGTCGACCGGCGTCATCTCGCCGTCGACCGCCTTCGCCTTGACCGTGATCGGGAAGTAGCCGTCGGCGGTGATCTCGACGGTGTGCTCGCCGGGCTTGACCTCCTCGACCAGCGGCGTGGCGCCTTCCTTGTCGTCGATCTTCGCGTGCGCGCCGTCGACGTCGGCCATCACCATCAGGCGCGTCTGCCGCGGCGGCATCGGCGCGCTCATGTTCGCGCCCGACGCCTGGATCTGCTGCAGGAGCGGCTCGAGCTGCGCGAGGTTCGCCGCGGCGTCGCTGACGCGCCCGCCGGTCTTCTGCTCCTCGATGTACTTGCGATAGAGCTCGACCGCGCGCTTGAGGCGCATCGGCTGCTTGTCGATGAAGTACTGCAGGCGATACGCCTGCGCCGTCGAGAACGCGATCGCGGGCAGCGGCAGCTTCGCGTACGCCTGCTCGAACGCGTCGGCAGCGGCGCCGTACTGGCCCGCGTTGAACGCCTTCTCGCCGGCGCGGAAGAACATCTCGGCGTCGCTCTTGTCGTCGGCGATCGCGATCGCCGACGCGGCGACGAACATCATGATGAGGAGCGTGCGCATCGTGTTCCTCACATCCCCGCCGGGGTCGAGAGTTGGGCCTTCGCGGCGCACGCGACGTCGCCGCCGGCGCACTGCACGTAGACCTGCACGGTCGCGCTCGGGCCGGTGCCCGACGTGATCGCGAGATCGTCGAGCAGGTCGCCGTTGAAGTCGCCGACGACGAGCTTCGGGTCTTGCCCGGCGACGCCCATCGTCATCGCGACCTTCCACGCGCTGCCGTCCCAGTGGAAGACGTCGACGCTGACCGCGCCGGTCGTGTCGGTGCAGATCGCGGCGAGCTCGCGCGGCTTGTCGAGGTCGGCTTGGATCGCCGCCGAGCCGCGGCAGAAGGTGTTGGCGGGATAGATCGAGCTCGCGTGCGCGGTGTCGGGCGTGCCGTTCTTGGTCCACGCGACGAACGCGGAGGTCGAGACCTTGCCGAGCCCGGCGCCGAGCGACGGCCCGGTCATCTCCACGATCAGATCGGGCGCGCCGTCGGCGTCGAGGTCGGCGAGGTGCAGCGCGTGCACGCGCATCGCGTTGTACGGCGACGGCAGCGCGGCCGGCGCCACCAGCGCCCAGTCGGTCGCGCTGCCGGTCGGCGCGCGCGCGATGAACATGTGCGGCGCGAGCGCGGAGACCTCGGCGTGACGATCGTCGGTCGCGTCGATGCCGACGATCGCGTCGTTCTTCGAGCTCGGATCGAGGCGGCCGGTCGCCCACAGCGCGTCGCGGTACTCGAAGTCGGTCGACTTCAGCGGCGCGATCATCGGTTGGCCGCCGAGCAGATCGCCGTCGCCCTGCCCTTGCAGCATGAACATGCGCGGCGTCAGATCGACGTTGGTGTCGCCGGTGCTGGTCGGGCTGTCGCTCGGCACCAGGTGGCCGAGCGCGGCGACGTCGGGGTACTCGGCCTCGTCGCCGTCGAACTGCCCGACGACGATCGCGACCGGCGTGTCGCGCGTCTGATCGGTCGCGGGCCCCTCGCCGAGCAGGTACGGCGCGAGCAAGCGGCGCGTCGAGCTGCCGACCAGCGGCGCGACGCCGCGATGGTTGCTGCGATCCGCGATCAGGATGACGTCGGTGATCGCGTCGATGCTCTCGAGATCGGTGAAGAGCTGCACCGGCTCGGCCTGGCGCACGACGCCGAAGCTGCCCATGTCGACGGTCGCGGTCGGCCCGCCGGCCGCGGCGCCGAAGCTGACGACCAGGTGATCGTCCTCGGTGGTCGGATCGGAGTCGTCGCCGATCACGACCGCGAGGTCCATGAAGAGATCGCCGTCGAAGTCGCCGGTGCGCAGGTAGCGCGGCGGCATCGAGGTCGCGATCTGGTAGCGATTGAAGAGGCCGTACCCGGTGCCGATCATCACGTCGAGATCGTCCTGACCCGCGACGACGCCGGCGAGATCCCACGCGCCGTCGTGGTTGACGTCGGTCGGGACGACCTGGGTCCAGCCGCGCGGCGTGAACGACAGGAAGTCGAGCGCGAAGACGTTGTTCAGGTTGTTCTTGCAGCCGGTCTGGTCGCGCGTGCACGAGGTCTTCGCGATCAGCGCGTTGGTGACGACGTCGGTGACGCCGTCGCCGTCGAGATCCGCGACCGCGCGCGGGGTGAGGCCCTTGGTCGTCTGGCCGGCGTCGATCGCGGCCTCGGCGACGACGATCGGCGCGTCGAGCTTGCCGGTGCAGCCGCCGAGCCCGCCCTTGGTGCCGTACGCGATCGCGAAGCCTTCGTAGCGGCCGCTCGCGTCGGTGCGCTGGATCGGGATGAGGAGATCGGGGCACGCGTCCTTGTCGAACGCGCCGAAGCCGGCGGCGCCGTCGTCGGCGACCTTGACCTGCGCGCCGAACGCGCCTTCCTTCGGCAGGCTCAGCGTCTCGATCTTCTCGAGCGTGAGCGTCGACATGTCGGGATCGCCCGACGGCAGGAGCGCCGGGAACTTCGGGCTCCACAGATCGACGTACGCGGCGCCCTTGAACGGCAGCACGAGCTCGTCGGTGAAGTCGGCGGTGCCGACCGCGAGGCCGAACTCGTAGCCGGTCTTGCCGGTGACGAGCGAGTTGCCGACCAGATCGCCGGCGTCGTGCTGCGAGAGCAGGCAGCCGGGCGGCGTGCCGCCGTCGATGCACACCGCGTACTGATCCTTCGTGTTGATGTACGACATCGTCTTGCCGATCATCGCGACGATCGAGGAGAACGGCGTCGGCACGACGTCGGCCTTGCCGGTGCGCACCGGCGAGGTCTGATCGTCGAGCGTGATCGAGGTGTACGGGAACGGGTTGAAGCCCTGCCCCGACGCGAGGAACGTGAAGATGCCGATCGAGCTCGGCACCAGGACGTCCATGTGGCCGTCGCCGTCGAGATCGTCGAAGACCGAATGCGCGACCGGCGTGCGGATCGGTTGCGACGCGCCGTTCACGAGATCGGCGTTGTCGTTGCCGAAGCGCGCGGTGAGCGCGGACGCGCTGACGCCGACCAGATCCGCGGTGCCGTCGCCGTCGACGTCACCGGCCGCGAGATCGTCGGCGTCGAACGGATACGGCCCGGGCCCCGGGTAGAAGACCGCCGACGGCGCGCGGCAACGCTGGTCGGCGCCGCACGCGTAACCGTCGGGACAGGTGGTGCCGGTATCGCAGACGAAGTGGCACGCGTTGTCGCCCGACGACGCGCAGGTGCCGCTCGCCGCGGCGCCGTCGCAGTCCTCGTTCGCTTCGACGACGCCGTTGCCGCACACGTTCGCGCCGACCTCCGGGAGGTCGCTGCACGCGCTGCCGATCGCGCACGCCGCGAGCGCGGCCGCGCACCAGGTTGTCCTCATGTGATCCCCCCGCCCCGCGACGCGGGGCAAGCCAAGCAAGGTCCGGCGCACGGTCAGTTGCCGCCGGTGTGGAACGGGTCTTCGATCGTGTCGTGTCCGCCGCTGCCGCTGCCTTTCGCGCCGCCGGATCCTGATCCTTTCGATCCGCTCGATCCGCCGCCGTGCTTCACGCCGGCGCCGGCGTTCTTCTTCTCGAGCTTCACGCTGAGCGGCGCGTCGACGTTCGGCGTGACCGAGATCGATCGCGGTTGGTAGCCGTCGGTGACGAAGGTGAGGACGACCGGCGCGTCGCCGCGCTCGAGCTGGATCGGTCCGGGCACGACGCCGAGGATCACGCCGCCGGGTCCGTTGACCTGCGTGTTGGGCGGCGCGCCCTTGATGTCGATCGTGATCAACTTCGAGAGCTGCGTCGGCACGGTCGGCGATTCGCCCGAGCCGCTCGCGCTGCCGATCGCCGATCCGGATCCGATCGTCACCGCGCTGCCGCTCGCGATCGCGCTGCCGCCTCGATCGCTCGCGATCGCGCCGCCGCCGCCCGCGCTGCCTTGATCGAGCGCGGGCTTGTCCGCCGCCGCCGGCGCGCCGTCGTCCTTGTGCCCGCTCTTCACGAGCACGAACACGACGACGCCGACCGCGATCGCGCCGAGGATCGCGAGCACCAGCGGAAGCGCGCTGCGCTTCGACGGCTCCGCGTCGGTCACCGCCGACAGGCGCGCCGCATCGACGGTCTGCGCGTTCGCGAAGCTCGGCTGCGACTTCGCCTTCTGCGGCAGCGGCTTCACGCCCGACGGCGTCATCATCGCCAACCCGCCCGCGGTCGGCGCGGCGAACACGCCGCTCGGCTGCGAGACGTTGAAGTCGATGCCCGCCGACTGCGCCGCGTCTTCGAGCGCGCGCACCGCGGTGACGAGGTTCGGCGGGCGCTCGCTCGGATCCTTCGCGAGCATCCAGAGCACGCCTTGATCGACCGACGCGGGCAGATCCTCGTTCCTCGAGCTCGGCGCCGGCGGCGGCTCGCCGATCTGCTTGAGGAGGATGTCCATGTAGTCCTCGCCGTCGAAGGGGACCTCGCCGGTGAGGAGCTTGAACGCGACGACGCCGAACGCGTAGATGTCGGTGCGGTGATCGACGTCGCGGCCGCGGCACTGCTCCGGGCTCATGTAGTACGGCGTGCCGATCGGCGCGCCGGTGCGCGTCTTGTGCATCGATCCTTCGCCGGTCGCGCCGAGCAGCTTCGCGATGCCGAAGTCGAGCAGCTTCGGGAAGATCGATCCGTCGGGATCGCGCGCGAGGAAGACGTTCTCGGGCTTGAGGTCGCGGTGCGCGATGCCCTTGGCGTGCGCGGCGTCGAGCGCGCGCGCGACCGCGCGCAGGATCGGGATGGCCTCGCCGAGCGGCATGCGGCCGACCGACTCGAGGTACTCGTCGAGCGGCAGGCCGTCGAGGTACTCCATCACGTAGTAGTGACGGCCGTCCTCGAGGGCGCCGAACGCGAAGATGTCGATGATGTTGCGGTGGCGGATCTGGTTGACCGCGCGCGCCTCGGCGACGAAGCGCGACACCATCTCCGGATCGGCGGAGTACTGACGCTTGAGGACCTTGATCGCGACCAGCTTCCCGATGAGCGGGTGCGTGCCCCGGAAGACCGTGCCGAAACCACCGGCTCCGATCTTTTCCTCGACGACGTACTCGCCGACTTTTTGTCCGGGCTCTAGGTCTCGGTCGTCCGCGCCGACGGTCTTCACCTCGGTGCTCGGACCTGGGCTATCCATCTCGTGTCCTCCGCGCCCCAACTGATCATCCCGCCGCGTGAGCGGTCCCGTCAAGACACGAGCCGCCGTCGAAGGTTCAACGGCCGTGCGAAGCGACACGATGTAGGCGGAACATCGACTTCCGTCGTCCGACCTCCGTCGTCCGGAAGACTCCGAAAACAGCAACGCCCCGGCGCATCTGCGACGGGGCGCTTTCCGGAAGACGGAAGCCGGAGGACGGAGGTCGAATCAGGCGCCGGCGTCGGCCAGGTCGTCGTCGCGGTCGCGCGGCTCGGCCGGCTCCGCCTGCGCCTGGCGCGCCGGGCGATCGAGATCCTCGCTCGAGTCGACGTCGACGGTCAGGCGCTTGTACGCGCCGAGACCGGTGCCCGCCGGGATCAAGCGACCCATGATCACGTTCTCCTTGAGACCGCGCAGGTAGTCGACGCGTCCGTTTATAGACGCTTCGGTGAGCACCTTGGTCGTCACCTGGAACGAAGACGCCGAGATGAACGACTCGGTCGACAAGGACGCCTTCGTGATGCCGAGCAAGAGCGCCTCGCCCTTCGCCGGCTGGCCGCCGGACGTGATCACGCGCTCGTTCTCCTCCTCGAAGATGTGCTTCTCGACCTGCTCGTCGACGAGGAAGTTGGTGTCGCCCGGATCCGTGACGGTCACGCGACGCAGCATCTGGCGAACGATCACCTCGATGTGCTTGTCGTTGATGCGCACGCCCTGGAGTCGGTAGACCTCCTGGATCTCGTCGACGAGGTACTTGGCCAGCGCGCGCTCGCCCAACACCTTCAAGATGTCGTGCGGGTTCGC
>DATJIA010000200.1:0-23789 GCA_035493675.1 Kofleriaceae bacterium | reverse complement strand
GCCGACGTCGAGCTCGAGTTCGACGTCTTCGGCGACGGCACCGTCGACTACACGCAGTCGATCCCGACCGCGCACTGGGAGCCGGTCTCGTACCTGGTGTCGATCGCGCCGCCGTACAACGGCATCAAGTTCCGCTTGTCGAAGCACGGCGCGGGTCACGCGGTGCTCGCCGAGATCACGGCGAAGACGCACAAGAAGGAAGACTGCACGGGCGCGCCGGTCGCGCTGCCGCCGCGGCCCGACGGCGCGTGGTGCGTCGCGCAGGGTGACTGCGCGAGCGGCGTGTGCGACGGCATCGCGCTGCCGCTCAACCCGAGCCCCGTGTGCAGCGCGTGCGTGGACGACAACGGCTGCAGCCCCGGCAGCGTGTGCGGGATCGACGACGCGGTGCCGTCGTGGCTGGTGCCGTATCGCGCGTGCATCCCGGCGGCGTCGCGCGCGCTCGGCGAGCTGTGCAAGGAAGACGCGGAGTGCGCGAGCGGCGTGTGCAACCAGACCTGCTCGACGTGCAACGACATGGGCCACGCGTGCGCCGGCGGCGAGGCGTGCAAGCCCGCCTCGCAGGAGTTCCCCGCGCCGAACGGATACAAGTATTACTCGGTGCCGACGTTCGAGTGCGCGCCCGGCACGCACGCGCGCGCCACCGGCGAGACCTGCCTGCGCTCCGACGACTGCGCGTCGAATTCGTGCGTGGGGACCGGCGAGACCAAGACGTGCATCGACGTCTTCGGCGCCGGCGACGGCCGCGCGTGCGCGTCGGATCTCGACTGCCCCGAGGGCAACACGCTCACACACGGCCCGTGTGTCGCGATAGGAATCACGGGTGGGACCTGCCAGTGATCCGCGCGACGCGTACCGAGCGTTCGGCCCGGCGCTGGTGCGCAAGGCCGAGCGCATCCTGAGGAGCCGCGACGACGCGACCGACGTCGTGCACGGCCTGTTCGTCGATCTGATCTCTCGCCGAGCGAACCCCGTGGACCTGCCCTACCTCTATCGCGCGGTCACGAACCGCTGCCTCAACTTCGTGCGCGACGAGTCCAACCGGGCTCGGCTGCTCGAGCGCGAGGCGGGCGCGGTCGCGCCGCGCGCGCGCGTGCGCTGCGACGATCACGTGATCGGCACGCAGCTGTTGGCGCGCCTGGCCGATCGCCTCGACGAAGGGCACCTCGAGGTGCTCGTGTGCCGCTTCTTCGACGACATGACCCAGGAAGAGATCGCGGAGCACCTCGATCTGTCGCGCAAGACGATCGGCAAGCGCCTGGCGAAGATCCGCGACGAGGTCGTCGCGCTCGCGGGAGGTGCGTCGTGACCTGCGTCGGCGTGCCGGTGTCGTGGCCGCGGCTCGAGCGGTTCGCCGCGGGCGAGCGCTCGGCCGAGATCGAAGCGCACCTCGCCGCGTGCGACGCGTGCCGCGCGTGCCTCGACGAGCTCCGCGCGGACGTGGTCGCGCTGCCGCCGCTGCCGGCGGCTTCGCCGGAGCGGGCGCCGTCGCGCTTCGTGCGCTGGCTGTTCGGCGGCGGCGCGCTCGCGCTCGCGGCGGCGGCGATCATCTTCTTGATCATCCGGCGCGGAACCCCGGCGGATGAAGTCCCCGGCGCGCGCGTCGCGATCAAGGGCGCCGGCGAGGTCGTCCTCTCGATCGTCCGCGATCGCGACGGCGCGATCGCCTACGACCCGCGCACGTTCGTCACGACCGATCGCCTGAAGGTGCGCGTCACCTGCGATCCCGGGCCGTCGATCTGGGCCGACGTGATCGTCTACCAGGGCGGCGCGTCGTTCCCGCTCGCGCCGGCGCGCGTGCCGTGCGGCAACAACGTCACCGTGCCCGGCGCGTTCCGCATCGACACGCGCGCGCGCGCGCTGGTGTGCGTCGCGCTGTCGACCGGCCCCGCGCCCGATCGCGCCGCCCTCGGCCGTCCGGTTTCCGGACAGGTCGCGTGCGCCCCGCTCGCGCCCGAGTGAATGATACGATCGGTACATGCGCGCTGCTCTGCGCTACAACGATCGCGTGCGCTACGCGTTCAAGCTCGGACCGCTGGAGACCGGCGAGGGACGTGCGTACGCGTACCTCGCCGTCGGGCAGGACGGGCACGTCTATCCCGCGACGTTCACGCACCGCGACGCCGACGGCCTCGAGGCGATCGCGTCCGACGCCGGCGGCGACGAGCTGGTGTGCGAGCCGCGGCTCGCGCGCGCCGGCGCCGAGCTCGGGTTCACGCCGGCGGAGCTGCCCGCGTGGGCGCGCGGCCCGCGCGCGGATCTCGCGGCGGTGATCGCGCTCGGCCCCGAGCGCCTCGCCGGCAACCGCGACGCGCTGCGCATCTTCTTCGAGGGCGCGACCGCGTTCTGGCGCGGCAAGCCGTGGCGCCACTGGACCGACGAGGATCTGATCGAGGTCACGCTCACCGGCGGGATCGAGGCGACCTACGAGGCCGCGATCATGGGCAACGCGCGCATCACGTACGGCGTCGCGCTCTATCCGCACCGCGGCGCGCGCGAGCGCATCGCCCGCGGCGTCGCGCGCGAGGACACGCTCGCGATCACCTTCGCCGATCGCCCGCGCTTCGCGATCGCCGCGCTGAAAGATGCGTACGGCCTCACGCGCCTGCCCTCGCCGATCAAGATCGATCGCGGCGAGGTCGTGTCGCTCGCCAACGAAGATCTCGCGATCCTCGGCGCGGTCATGGAGACCTGCGCCGGGCTCGGCCCCGTCACGCCGCACGAGACCGTCGCGCTCGAGATCGACGAACGCCTGGTCGAGCTCAGCGCGCGGGTCCTGTCGTGATCGCCCGCGCGCCGAGGACGTGCTCGATCACCGCGCCGACGCCGACCCCGCGCGTCACCTGCGTGAACACGACCGGGCCGGCGCCGCGCATCTTCGCGGCGTCGCGCGCCATGACGTCCAGGTCCGCGCCGACGTGCGGCGCGAGATCGGTCTTGTTGATCACGAGCAGGTCGGACTGCGTGATGCCGGGACCGCCCTTGCGCGGCACCTTGTCGCCGCCGGCGACGTCGATCACGTAGATCGTGTAATCGACGAGCTCGCGCGAGTATTGCGCGGCGAGGTTGTCGCCGCCGCTCTCGACGATCAAGAGCTCTGGTGGAGGCGACACCGCGCTCATCAGATCCTCGAGGGCGAGCAGGTTGTGGCTGATGTCCTCGCGGATCGCGGCGTGCGGGCAGCCGCCGGTCTCGACGGCCCGGATCGCCTCGGGCGCGAGCGCGTGGTGACGGTGCAGGAACTCGGCGTCCTCGCGGGTGAAGATGTCGTTGGTCACGACGCCGAGCCGCACGCGATCGCGCAGCCGCTCGCACAAGGCGAGCACGAGCGCGGTCTTGCCGCTGCCGACCGGACCGCCGATCCCGATCGTGAACGCGCGCTGTGCGTAGTCGCGCGCCCGCGCCGGTTCGCGGTCCGCGAACAAGCCGGGGTGATCCCAGGCTTCGTGCGTGTGCGGATGAACGTGGTCGTGGTCGTGCTCGTGGTCGTGACCCATGCCTCGCTCCTAACTCTGGAACAGCCGCGAATAGAGACGATCGTGCAGCGCGCCGGCGAGCTCGGCGATCGGCGACGTGATCGCGAGGTCGTCGATGCCCATCGACGCACAGCGCTCGAGCACGCGGTCGCACGCGGGCCCCAGCGCGCGCTGCACGCCTTGCGCTTCGTGCGGGCCGATCGCGCCGAGCCGGACCGCCGCCGACAAGACGGTGCGCAGCGCGCCGAAGATCCACAGGCCGCTCGCTTCGTCGGCGGTCAACCCGAGCGCCGCCGCCGCCGCGCCGAACGCGGGCGCGTGGTGCACGCGCGCGCGCGCGGACAGCGCGACGAGCGCGGCGCCGCCGAAGCTGCGCGCGCAGGTCGCCGCCAGCGCGCGCCCCTGCGTGCGCGACGCGCGGTTCGCGACGTGCGACGTCAGGAACGCGTCGGCGATCGCATCGACGCGATCGAGCGACGACGGATCGCCGTGCACCGCGCGGACGAGCGGCAGGCCGCCGGTGCCCGCCTGCCACACCGCGGCCTCGGCGAAGCGCGCGATCGAGCCGGCGGCGCCGACCGCGCCGAGCGCGAGCGATGCCTCGAGCCCGAGCGAGTGCGCGAAGCCTCCCGTCGGGAACGCCGAGTCCGCGAGCTGGAGCACGACCCACCGCATGATCAGAACAGGTTGTACCGCCGCGCCAGCGGCACGCGCGCGGCCGGCGCGCACGTGAGCAGCACGCCGTCTGCGCGCACCTCGTAGCTCTCCGGGTCGACCTCGATCCGCGGCAGCGCGTCGTTGAGCTTCATGTCGCGCTTGCCGATCCCGCGACAGCGACGCACCGGCACGATCCGCTTGCGCATCGCGAGCGCGCCCAGCTGCCCCGAGGCGTACGCGCGGTCCGACACGAACGCGATCGAGCTCGTCCGCACCGACGCGCCGAACATCGGGCGGGACCACACCGGCTGCGGCGTCGGGATCGACGCGTTGGCGTCGCCCATCATCGACCACGCGATCATCCCGCCCTTCACGACGAGCTCGGGCCGCGCGCCGAACATCGCCGGCCGCCACAGCACGAGGTCGGCGAGCTTGCCGACCTCGATCGAGCCGATCTCCTCGGACAGCCCGTGCGCGATCGCCGGGTTGATCGTGTACTTCGCGATGTAGCGCTTGATCCGATCGTTGTCCGGCATGCCGCCGCGCTGCGCCTTCATCTTGTCGGCGGTCTGCCAGGTCCGCGCGATCACCTCGCCGATCCGGCCCATCGCCTGCGAATCGCTCGACACGATCGAGATCGCGCCGAGGTCGTGCAGGATGTCCTCCGCCGCGATCGTCTCGCCGCGGATCCGGCTCTCGGCGAACGCGACGTCCTCGACGATCGTGCGATCGAGGTGGTGACACACCATCAGCATGTCGAGGTGCTCGTCGAGCGTGTTGACGGTGAACGGCCGCGTCGGGTTGGTCGAGCTGGGGATCACGTTCGGCTCGCCGCACACGCGGATGATGTCGGGCGCGTGGCCGCCGCCCGCACCCTCGGTGTGATACGCGTGGATCGTGCGCCCGCGGAACGCCGCGATCGTGTCGTCGACGTACCCGGACTCGTTCAGCGTGTCGGTGTGGAGCGTGACCTGCACGTCCTCGTCCTCGGCGACGCCGAGGCAGCAGTCGATCGCCGACGGCGCCGAGCCCCAGTCCTCGTGCAGCTTGAGGCCGATCGCGCCGCCGCCGATCTGATCGACGAGCCCTTCGGGCGCCGACGCGTTGCCCTTGCCGGTGAGCCCGACGTTGACCGGCAGCCCGTCGGTCGCGACCAGCATGTCGTGGATCGCGCGCACGCCGGGCGTGCAGGTCGTCGCCTTGGTCCCGGTCGTGGGGCCGGTGCCGCCGCCGACCAGCGTCGTGATGCCGCTCGCGATCGCCTCGTCGGCGAGCTGCGGGCAGATGAAGTGCACGTGCGCGTCGATCGCGCCCGCGGTGAGGATCAAGCCCTCGCCCGCGATCACGTCGGTCGTCACGCCGACGATCATGTTCGGCGTGACGCCGGCCATCGTGCGCGGGTTGCCGGCCTTGCCGATCGCCGCGATGCGCCCGGCCTTCACGCCGACGTCGGCCTTCACGATGCCGCTCCAGTCGACGATCAGCGCGTTCGTGATCACGAGATCGAGGGCATCCGCGTCGCCGACGCCCTCCTGCTGGCCCATGCGATCGCGCAGCACCTTGCCGCCGCCGAACTTGCACTCGTCGCCGTAGCTCGTGAGATCGCGCTCGACCTCGAGCCACAGATCGGTGTCGCCGAGGCGCACGCGATCGCCGGTGGTCGGCCCGTAGAGATCGGCGTAGTGGCGGCGATCGATCTTCACGGCAGCTCCACCAGCGTGATGGTCTTCGCGTCGCCGGGCTCGAAGCGGACCGCGGTGCCGGCGGGGATGTCGAGGCGCTTGCCGGCGGCCGCCGCGCGATCGAACGCGAGCGCGCGGTTGGTGTCCGCGAACGGATAGTGCGAGCCGACCTGGATCGGCCGATCGCCCGTGTTGGTCACCTCGATCGCGATCCGCGCGCGGCCGGGCGCGAGCGCGAGCTCGCCGGCGGCGGCGGCGATCGCGCCGGGGACCTCGCGCGTCGTGATCTCCGCGAACGGCGGCGGGACCGGCAAGAAGGTGCCGTACAGCGCGAGCGCGAGGTCGCCGTGCATCGCGACGATCGGATCGTGCACGGTGACGAGCTTGGTGCCGTCCTCGAAGGTGCCCTCGACCTGCACCTCGCGGATCATCTCCGGCACGCCGTCCATCACGTTCGCGCGCCCGAGGATCGTGCGGCCCATCGCCATCAACTCCGCGACCAGCACGCCGTCGCGGATCCGCTCGAGCAACACGGTCGCGATCAGCGCGACCGCCTCCGGGTAGTTGAGGCGGAGGCCGCGCGCGAGCCGCTTCTGCGCGAGCGTCCCGGCGCCGTGGAGGACGAGCTTGTCGAGCTCGCGGGGAGCGAGGTGCATCGCGCGACTATATAGAGGTCGCGTTTCGGCGCGGTTTCTGAAATTCCCAGGGCTTCGCCCTCCCCGCCGGCGGAGCCGGCAGGGCCCCCACCCTATCTGCCGCGGAACGGATCGTCGCCGAGGATCGCCGCGAGCGGCGCGAGCAGCGCGCGCACCGCGCGCGTCAGCGCCTCGACGGAGACCGCGGTGACCCGCGCGATCGCGCCGCCTTCGATCGGGCTCGGCGCGATCAGCACGTCGGCGTCGCGCGCGATCGCCGACGCGCCCGCGACCAACGCCTCGGCGACCGGTGCGGCGCGCGGTCCGATCGCGGCGATCGTCGCGATCGCGTCGAAGCGGCCGAGCCGCGCCGCGATCGATCCGTGCGCCTCGTCGAGCACGACGCCGTCGCGCACGCGCGGCGCGCCGCCGACGTCGATCGCGACGCGCGCCGCGTACGACGCGAAGTCCCAGCGCTCGCCGTGCGCGCGCCGGCCGCAGGTCGCGCCGTCGAGCCACACCAGCGACGCGTCGGGATCGAGCGCGATCGTCGCGTCTTGCCGATAGCGCGCGTCCGCGAACCCGACGACCGGATCGGGCACGCACGCGAGCAGCGCGCCGGCGCCGACCCGCGCGTCGAGCCGCTGCGACGACGCGCCCTTGTAGATCTTCGTCGACGCCTGCGTCGCCAGCACGCACGTCGCGCCGTCCTCGATCGCGAGCGCGAGCTCGACGCGATCGCCGTCGACGAGCCCGCCGCCGAGCGTGCCCGCGACGATCCACGCGGCGTCGCCGTGCCCTCTCGGCGAGAGCAGGACCAGCGGCGCGCGCGCCTGGCACCGCGTGATCGCGCTCCGCCCCGCGACCCGCGCGACCCGGGCGGCGCCCTCACCCGCGGCGATAGACATCGCGGTAGTGCTGCTCCCAGTTCTTGCCGTCGAAGCCCTCGTACGTGAGGGCGTCGAGATCGATCTCGTCGAGGCAGCGGACGTTGACGTCCATCTTGTCCGGATCGGAGCGCGGCACGTAGAACGGCGCGCACGCGCAGACGGGGCAGAAGTAGTGGCGCGCGACGCCGGTGCCGAAGCGATAGTCGCCGAGCTCGCCCTCGCCGGCGGTGATCCGGAAGGCGTCGAGCGGGACGATCCAGTGCAGGTAGCCGCGCTTGGTGCAGATCGAGCAATTGCACACGAGCACGTTCGACGGCGCGCCGCGCACCTCGAAGCGGATCTTGCCGCAGTGGCAGCCGCCGCTACTCATTGGGCACGCCGAGCGCGGTCTTCCACGCGGTCGCGCTCGACGCGGGGCCGACCGCGACGAACGTCCAATGGGTCGAGCGCCAGCCCTCGACGTGATCGTCGCCGTCGTCCTTGTGCACGCGGCGCGGCGGCACGTCGCGCGCGCGCTGCACGACCAGCGTGACCTCGTCGGTCCCGATGCGATAGCGGATGACCGCCGCGCGCCGGTTCAAGACGTCGACCGCGCGCGCGCCGACGACGTCGCCGCGCGGCAGCGGCGCCTCGCCGCCGAGCACGCCGATCGCCCACGACGACAGCTGATCCGGGCGCGGCGCCTTCAGCTCCCACGCTTGATCCGCGCGCCGATGCTCCTCGATCGCGGTCGTGAGCACGACGTTGTGGCGCGCGGGGAAGACCGTGTAGACGGTGACGACCGTCCCGACCAGGACCGCGAGCGTGAACAGGAACGACACCGCGACGCGGCGGTGCTCGGGGCGCGGCGGGGTCGGGTGCGGCGGTGCCTCCTCGACCTCGGGAGGACCTTCGACCTCGCGATCGACGAGCCTCACGCGAACCGCTCCGTCGGCTCGCAGCCGAAGCGCGCGCTGAACTCGCGCACGAGCCGCGCATAGATCGTGTCGATCGCGGGATCGTCCGCGTGCCGGCACAACCAACCGCGCCCGGCGTGATCGCTCGCGTACCGCGCGACCGCGGCGCGCACGTCGTCGGCGAGCTCGTAGTGGACCATCGCGGTCTTGCCGCGCGGATAGTCGCAGAGCTCCGGCGCGCGGACCTGGAACACGCCGCGACCGGCGGGCGCGTGGGCCTCGCCGCCGTCGAGCGGGTACCAGGGACAGAATTGCATGTCGGCGGTGGATGGTAGTTTCCGAGCGACGTGACCGCCACCCGGATGATCGATTTCGGTCGCGCCGCCGCGCCGGACCGCCTGGTCCGCGGCGACAGCCTCGCGGTCGCGGCCGGCGAGCGCCGCGCGTCGCTCCACCTCGTCTACATCGATCCGCCGTTCGGCACCGGCCTCGTGCGCCGCGGCCGCGACGAGACCGCGTACGAGGATCCCGGCGGCGATCCCGAGCGCTTCGTCGCGTGGCTCTTGCCCTGGCTCGAGGAGTCGCGGCGCGTCCTCGACGACACGGGATCGATCGTGGTCCACCTCGACCACCGTACCGTGCATTACGTGAAGGTGGCGCTCGATCGCGTGTTCGGACGCGATCGGATGGTCAACGAGATCGTCTGGTGCTACTCGGTCGGCGGCAAGAGCCGGCGCGGTTTCGGGCGCAAGCACGACACGCTGCTCTGGTACGCCAAGAGCGACGACTGGGCGTTCTACCCCGACGCGGTGCGGGTCGCGCGGCGCGCCGGCTCGCACATGCGCGTCGTCGTCGGCGCCGACGGCACGCCGGTGCAGGAGAAGACCGACAAGCGGACGGGGCGCGTGTATCGCTATCCGCTCGCGGCGGGCAAGGTCCCCGAGGATTGGTGGAGCGACATCGAGACGCTCAACCACAGCGACCGCGAGCGCACCGGGTGGCCGTCGCAGAAGCCGGAGCGGCTGATCGAGCGCGTGATGCTCGCGGCGACCCGCGCCGGCGATCGCGTCGCCGACTGGTTCGCGGGCTCGGGCACGACGGCGGCGGTCGCGCAACGGCTCGGCCGCGCTTTCGTCACCGCGGATCGCGAGCCGGCGGCGGTCGCGATCGCGGCGGCGCGCCTCTCCGCGCAAGGGAATGCGCTCGCGCGGGCCGGCGTTGCGCCGCCGCCCATCCAATTGCTCGACATAGAGGATGAGGCGGCGCGCCACGCTTCGTGACGTCCAGACGAGCCGTGGCGGAAAAAAGCGTGCATTTGGGCCCGATCGCTTGCGGGCGCTGCGCGTCCCGGTGAGAATTTCACAGTAGTTTCCAGCCGAGTCGGCATGGTCCCGCCCGAACGCGATGAAGCAGCCGCTGTGACCGTCGACGCCCAGATGGTCACCGACGTGGGCGTGGTCCGTGACCACAACGAAGACTCCGCGCACATCGACGACGCGAAGGAGTTCTTCATCGTCGCCGACGGCATGGGCGGTCACGCCGCCGGCGAGGTCGCGAGCGCGATGGCGGTCGAGACCGTCATGACCACGATCAGCGAGTCGCGCGCGACGATCGAAGGCTTCGCGAAGCAGCCGAGCGACGCCGGCCGCCGCGAGATCGTCCAGCTCCTGCAGAACGCGGTGCTCGCCGCGCACCAGGCCGTGTTCCAGCGCGGCAACCGCGAGAGCGACAAGCAGGGCATGGGCACGACCCTCGACGTCGTGCTGATCGCCGGCCACGAGGCGTTCGTCGCGCACGTCGGCGACAGCCGCACGTATCTGATCCGCGACGGCCGCGCCGCACAGATCACGACCGACCACACGGTCGCCGAGGTCCTGGTGATCGAGGGCAAGCTCTCGATCGAGGAGGCGCAGGTCTCGCCGCTGCGCACGATCCTGGTCAACGCGATCGGCGTGTCGGCCGACGTCGGCGTCGAGATGGCGCACCTGCAGCTGCGCCGCGGTGATCGCATCCTGCTCTGCTCCGACGGGCTGCACGATTACTTCGTCGCGGAGCAGGAGATCGCCGACAAGCTGTCGAGCTCGGAGCCGGGCAAGTCGCTCGCCGAGATGGTCGAGCTCGCCAAGGAGCGCGGCGGCCACGACAACATCACCGGCATCGTGGTCAACGTGATCGACGTCGGCGGCATCGAGGCGGTGCCCGGCGTGATCGAGCTCGATCAGACGCAGCCGGTGACGGTGCCGCCGCCGCCGCCGGGCGCGTGGGACGACGAGAACACCGAGAACATCCAGAAGGAGCCGGCCAAGGACGACGAGCCGGCCGGCGGATCCGCGGCGGCGAGCGAGGCCGCGACGCGCGAGACCGAGCCGATGCAGGCGATCTCGCTCGGCGAGCCGCCGCCGGCGATCCCGCCGACGACCGAGCGCGTGACCGCGCCGCTCAAGGTCGTCTCGAAGGACGACGTCGCGAAGCTGCGCGCCGAGGGCGAGGCCAAGGACGCCGCGCGCCGGAAGAAGGCGGGCGGCAAGAAGTCCGCGAAGGACGAGCCGCCGGCGAGCGGCGACGATCCGACCGTCGAGGCCAAGCCCGCGAAGCCGGGCCCCGACAAGAAGTAGGCGCGTCGCGCACGTCGCACGTGTCGCGCCGTCACTGTGATCGGCACAGCCTGTAATTTCTTGTCGCGATCGCGCGCGATGCTTGACGAGCGCACGCGCGAAATGGCATCGCTGGAGAGTCAGCAGGAGATATCGATGAAGCCGACCACCACGCACACCATGTACGCCCCCTGTTTCTGGCAGGGACTGTCGATGAAGCAGACGCGCTCGCGTCGCCTCTCGATCGATGGCGTGCCGGCCCGCGGTGGTCGAGGCTCAGCAAGTAGACGCTGAGCGACGCGAAAGCGAACTCGACCAACCGCGGGCTCCCTGAACCGGAGCCCGCGATTGTTTTCGGCGTGTGAGAGACGCCGAGGCACGCGGGCTCGAAACCGACCTTCGAGTTTCCCGTCACGCGACACGTGTGTGTTGTCGCGAAGGGCCGTGTCATGTCTTTCGAAGCTGCGACTGGTGACAGTGTCGAACATCTGAATTGGACCGATCGGCCCGCGCGCGAGCTGTTGAGGCTCGCCGCGCCGATCACGGTCTCCACCCTCTCCTTCTCCGCGATGACGCTCGCCTCGACGGCGTTCGTCGCGCACATCGGCAAAGACGAGCTCGCCGGCGTCGGCCTCGGCGGCGTCGTCGCGTTCGCGCTCGTCTGCTTCGGCATCGGGCTCTTGCGCGGCGCGAAGACGCTGGTCTCGCAGGCGATCGGCGCGGGCCGGCGCGATCGGATCGATCACTTCCTCGGCGCCGCGGTCGGCATCGGGTTCGTGCTCGGCTGTGCCGCGCTCGTGCTCGGCCACGTGGTCGCGCCGATCCTCGAGCACATCTCGCATTCGCCGCGCGCGGGCGCGTTCGCGGCGGAGTACCTCGCGATCCGTTCGCTGGGCGCGCCGTTCTTGCTCGTCCTCGTCGCGCTGCGCGAGGGCCGCTACGGCGAGGGTGACACCGCGCGCCCGATGCGGTCGTCGCTCGCGGGCAACGTCGTCAACATCGCGCTCGACGCGACCTTGATCCTCGGCCTGGGCTGGGGGGTCAAGGGCGCGGCGGTCGCGGCGCTCTGTGGAAACTTGGTCGAGCTGTTCGTCCTGGCGTGGCCGATGCGCCGGCGCGTGCTCGCGCTCCGCTGGCGGCGAGACGCGGCGCGCGCGGTGTGGAAGCAGGGTCTGCCCAACGGGCTCCAGTTCGTCATGGAGGTCGGCGCGTTCCTGATCCTCACCGCGATGGTCGCGACGATGTCGTCGGCGGACGGCGCCGCGCACCAGATGGTCCTGCATCTGGCGAACGTGTCGTTCCTGCCGGCGCACGCGCTCGCGGAGGCGGCGTCGGTCCTCGTCGGCCAAGCGGTCGGCGCGGGCCGGTACGATCTGGTGCCGAAGGTCGCGCGGCGGGCGCTGCTCACCGGCGGCGCGTACGCGGTCGTGTGCTCCGTGGCCCTCGCGGTCCTCGGCAGCACGATCGCGGGCGCGTTCGCGGCGGGTGATGACGAGCTCGCGCGCGCGGCGACCGCGCTGATCCACGTCAGCCTCGCGTTCCTGGTCGCCGACGCGGCGAACGTGATCGCGCGCGGCGTCTTGCGCGGCGCGAGCGACGTCCGCTACGCGGCGACGGTCGGGATCATCACGTCGTGGCTGACCACACCGCCGCTGGCGTGGTTCTTCGGCGTGCGGCTCGGCCTCGGCGCGCGCGGTGGATGGATCGGGCTCGCGTTCGAGATCATCGTCGGCGCGTCGTTGTTCTGGCTCCGCGTCTGGCGCGGCGGCTGGCGCACGGCGGCGCGCGCGGCGCGGCGCGAGATGATCGCGTCGCGCCCGCGCGACTGCGGCGACGTCGACGACGCGCGCGACGACTCCTCGGAGCTCGCGGTGGCCTGATCAGTCGCCGGCGGGCGTGATGCGGCCGACGTCCTCGTCGGGGTCGACCTCGGTCCCCCCGATCCCGACGAGGACGTCGCCGCGGCGCGCGCGCTCGAACGCGCGGTTCGCGTCGGTGCGGTTGCGCTGGAGCAGCCGCAGCTTCAGGCGTCCCTCGTCGCTGCAGCCGTAGAGCTCGAGCTTCCCTTTCGACTTCATCGGCTCGCTGACCACGCGGCGCGCGAGCGCGCCGGCGGGCACGAGCGGCTCTGTCATATGTCGTAATACAAGATATGACATCTTCATCCCGGCATCGCGGAGCCCGGTGTTGATCGCGATCCGCATCGCGCGGGGCGGCAGCTGGAGCGGGCGATCCTCGTGGCACCAGTCGCGATCGGTGTCGAGCATCGGGCAGCGCGCGACCTGCCGCGTGCACGGCGCGAAGACGTGCGCGACGCCTCGCGCGAGCAGGTCGTCGCGCACCGCGTGGAGATCGCGCGCGGTCGACTTCAAGGCCGGCTCGATCACGATCGTCGCGCCCGCGGACGCGGTCGCCTCCAGCATGCGCTCGACCATCCGCGCGCGCGCCGGCGGCGGCAGCTCGTTCACGACCGAGCCGGCGACGACGAGGTCGAAGGTGCCGCTCGGGATCGCGGAGACGTCGGCGCGGCGCGTGGTCACGGCGATCGTGACGCCGCGCGCGGCGGCGTACGCGCGGATCGCGTCGGCGGCGATCGCGAGCGCTTGCTCGTCGCGATCGATCAGCGCGGCGTCGATCGACGTGCCGGGCGCGACGTGCGCGATGATCCCCAGCGTCATCGCGCCGCAGCCGGCGCCGACGTCGAGCACGCGGATGCGATCGCGGGGATCGAGGCCGCGCGCGGCGAGCTCGGCGAGCGGGACGCGGATCTTGGCGGCGTCGGCGATCGTGAAGAAGAGCGCCCGCGCCGCGAGATCGGCGGTGGCCGAGGCCGGCGCGGCGAGGTGATCGCGATCGGACGTGTAGCGGCGCGAGCGATCGACGACGGCGGCGGACAAACCGGGCCCGCCGTGCAGCTCCTGCGGGATGCGCGCGCGCGCCGCGGCCCATAGCGCGTCCTCGAGCTCGGCGTCGACCGACCACGTCATGGCGCGCGCGCGGCTCCGGCTCCGGCTCCGGCTCCGAGATCGATCGTCACGTCGGTGCTCCCCGCCGCCGCGACGTCGACGTCCTGCGCGATCACGATCGGCGGCAGCCACGCGACGACGTGGTGCGTGCCCGCCGGGATCGCCTTGAAGGTCACCGCGCCGGTGTCGTCGGTGACCGCGGCGCGCGACTCGGCGATCGCGATCCACGAGGCGTCGTCGGGCGCGGTGTCGGGTGCCAGCTCGAGGAGGATCGGCTTCGCGGCGGTCGATGCGAGCGAGACGGTGTCGCCGGCCCACGCGAGATCGATCGAGCCGAGCGGCTTCGCCGGATCGGACGGCACGCCGCGCGACGCGATCGCGACGCGATGCGCGCGCGTGTCGAGCGAAGCGAGACGGACGTCGCCGCCGGCGATCGCGATCGACGCGATCGGATCGATCCGGCAGTCGCGCACGACGAGCTCGAGCGGCGCGGGCGCGGCTTTCGGGGACGGCGCGGGGAGATCCGTGATGAAGACGAAGGCGGAGGAGACGCCGTGCAGCGTGGAGATCGATGCGCGCGGTCGGCGCGCGACGCCGCACGGGTTGCGCGGGCCCTCCGCGCGGGCCGATGCCGGCGCGCCGGGCCAGATCACATGCACGGTCAGCGACGGAGGCCCGGAGCCCGTAACCGTAGCCGTAGCCGTAGCCGTAGCCGTAGCCGCATCCGAAACCGAAGCCGAAGCCGAAGCCGAAGCCGAAGCCGGGCCCGGTGCCGCTTCCTTGGAGCCGCAGGCGGCGAGCAAGAGGATCGCGAGCGCGCGGCTCACCACGACTGCACTTCGGCGACGATGCGGCGCGCGTCGGCGACCAGATCGTTCACGCCGACGCCGTGGAAGCCGGCGCCCGCGAGGACGAGGCGCGATGCGCGGGCGAGCGCGTCGACCGACGCGAGCCGATCGCGATGACCGACCGGCATCTGCGCGACGCCCTCGCGCCAGCGCACGACCGAGGTGTGGACCGGCGGCGCGGTCACGCCGAGCGCGCGCTCGACGTCCGCGCGCGCGTTCGCGATCAGCTCGGCGTCGGAGAGGTCGAACGCCGACGGATCGCGCGCGCCGCCGAAGATGCAGCGCAGGAGCGACATGCCGGCGGGCGCGCGATCGGGCCACACGACCGACTCCATCACCACGCCGAGCACGCGCAGCGCCTCGCCGCGCGCGACCAGGAAGCCGAAGCCGTCGGCGCCGCGCGGGATCGAGGCGGTCGGGAAGCCGAGGTACACGATCGCCGCCGGCGCGCGCTCGAAGCCGGCGAGCTTCGACGCGAGCACCGGCATCGTCGGCGCGACCAGCGACGCGATCGACGACGCCGACATCGCGAGCACCGCGCCGTCGAATGGGATCACCGCCGGACCGGTCATGAGCGCGACCGCGCCGTCGCGGGGCTCGAGGCGCTCGATGCGCGCATCGAACGTCACGCGATCGCCGAGCGCGCGCACGAGCGCGTCGACGATCGTCTGCATGCCGCCGGCGGGCGCCATCAAGCCGCGCCGCTTCGATCGCGCCGGCCCCGAACGACGCACCATCCGAGACAGCATCCCGCGGACGAGCCCGCCGCGCGCGTCGAGCTCGGCGAGCGCGGGGAACCCGGCCGCGAGCGAGACGTCGTGCGCGTCGGCCGCGTACACGCCCGTCACGAACGGCGCGACCAGCGCGCGCGCCGCCTCGGGCCCGAGCCGCCGCACCGCGAAGTCGTAGACCGACTCGTCGCCGACCGCGTCGACGTCGCGCTTCGCGCGCAGCGGCTCGCGCAAGAGCGACAGCTTGCCGCGCCACGTGAGCAGCTCGCTGGTCGCGAACGACAGCGGCCCGCGCGGCAGCGACTTGAGCGCGCCGTCGATCCAGATCCAGCGATGACGAGCCGCGGGGGACGCCGCCTCCATCGTCACGCCGAGCTCGGCCGCGAGATCGACCAGCCCGTCGGAGGCCGACGCCAAGACCGCGGTCGCCGCGTGCTCGCGCACGAAGCCGTCGACCGCCGACGTGCCGAGCACACCGCCGCCGCGCGACGACGCCTCGAACACGCGCACGAGGTGGCCCGCCTCGACGAGCCGGCGCGCCGCCGCGAGCCCGGCGATGCCGCCGCCGACGATCGCGATCCGCTTCATGACGAAGGCCGCGCGGACAGCTCCTTCACGGCCTGCACCATCGCGCGCACGTGCTCGGGATCGGTCTCCGGCGTGACGCCGTGCCCGAGGTTGAAGATGTGACCGACCGGCCCCGCCTTCGCGAGCACCTCCGCGACGCGATCGCGGATCTCGCGCGGCGGCAGGTAGAGACACCCGGGATCCAAGTTGCCCTGGAGCGCGACGTCGTCGCCGACGAACCCGCGCACGACGTCGATGTCGACGCGCCAATCGACGCCGAGCACGTCCGCGCCCGACGACGCGTAGCTCTCGAGGTACGGCGCGCAGCCGTTCACGAAGTAGATGATCGGCACGCCCTTCATCACGGCCGATTCGCGCAGCAGATCGATCACGCGCTTCGCCCAGCGCAGCGCGAACTCGCGGAAGTCGTGCGGCGACAAGATGCCCGCCCACGAATCGAACAGCTGCACCGCCTGCGCGCCCGCCTTCACCTGCGCCTCGAGGTACGCAGCGGTCGTCCGCGCGATCTTGTCGAGCAGCGCGTGCGCCGCCGCCGCGTCGCCGAACAACATCTTCTTGGTCTGCATGTAGTCCTTCGACCCGCCGCCCTCGACCGCGTACGTCATCATCGTGAACGGCGCGCCCGCGAACCCGATCAAGGGCACACGCCCGTTCAATGCGGTCCGGATCTGCCGCACGGCCTCCATCACGAACGGAAGCTCGCGCTCGGGATCCGGCACCGAGAGCGCATCGATCGCCGCGCGATCCCGCACCGGGTTCATGATCACCGGCCCGCGCTCGGGGAACTCCACGCGGATCCCCATCGCGGGCAGCGGGATCAGGATGTCGCTGAACAAGATCGCCGCGTCGAAGCCGTACTCGTCGATCGGCTGCAGCGTGACCTCGCACGCAAGTGCGGGCGTCCGGCACATCTCGAGGAACGAATGCTTCGACCGCACCGCGCGATACGCCGGTAGGTAACGCCCCGCCTGCCGCATCATCCACACCGGCGTGCGCGGCACCGGCTCGCGACGACACGCGCGCAGGAACAGGTGATCGGCGTCGGACATCTCGATCATCGTACACCGGCGTTGGTGTAACGTCGGCCGCATGAAGACGTCTCAAGCGGGGGCCGTCGCGCTCGCGCTATCGACTCTGCTCGCGTGCGGCGACAGCGGCGACAAGAAGCCCGACGCGCAGGCGATCCCGACCGGCCCGTTCGACTCGATCCCGCTCACGCAGGATCTCCCGACCGCGGGCCTCGACGGACCGGTGTTCGCCGCGCGCGATCAATACGGCATCATGCACATCCAGGCGACGACCGTCGCGGATCTCGGCTACGCCGAGGGCTACGCGATGGCGCACGATCGCCTGCCGCAGATGGACATCCTGCGCCGCTTCGGCTCGGGCCGCCTCGCCGAGCTCTTCGGCGCGCTCGATCAATCGACCGTCGACACCGATCTGCAGATGCGCGTGCACCGCATGCGCCCGCTCGCCGAGCAGGACTGGGCGATGCTGCAGTCGTCGACCAACCCCGACGACGAGAAGATGGTGAAGCTGCTCTCGCGCTTCGCCGACGGCGTGAACGCGTACAACACCGATCTGAAGAACGGCAAGTACACGCTCGACGAAGAGGTCGGCCTGTCGTTCGATCCGGCCCGCTTCGTCGCGTGGGATCCGGTCGACTCGCTCGTGCTCGTGCGCTTCGAGTCGTTCGCGCTGTCGTGGACGACGCCCGTCGAGGTCGATCTCACGACCGTCTACCAAGGCGCGCGCCAGACCTTCGACAACGCGTCGCCGTCGGACGCCGCGCTGTTCGCGCGCAAGGGCATCTCGCACGATCTGCTCTACGTCACGCCGGTCGGCCGTTACTCGTCGATCGACGGCTTCCCCAACGTCACCGTCGACACCGGCACGCGCAGCGACTCGGGCCGCCCTGGGAAGATGAAGCTGGCCGCGCCGGCTCCGGAGAAGATGATCCCGCGCGAGCTGCTCGACAACGCGCGCGCCTTCTTCGCGGATCCGCTGAAGGGGCACGAGATCCTCTCGCCGCATCGCCTGATGGTCCCGCACGCCGGCTCGAACAACTGGGTCGTCGGTCCGCAGCTCACCGGCGGCAAGACGATGATCGCCGGCGATCAACACCTCCAGCTCCCGAACCCGATGATCTGGTGGCCGGTGCAGCTGATCGTGCCCGGCGACATCGACGCCGAGGGCGTCACCTTCCCCGGCATCCCCGGCATCATCCTCGGCACCAACGGCAAGGTCGCGTGGCAGGCGACCGTCGTCTATCACGACGTCAACGACGTCTTCGAGGAAGACATCCACCCGTGCACCGGCGGCGGCGACTGCGTCACCCACGACGGCCAAGAGGTGAAGCTCGAGACGTTCACCGAGAAGGTGAACATCGGCGCGCTCGGCACGATCACCGGCAGCGTCGACGCGACCTACGAGGTCGTCCCGCACCACGGCCCGATCATCCCGACCGTCTCCGGCGGACACATCGTGCCGCGCACCGGCGCGAAGGCGCTGAGCGTGCAGTACACCGGCTATCAACCGACGCTCCAGGCGCGCACGGTCTGGTACCTGCTCCACTCGACTTCGATCGACGACGTCTTCAAGTCGATCGGTCACTTCGACTACGGCGGTCAGAACTGGGCGATCATCGACAACCAGGGCAACTACGGCTGGACCTCGAACGCGAAGGTGCCGACCCGCAAGCCGGCCGCGTACACGTGGAACGCGACGTCGAACCCGAACGGCAACGCGCCGTTCATGGTCATGCCCGGCGACGGCTCGTGCGACTGGACCGGCACGATGGACACGCGCTACGTGCCGCACGCGATCGATCCGCCCGAGGGCTACCTCGCGACCGCGAACTCGGATCCGGTCGGCGCGACCTTCGACGGTGATCCGCTCAACCAGCCCGTCGTCGACGGCATCCCGCTCTACGCCGGCGTGACCTACGCGGCCGGCGTGCGCGCCGAGCGGATCTCCGACGACATCAAGGCCGCGGCCGCCCGCACCAACAATCACATCACGCTCGACGACATGGCGAAGATCCAGCACGACTCGACGTCGACGATGGGCATGAAGCTGATGCCCAAGATCCTCGACGACCTGAAGGCGCTCGATTCGACGACCGGCATGCCCGCCGACGTCGCGCTCTACCTCGGCGGCCTCGCGCAGCCCGACAAGACCCGCCTCACCGCCGCGCGCGCGCTGTTCCAGAAGTGGACGTTCGCGACGCCGACCGCGACCGGCGCGTCGCCGACCGCGGGGCAGCTCGACGACTCCGCCGCGACCTCGCTCTTCAACGCGTGGATGCACTACTTCATCCAGGACACGCTCAAGGACGAGTACACCGCGATCAACTTCGACGTGTGGGCGATCGAGCAGAACCTGACCGCGCGCGTGGTCTACGCGATGCTCGTCGAGCCGCAGTTCCTGGTGCCGTCGGCGACCACCGGTCAGCCGATCCTGTGCGACGACCTGACCACCGGCGGCGCCGACGAGAGCTGCACGCGCCACGTGCTGCAGGCCGCGGTCGAGGCGATGACGTGGGCCGAGTCGCCGCAGGGCTTCGGCACCGCCGACACGACCAAGTGGCACTGGGGCGACAAGCACCGCCTGATCCTCCCGCCGCTCTTCCCCAACGCGGCGCTGAACGTGCCGCCCGCGACCGATCCGAAGGATCCGACCGGCTTCGCGAAGGAGGGCGATCAGTTCGTCGTCAACCGCAGCGACATGGGCTGGGAGGATCTCGACTTCCACCAGTTCGCCGACGGCCCGTCGGAGCGCTTCATGGTCGAGGCGGAGAACAACGGCCCGATGCACATCAAGTGGCAGCTGCCGGGCGGCACGATCTACGATCGATCGAGCAAGCACTACCGCGATCTGCTCGACAACTATTACCTGCCGCAGGTCCACTTCGACGCCGCGTACACGACCGAAGAGATCGTGGCGAAGGGCGAAGAGCGCTGGGTGTTCCATTGAACAGCGCGATCGTCGTCGGGCACGCGAAGGCGGCGCAGAACAACGTCGCGGCGTTGGTCGATCTGCTCGCCGGCTCCGGCGTGCAGGCGCAGGTGGTCGAGACGCCGGAGGACGCGGCGGCCAAGCTCGTCACCGGCGACGCCGAGCACCCGCCGTGCATCCTGGTCGACGTCGCGGACGTCGCGGCCGACGTCGCCGCGGCGGCGCTGCGGGTGGCGGCGTTGACCGAGACGATGCCGCTGCTCGCGCCGATCGTCGTCGCGAACGCGCCGTCCGCGGGGCTGATCAACGCGTGCTGGCGCGCGGGCGCCGGCTACTTGTTCGACATCGCCGAGGGCGCGGCCGGCCTGCGCACCGCGCTCGCGCGCGCCGCGCAGGAGCAAGACGACAAGCAGCGGCAGCGCCGGATGGTCTCGGGGCTGCGCGCGATCGTCGAGGACTTCTTCCGCGATCTCGTGCGCACCGAGCGACGCTCGATCGATCTCGAGCACCGGCTCAAGCAACACGAGAAGCCGGCGTCGCCCACCCAGACCGACGTGCCGTCGGATCTCGACGCCGATCGCGAGCCGACCGTGTTCCTGGTCGAGGACGATCGCGACGTCGCCAACCGGCTGGTCGACGAGCTCGAGGGGGCCGGGCTGGTCACCTTTGCGTTTCTGTCGGGGGAAGACGCGGTCAAGGACGCCGACAAGATGGCGGCCAAGGGCCAGGCGATCGATCTCGCCCTGGTCGACCTCCGCCTGCCCGGGATCGACGGCCTGGAGACGGTGCGCCGTTTGCGTGCCAAGAAGCCCGGCCTCGCCGCCTTCCTCATGACCGGCTACTCCGACGTCGAGACCGCGACCACCGCCGCCGACCTCGGCGTCGTCGGGTTCGTGCTCAAGCCCTTCGACGACGTCCCGCAATTGGTGCACCGGATCAAGGAGCAGGCCTACCAGGCCATGACCCGGACCCGCGAGCACCACTACCTCCAGCGGATCAAAGAGCGCCACGAACGCGTCTTGTCGCGGTACCGGAAGCTCGCGGCGGAGATCGACGGATAGTACAATTGGCGTGATGGCAGCTCCGCCCGTGAGCATCAAGCTGCGCTGTGCGTCGTGGCAGCAGCTCCAGGCGATCTACAAGCGCGACCTCGCGCGCGGCGCGATCTTCCTCAAGTCCGCGAAGCCGCCGCCGATCGGCACGCCGGTCCGGATCGATCTCACGCTGCCGACCGACTCGATGATCGTGCTGAACGGCTACATCGGCGAGCACGTCCCCGAGGGCGGGCTCGGCGGTCGCGGGCCGGGCGTCGACGTCAAGCTGGCCGCGATCCCGCAGTCGGCGATGTGGCTGATCGAGACCGCGCTCGCGTCCGCGCAGCGCGGCGCGACGCCGGGCGCGAACCAGCAGTCGGTCTCGCAGGCGATCCGCGCGCCGTCGAGCGATCCGGCGCCGGTCGACGGCGCGGTCGAAGACGGCAGCGACGTCGCCGACGCGGAGAACGAGCTGCTCGCCGCGCTCGCGGCCGAGCACGACTCGCTGCGCAAGCTCAACCCGTTCCAGCTGCTCGGCGTCGGCTACGAAGCGACCGACAACGACGTGCGCGCCGCGTTCGGCGAGCTGACCAAGCGCTATCATCCGGATCGCTTCGCGCGCTATGCGTCGAACGAGCTGAAGAGCCACGCGGCCGAGATCTTCATCTTGATCCGCGACGCGTACCGCCGCATCGGCGACGACAAGAGCCGCGCGCAGGCGCGCGAGGGGCTCGGCCCGCGCAAGGGCCCGCCCGGTCCGCCGCCCGGCGGCCGCGCGTCGACGAATCCCGGCGCCGTACAGACCCCGCCGGTCGGCGTGCCCGCGGTGACGCAGGCGATCCCGAAGATCCCGCCGCGCACACCGACACCGCCGGTCGGCGTGCCGGTCACCGGGCCGACCGCCGCGGTGCCGCGGGCGCAGACCCCGTCGCCCGCCGCGCCCGTGCGCATCACGGCGACCGGTGAAGACGACAAGACCGACTACAGCGCCGCCGAGTCGCTGCTCGATCAGGGCAAGTACGAGGAGGCGCTCGCGGTCTTCAAGATCTACGCGCGCAAGAACCCGACCGATCGCACCGCGCGCGCCGGCATGGAGCTCGCGGAGGGCATGAAGGCGCTCGCGCAGCGCGATCGCCTCGAGGCCGCGCAGCGCTTCGAGGTCGTGCTCGAGATCGATCCGTCGAACGAGCGCGCCGCGCGCGAGCTCGCCGAGATGCGCCGCCTCGCCACCAACGAGCGCAAGGGCCTGCTGTCGCGGCTCCTGGGGAAGAAGGAGTGACGATGTCGCGGATCATCGGCATCGATCTCGGAACCACGAACTCGTGCGTCTCGGTCCTCGACGAGAAGGGCACGCCGCGCGTGCTCGGCACGCCCGAGGGCGAGCGCACCGTGCCGTCGGTGGTCGCGTTCACGCCGACCGGCGAGGTCGTCGTCGGCGTGCCCGCGCGCCGGCAGGCGGTCACCAACGCGGCCGGCACGATCTACGGCGCGAAGCGCTTGATCGGGCGCAAGGTCAACGCCGACGACGTCTCGTGGTTCGCGCGCTCGGCGCCGTTCCGGATCGTCGCGGCGGCCAACGGCGACGCGTGGGTGAAGATCCGCGACGGCGCGAAGTCGCCGCAGGAGATCGCGTCGCACGTGCTGCGCCGCATGCGCGCGGTCGCCGAGCAGGCGCTCGGCGAGCCGGTCACGCGCGCGGTCGTCACCGTGCCCGCCTACTTCGACGACGTCCAGCGCCAGGCGACGCGCGACGCCGGCACGATCGCCGGCCTCGACGTCATGCGCATCTTGAACGAGCCGACCGCGGCCGCGCTCGCGTACGGCGCGCACCGCGTGAAGGCGGGCCGCCGCGTGATCGCCGTCTTCGATCTCGGCGGCGGCACGTTCGACATCTCGATCATGGCCGTCGAGGGCGGCATCTTCGAGGTGCTCGCGACCGGCGGCGACACCGCGCTCGGCGGCGAGGACTGGGATCGCCGCATGGTCGAGCGCATGGCCGACGAGGTCTTCGATCAGCACCGCGTCGATCTCACGTCGTCGCCGCTCGCGCTCGGCCGCTTGAAGGAGGCGGCGGAGAACGCGAAGAAGATCTTGTCGGGCGCGACCGACGCGACCATCCAGCTGCCGTTCCTCGCGCAGGACCAGAACGGCGGCCCGATCAACTTCGACCGCCGGATCACGCGCACCGAGATCGAAGGGCTGACCCGCGATCTCGTCGAGCGGCTCGAGCAGCCGTGCCGCCGCGCGCTCGACGACGCCGGCGTCACGCCCGCCGACATCGAAGAGGTCCTGCTCGTCGGCGGTATGACGCGCTGGCCCGCCGTGCAGACGATGGTCGAGAAGATCTTCGGCAAGAAGCCGTCGAAGGGCGCGAACCCCGACGAGATCGTCGCGCTCGGCGCGGCGGCGTACGCGGGCATCCTCGGCGGCGACACCGACGACGCGACGCTGCTCGACGTGACGCCGCACGACATCGGCATCAAGGTCGGCGACTCGCAGTTCTCCGTGATCATCGCGCGCAACTCGATGCTGCCGGTGCGCGTGCGCAAGCTGTTCGCGACGACCCAGGCCGATCAGAAGTTCGTCTCGATCGAGCTCTACCAGGGCGAGAGCGAGGACGTGACGAAGAACCGCAAGCTCGGCCAGATCGTGCTCGACAAGCTGCCGCCGGGGCCGCCCGGATCGATCAAGGTGGAGCTGTCGCTCACGCTCGACGTCGAGTCGATCTTGTCGGTGACCGCGCGCGAGCTGAAGACCGGCATGAAGGCGGGCGTCACGATCCGCGCGTCGGGCGGGCTCTCGCAGCGCGAGATCGTCGAGATCATCGCGCGCCGC
>DATJIA010000199.1:0-12615 GCA_035493675.1 Kofleriaceae bacterium | reverse complement strand
GGAAGGCGGAGATGCAGACGTGCATCCAGTGGCTGACCGATCCGTCGAAGGGCGTCGGCGTGCACGCCGAGGAGATCATCGGCTTCCGCACGCCGTTCCTCCTGTACTCCGACAAGACGTATGTCGCGCTGCACGATCTCGGCTTCCGCTACGACTGCACGATCGAGGACGGCTTCCAAGGCGACCGCGATGCGTCGAGCGACACCTGGCCGTACACGCTCGATCACGGCAGCCCGGCCGACGGCAAGATCGGCGCGCACGCCGGCCTCTGGGAGCTGCCGGTCTATCCCGTGGTCGTCCCGCCCGACGACAAGTGCGCGCAGTACGGCGTGCCGAGCGGCCTGCGCGCGAAGCTGATGAAGATCGATCCCACCTTCGACGTGTCGACCGGCAAGATCTCCGGCCTCGACTACAACCTCTGGATCATCTACCGCATGACCAAGGCCGAGTTCGTCGCGACGCTCGAGTACACGCTCGATCAACACCTCGCCGGCAACCGCGCGCCGTTCATGATCGGCGCGCACCCCGATCTCTATTCGATCGAGCCGCCCGACGACCCCACGCCCAACTCGACCTACCAAGACCGCCGCGCCGCCCTCGCCGAGTTCCTCGACTACGCGCTGTCGAAGCCCGACGTCCGCGTCGTGCCCAATCGCGTGATCCTCGACTGGCTGCGCGCGCCGGTGCCGCTCTAGAAGACGACGCAGACCGCGCCGACGTGGCCGAGGCTCTCCGCCTGGGTCGTGATCCCGAGCTCGCCGGGGCGCGAGACCCTGCCCGCGACGGTCGTGTCGGGCTCGGCGTCGCGGATCACGACCGCGTCGCAGCCGAGCCGCGCCGCGGCCTCGCGGATCGCCGGCATCCGCCGACCCTCGAGCCCGTTCTTCGCCACGATCATGAAGACGTCGACGCCGCCCGACGGCGCCCCGGTCATGAAGACCTGCACGCTCTCGACGGGACGCGGCGCGAGCGGTCTCGGAGGACGATTGAGCGGCGTAACACTGACGGTGGGCGCGAAGCAGGCGCCGAGCGTGACGGCGACCGGCAGCAGATACCTCGAGAGCGAGCGAGACATGACGAACCTCCATTGCGTTCGCTCGCGCACCGAGCACGCGGCGTGCCGGCATGCGGCTCGAGCGCTCCTGCCTACTTGCACGCGCCGTGTCCGGCAGCCGGACAGGGTGGCGTCCGGCATGGCCGCTTGCACGGCCGGACACGCGCTCCACTAGGGCGTCGGGTCTGGGCCGGGGATCTCGTCAGGACGAAGCGCCATCGCCCGCTTGTAGCCTTCGCGCAGCAGCCACGTCGTCGGACGGACGACCGGCAGCTGATCGGGATGCGGCTCGACGCGCCAGTCGGCGATCGCGTGCGCGCTCGAGTACGGATCCGTTTGCCACGCGACGTGCCGGTCGCAGCGGTGGTGGCGCCAGTTGTTGACGATGTAGCAGATCGCGTTGCGCGCCTGCCTCGGGTTGGTGATCGCGGTCGCGTGATAGCGGAACGCGAAGACGTGGCCGCGCGGGCGGCGGAGCTCGCGGTTGAGGCGGCGCGCGGCGCTGATCGCGAAGCCCTGCATGCCGCTGCGAAGCGCGTCCTTGTCGTCGGCCTCGACGAGCAGGTGGATGTGATTCGATTGGATGCTCATGTGCGTGACGCGGAAGTCAGCGCGGGCTCGGCAGCGATCGACGGCGCGGCGGATCGCGCGATACGCGTGACGCGTGCGCAGGTTGGAGACCTCGCGCGTCACGCGCAGGACGACATGCACCGGGTGCTTCGGATCGAGCTCGGGTCGCGTGCGATGGCGCGGATCCATGCGCCTCCCGGTGACGGGGCGCCCGAGCTTCTTGCGCAGCGTGCCGCGCTTGGTCCGCGGGCGCAGATCGATCTCGAGCTGCCCCCTGCGCCGCTTGTTCCACGCCGTCCGCCGCCGCCGCCTCGTCATCCTTAGGGCAGTTTATGGTGGCAAAGCCTTGTGGCCAGCCTATCGGAGTGGCAATTGGCGGCAAACGTAAACTGGATGAGCAAAGTGCGCTGTCGATCTACGTTTCCCGAGCGCCGGCATCGGCGCGGCCGCCGACCTTCGTGCGATCACGAGGCTCCGCGCCGCCGGCCGTTTGAGATTTTTCGGTTTGAGTGGTCGAGTGCTGCTCGCCGTCGGCGGTCCGGACGCGTCCGAAACCGAAAATCTGAAAGGGCGACGGCGCGGAGCCTCGTGATCGCACGAACGTGGGCGCCCGCGCCGATGTCTCGCGCTCGGGTGTGTGGAGGAGAGCGCGCGAGCGTTAGTGCCAGAGGCGCGCCTTCGGCGAGAGGCCGACGAGGAGGCCGTAGGGATCGCTGCCCGAGGCGAGGCCGAAGAGGCCGACCACGCTGAGATCGATCCACGGGTTCGGCGACCACTGGAGGCCGAGGGTGCCGGCGAGCTCGGGCGCGTCGGGCGAGGTGTACGCGATGCCGCCGAGCTCGGCGACCACGGTCCACTCGCCGCTCGCGACGAGATCCCAATCGACGTCGAGGCCGGCCTCGAAGCCGGCGGGGTGAGGGTCGGTGCCGATCGCCGGATCGACGAGCCCGCCGACGTCGAGCGTCAGGTGCGCGGGCCCTTCATGCGCGCGACCAGCAAGATCCCCTCGACGCCGACGCCGTGCGTGCCGTTCGCGGCCGGCAGCTTCGGCCCGAGCTGCGCGCCGACCGCCCACGCGTCGTCGCTCGCCGCGTGCCAATCGGCGATGCCGAGCTTCGCGCTGAGCCAGAGGTTGTCGGGCGCGGCGTGATCGAAGATCGATGGCCCCGCGGTGCCGGGATCGACGCCCTCGATCGCGTAGGCGCCGTCGAGATCGAGCTCGAAGCGATGCACGTCGATGTCGAGCATGCCGGGCGTCTCGAGCTCGAGGTCGGTCGGCTCGAAGCGCGGACGCGGCCGCGCGTGCGCGGTCCGCGCGAACGCGAGCACGATCATGATCAGAGCACCGCGAGCAACCACTTGCGCACTCGCTCGGAGAGCCCGCGCTCGAGGACGAAGTACGAGATCGTCGCGAGCGCGATCGCGACGAGCGATCCCAACCAGAACCACGTGATCGTGTGGAAGAACGACTCGTCCTTGAAGTTGGTCATGAGCGCCTTCTGCGGCAGGCGCTGCACGAGGTAGAGCGAGAACGAGATCTCGCCGAGCCACAACATCGGCTTCGGGATGGTGATGCGTCGCTCCTTGTGCTGGAGCGTCAGCGCGAGGACGAACAGCGCGACCGGCAGGCCGCCGCGCGAGGGGCCGTACACGAGCGGATTGCCGTCGAAGTACCGCACGAGCACGAACGCCGCGGTCGCGACCAGCAAGACGCCGCGCGCGATCGGCGAGCGCAGCCGCACGCGCGATCGATAGAGCAGCGCGATGCCGACGCCGGCGCCGAACTCCCAGATCATCGGGTTCATCACGAGCGCGAGCATCGGGCTGCCGGCGTGATAGCTGCCGAACGCGCTCCAACGTAGATCGCCGGCGAGCGCGAGCGGCAGCGCGACGAGCGTCGCCGCGAGCGCGCCGAAGAACACCGCCCATCGCCGCGTGCCGGCGAACATCGACGCCGCGAACAGCAGGTAGAACCACGCCTCGTAGTTCAAGGTCCAGCCGACGCCGAGCGACGGGAAGCCGAGCATCGGCTCGTCGGTCACCTGCTGCGGATAGAACGCGAGCGATCGCTCGAGCTTCGTCCATGCGACGTGCTCGCCGGGCAGGCCGTCGTGGCCGTGGATCAACAGGACGTAGAAGATCGTGTGCGCCGCGTACACGGGCCACACGCGCGCGAGGCGTCGTGCGAGGAAGCGCACGCCGCTGCGCGCGGTCGCGGGCGCACGCGTGGTCGTGTGGACCATGATGAAGCCGCTGATCACGAAGAACAGATCGACGCCGATCGCGCCCGATCCGAAGTAGCGCTCGCTCCACGCGCGGAAGCTCGCGTTGTCGACGAAGAAGTGCGCGTGGAAGAAGACGACCAAGAGCGCCGCGATGCCGCGCAGCGCCTGGATGAAGTCGATGCGATCGTCGTCCACGCCGCGCGAGTCTACCTGCGCCAGCGCGCGATCGCCTCGGCCGGGACACCGCTACGCACCGCCGCGGTCGGAAGCGCGCCGCGCGACCACAAGGTGCGCTCGACCATCGCGTCGAAGACCGGCTCGAGCTGCGCCCGGATCGCGGGGCCCTCGAGCACCGCGAGGGCGCGCGCGATCGCCTCGAAGGTCGCGAGCCCGCCGGCGACAGGCTCCGCGCGCAGGCGATAGCGCGACGGCTCGCCGGGCGGCAAGGTCGCGCACGGCACGTCGCGCAGGCTCGGCACGCGGCGGCGCACCTTCGCGGCTTGGCGCCAGGTGCCGTCGGGGACGAACAGCGTGATCGGTCCTTCGATCCGATCGAGTTGCACCGCGTCGTCGCTCGGGAACAAGACGACCGCGCGCGTGCCCGGCGCCGTCGTGATCGCCGGCTCCGGCTCGTCGGGACGCCCGCGCACGACGACCTCGCCGTTGGCGAGGCAGCGCAGCGCGAGGAGCCCCGTGTTGGTCGGCTTGCGCGCCTCGTCGCGATGGACGATCAGGACCACGCGCGTACGCGTCGCGAGCGGCGGCGCCGGGATCAGCGCGCACACGCACAGGCCCTCGAGCATGTGGCACGCGGGGCAGCGCAGATCGGCGTGGTCGCGACGGCTCACGCTTGGTCTTATCGCACGCCGAAGCGGAACGACAGCTCGAGCGAGAGATAGCTCGGCGAGGACGTCGTGCGCTGCGCGCCGGCGCGGTGCTCGACGCCGGTGCCGAGGATCGCGTTGTAGGTCGCCGCGAGCCGCACGCGCCCGAGATCCGACGCGCCCGCCGAACATCATCGATCGCGGCCTTCAAAACGTGTCGTACCCGATCGAGAGGGCGACGCTCGAGACGGTGCCGTAGCCCTGGTTCGCGAAGAACGCGCGGTAGTCGAGCGTCACGTTCAAGCGCCGCTGCTTCTCGGTGCCCGCGGTGCCGAACGGGTAGTAGCCGGCGCGCGCCTCGACGAGCCCGCCGTTCGGGTTGTTCAGCACGCCGTAGCCGGCGCCGGCGCCGACGAACGCGCCCATCGGCAGCGTGTACTCGAGCACCGCCGCGCTCGCGAACGTGCCGGTGAGCCCCGACGCCCCGTTCGCCTCCTTGCCGCTGCCGAACGACAGGTGCGAGTGCAGGTGCGCCGACAGCGCCTCGCTGAAGCGCCACCCGATGCGCCAGTCGACGCCGAACATCGTCGCGGAGATGTCGCGATCGCCGCCGAACTCTTGCCCCGCCGACAGCGAGAACCCGTTGCGGAGCGTGCCCGTCGAGCTGACCGCGGCGTCAGGATCCGCGAGCGCGACCGAAGCCATCGAAGATGAACAGACACAAGCCAAGACGAAGACGTGTTTGCGCATGAAGCCTCCCTATCGAGGCCCCTCCGCAAGCCACGCGCCACGCGCCGATCCCCGCGATGCGTGGTCCCGCGGTCAACGGCGGTTCTCACCACAGTGCGCGGGCCGCACGGGCACATGTGCGCCTCGATGACCCGCTAGAACGACAGGCGGAACAGCGCGCCGCCGCCGGGGCGCGTGCCGGCGGTGATGCCGCCCTCGTGCACGAGCATGACCTGCCGCGCGAGCGCGAGGCCGATGCCGGAGCCGTCGGTCTTGGTCGTGAAGAAGGGCAGGTAGATCTTGTCGCCGAGCGCGGCGTCGACGCCGGGGCCGTTGTCGGCGATCTCGATCACGGGCCGGCCGCGCTCGGACAAAGACGCCGACAGCCACACCTGCGGCGCGCTCGCCGCCGCCGCCGCGTGCGCCGCGTTGTGCACGACGTTGATCAACGCTTGATCGAGGAGCGCGTCGTCGGCCATGACCGCGAGCCCGAGCGGCGGCGCCTCGACGTGCAGCGCGACGCCGCGGTTCGCGAGCTCGCCGCGCAGGAGCGCCGCGACCCGCTCGAGGTAGGCGCGCAGCTCGAGCGGGCGCAGGCTCGGCGGCGGCATCTGCGTGAACTGCCGGTAGCTCTTCACGAAGCGCATGAGGCCGTCGGCGCGGCGCGCGATCGTGCGGGTCGCGTCGACGAGATCCTCGACGGTCTCGTCGGGCCCGCGCGCGGCGAGCTCGGCGACCCGCTCGTCGGCGGTGCGCGCGAGCGACGCGATCGGCGTCAGCGAGTTGAGGATCTCGTGCGAGAGGATGCGCGCCATGTCGTGCCACGTCGCGAGCGCGGCGCCGTCGAGCTCGCGCTGGATGTCCTGCAGCGCGATCAAGCGGATCACGTCGCCGCCGACCGAGATCTGCGTGGTCGACAGCATCAGCTGGCGCGGCGCGCCGTCGACGTCCATGCGGGTGACGACGCGCGCGTCGCGGGTCGCCTGCGCGACGTCGCGCTGGAACAGCGCGCCGTAGTCGATCAACCGATCGACGTGCGTCGCCGCGGCGCGATCGAACAAGCGCCGCGCCGCGCTGTTCTTCAGCTCGATCGCGCCGTCGCCGTGCACCGCGATGATCGCGATCGGCACGTGCTCGACCACCGCCTCGAGGTAGCGCCGCTCCGCCTCGCGCTCCATCCGCGCGTCGCGGAAGCGCGCGAGCGCCTGGTCGAACGCGGTCTGCAGCGCCGCGAAGCTCGCGCCCATCGGACGCAGCGCGAACGCCTGCTGGTAGTCGTCGTAGCGGAGGCCGTCGACGAGGCGGGTGAGCTCGCGGTGGGTGCGATCGACCGCGCGCGCGAGCAGCGCGATCTGCACGATCGCCGCCGCGCCGGCGATCGTCGCGACCGCGACCAAGCCCGCCGACGCCGCGAGCCCGATCACCAGCGCCGTCGTCGCGAGCGCCGCGATGCGCACGACGAGCCGGCGCGTGAACCGCTCAGAGACCATGCTTCTCCATCCGCCGATACAAGGACGCGCGCGTCAGCCCGAGCTCGTCGGCGGCGTGGGTGACGTTGCCGCCGTGCTTCGCGAGCGCCTGGATGATCGCGCGCCGCTCGAGATCGATCAGCGTCTGCGCCTCGGCCGGCGCGACGCTCGGCGCCGGCGCCGACGCGACCGGCAGCGCGAAGTCGCCGGCCTCGAGCACGTCGCCGTCGCACAGGATCACCGCGCGCTCGAGCGCGTGGCGCAGCGCGCGGATGTTGCCGGGCCACGGATACGCGACCAGCGCGGCGAGCGCCTCGTCGGAGATCGCGCGCACGTCGCGCCCGAGCCGCGCCGCGTACAGCTGTATGAAGTGGGTCGCGAGCAGCGGGATGTCCTCGCGGCGCTCGCGCAGCGGCGGCACCACGATCTCGACCGTGTTCAACCGGTACAGGAGATCCTGGCGGAAGTGGCTCTCGTCGGTGAGCTCGGCGGCGGTCGCGTTGGTCGCGGCGATCACGCGCACGTCGATCGGCGACGGCGCGTTGGCGCCGACCGGCACGACCTCGCGGCGCTCGAGCGCGGTCAAGAGCTTGCCCTGCAGGTGGCGCGGCATGTTCGCGACCTCGTCGAGGAAGAGCGTGCCGCCGCTCGCCGACTGGAAGCGTCCGACGCGGTGCTCGTCGGCGCCGGTGAACGCGCCCTTGCGATGACCGAAGAGCTCGCTCTCGATCAGCGTGCCCGCGATCGCGCCGAGATCGACCGCCATGAAGACCGCGTCGGCGCGCCGCGACTGCGCGTGGAGCGCGCGCGCGACCAGCTCCTTGCCGGTGCCGTTCTCGCCGAGCACGAGCACGTTGGCGTCGGTCGGCGCGGCCTTCGCGACCAGCGCGCGCACGCGCTGCATCGCCGGTGAATCGCCGAGCAGCGGATCGCGACCACGGTCGAGCTCGGCGGCGAGCGCGCGGTTCTGACCTTTCAGCCGCGCGGCCTCGATCCGGCTGCGCCGATACTCGGCCGCCGCGCGCACGGTCGCGGCGAGCTTCTCGTTCTGCCAGGGCTTCGCGACGAAGTCGAAGGCGCCGCGCTTCATCGCGAGCACGGCGGTGTCGAACTCGGTGAACGCCGTCATCAGCACGACCACGATGTCGGGATCGTGCTGATGGATCCGCGCCATCAGGTTCAAGCCCTCGCGCGCGGCCTGCGCGCTGGTGACGAAGTGCATGTCGAGCAGGACGACGTCGAACGCGTGCTCGGCGAGCAGCGCGGGCAGCCGCTCGGGATCGTGCGCGGTGACGACCTCGTACTCGCGCTTGAGCATCAGGCGCGCCGCGGTCAGGACGTCCTTGTCGTCATCGAGGACCAGCAGCTTCGCGCTCATGCTGCACGCTTCCGGACGTCACTGTACGGATCCGGACACCGGTCCGGACGGTCTCGAAACGGCGATCGTGCAAGTGCGTCGGATTCCACGGGTCCCACCTGGCGCCGCTCTTGCTGAGCGTCGATGACGAGATGATTGTAGCGAGAACCGATCCGACCGCGATGGACCGCGTGATCGTGCGTCCGCCGCGCTGGCGCCGGCGCGCGGTGATCGCCGCCGCCGTGATCGCGATCGCCGGCGGCGCCGCGTTCGCGCTCCATCGCGAGGGCGGCCGCGCGCTCGCCGTCGAGGGCAGCCGCGTCACGTTCGGGCGGGTGACCCGCGGTCAGTTCGATGACGTCATCCAGATCCGGGGGCAGGTCACGCCGCTGCGCACGACCTACGTGACGACGCCGTCGGGCGGGCAGGTCCGCGCGATCGCGATCGAAGACGGCGCGCACGTCGAGGCGGGTCAGCCGCTGCTCGAGCTCGCGAACACGCAGCTCCAGCTCGATCTGATCTCGCGCGAGGCGCAGATCACCGAGCAGCTCAACAACCTGCGCAGCCTCGAGCTCGCGCAGGAGCAGTCGCGGCAGGTGCACGAGCGCGAGATGGTCGAGGTCCACTACCAGATCAAGCGGCTCGGCCGGCAGAAGGCGATCGCCGCGCGCGCGGTCGCCGAGGGCGTCACGCCGCAGGTCGAGCTCGACGATCTCACCGACGAGCTCGACTACTACCAGCGCCGGCTCGCGGTCGAGACCGAGACGCGCGCGACCGCCGACAAGCTGCAGCGCGCGCAGCTCGCGCAGATGCGCACCGCCGCCGAGCAGCTCGAGGCCAACCTCGACCTCGCGCGCAAGAACCTCGACGGGCTCGACGTCCGCGCGCCGGCCGCCGGCCAGCTGAGCGCGTTCACGCTCGAGGTCGGGCAGACGCTCGCGCCCGGCGATCGCATCGCGCAGATCGACGATCCGGATCACGTCAAGGTCGTCGCGAGCCTCGACGAGTTCTACCTGCCGCGCGTCGACATCGGGCAGCACGCGTCGTGGGAGAGCTATCAGCTCACCGTCTCGAAGATCCGCCCGCAGGTCAGCAACGGGCAGTTCCAGATCGAGCTCGTCTTCGACGGCGACGCGCCGAAAGACGTGCGCCGCGGCCAGACCGCGCCGCTGTCGCTGCGCCTCGGCCAGCCGAGCGAGGCGGTGATGGTGCCCAACGGCGCCTACTACAACGACACCGGCGGCACTTGGGTGTTCGTCGTGTCGAGCGATCACCGCCAGGCCGTGCGCCGCAACGTCAAGCTCGGCCGCCGCAACCCGCAGCAGATCGAGGTCCTCGACGGGCTGTCCGTCGACGAAGAGATCGTGACCTCGCCGTACACGAACTTCCTCGATCGAGATCGCCTCGAATTGGGGCACTGAAGGAGCCACCGTGCTGGTGAAGTTGGAGAGCGTCAGCAAGACCTATCGCACCGCCGAGATCGAGACGACGGCGCTGCGCCACGTGAACCTCGAGATCCGTCAGGGCGAGTTCGTCGCGATCATGGGCCCGTCGGGCTGCGGCAAGTCGACCTTGCTCAACGTGCTCGGCATGCTCGACGCGCCCGACGACGGCCGCTACGTCTTCGACGGCGAGGACATCAGCAAGTACGGCGAGGGCAAGCTGGCGGCGCTGCGCAAGCGCAAGCTCGGCTTCGTCTTCCAGAGCTTCAACCTGATCGACGAGCTCACCGTCGCGGACAACATCGAGATGGCGCTGCTCTACCAGGGCACGACCGCCTCCGAGCGCAAGGCGCGCGTGAACGAGGTCATGAGCCGCATGAAGATCGCGCATCGATCGCGGCACTTCCCGCCCGCCTTGTCGGGCGGCCAGCAGCAGCGCGTCGCGATCGCGCGCGCGGTCGTGTCGAAGCCGTCGCTGATCCTCGCCGACGAGCCGACCGGCAACCTCGACTCGCAGAACGGCGACGAGGTCATGCGCTTGCTCGTCGAGCTGAACGCCGCCGGCACCACGATCGTGATGGTCACGCACTCCGCGGCGCACGCCGACTTCGCGCGCCGGACGATCCACCTGTTCGACGGCCAGGTCGCCACCGAGCAGCACCGGGCGGCGGGCTGATGCTGCGCCACTACCTCGCGGTCGCGCTGCGCAACCTCGCCGCGCAGAAGCGCTACGCCGCGATCACGATCGGCGGGCTCGCGGTCGGCCTCGCCGCGTGCTTGGTCATCCTCTTGTACGTGCGCGACGAGCGCAGCTACGAGGCGTGGATCCCGAACGCCGATCGCATCGTCAACTACGAGACGACGATCCGCGTGCCGGGCGCCGAGACGATGTCGTTCGCGGGCAGCGCGGGCCCGCTCAAGGCGGCGCTCGACAAGGAGCTCTCGTCGGAGATCGAGCGCACGGTGCGCGTCTACAAGGAGCCGGCGCCGGTCAAGATCGACGATCGCGTGCTGCGCGCGGAGATCGCGTACGTCGATCCCGGCTTCTTCGGCGTCTTCGATCTGCCGATGATCGCCGGCGATCGCGAGGCCGCGCTGCGCGACAAGTCGTCGATCCTGGTGTCGGAGACCACCGCGCACGCGTGGTTCGGCGACGCGCCGCCGGTCGGCCGCACGGTGACGATCGACGGCAAGTACACGTACACGGTCGTCGGCGAGTTCGCCGACATCCCGCGCGCGTCGCACCTCGAGCTCGAGGCGATCGCGTACTTCGACACGCCGCGCTGGCACGACGAGCCGTACGTCGCCGATCGCTGGACCTCGGCGAACGTCAACACGTACTCGCTCCTCCGCGCGCCCGACGCGGTCGACGACATCATCGCGCGCCTGCCGGCGCTCGTCGATCGCAACGTCGTGATCGAGGTGCCCGGCTTCTCCGAGAAGCCGTCGCAGCTGATCGAGTACTTCCCGCAGCGGCTGCGCGACATCCACTTGCACGCGAAGGTGCCGGGCTACGCGCACGTCGGCAGCTTCGCCGCGGTGGTCGCCTTCGCCGGCATCGCGCTCTTGATCCTGATCATCGCGTGCATCAACTTCGTCAACCTCGCGACCGCGCGCGCGATGAAGCGCGCCCGCGAGGTCGGGATGCGCAAGGTGGTCGGCGCGACCCGCGGCCAGCTGATCGCGCAGCACCTCGGCGAGGCGATCGTGACCGCGCTGATCGCGCTCGTGATCGCGATCGCGCTCGTCGAGGTGTCCCTCGGCGCGTTCAACCAGTTCCTCGACAAGTCGCTGCGGCTCGATCTCACCGGCGATCCGATCCTGTGGCTGACGATCGCGGGCCTCGTGCTCGTCGTCGGCGTCGCGGGCGGGCTCTACCCGGCGGTCTATCTGTCGCGCTTCCGCCCGGCGGTCGTGCTCAAGGCGAACCAGTCGGGGCAGCACGGCTCGACGCTCCTGCGCAGCGGCCTCGTCGTGTTCCAGTTCGCGATCTCGATCACGCTGATGATCTGCACCGTCGTGATCTACGCGCAGACCGTCTACGCGCGGCGGCTCGAGCTCGGCTACGCGCCGAAGAACCGCATGACGCTCGGCGGCCTCGGCGCGCTCGCCGAGGGCAAGAACGCGGCGACGCTGAAGCGCGAGATCGCGGCCTTGCCCGGCGTCGAGGGCGTGACGCTGTCGTCGGACACGCCGCCGCTCGGCAGCGACAACCACACGCTCCTGTACACGCATCCGGTCGGCGAAGACGGCCGCACGCTGATCGAGACGTTGCGCGTCGATCCCGACTTCTTCCAGGTGTACGGCGTGACGCCGCTCGCCGGGCGCCTGTTCTCCGCCGATCACCCGAGCGACTTCTTTCCCGACGACAAGGACCCGGCGCCGAAGGACGGCGTGATCATCAACCGCACGCTGATGATGAAGCTCGGCATCGCCGATCCGGCGTCGGCGATCGGGCGCGTCTACTGGGACGTGACCAGCGCGGAGGATCCGCTGCGCCGCGCGCAGACGACGATCGTCGGCGTCGTGCCGGATCTCTACCTGCGCTCGGTGCGCGACGAGGTCACGCCGATGATGTTCTACGTCTCGCCGCCCGAGCGTCACTTCTCGCGGCTGACCTTGAAGGCCGCGCCCGGGCGCATGCCCGAGGTCGCGCGCGCGGCGGCCGCGGTGTGGGCGCGCCTGATGCCGGAGCTGCCGCTCCGCGCCGGCTACGTGGACGACGATCTCGCGAAGCAGTACGACGCCGACGCGCAGCGCGGGCAGATCTTCGCGGCGTTCTCGGTGCTCGCGATCGTGATCGCGTGCCTCGGCCTGTTCGGGCTCGCCGCGTTCTCCGCCGAGCGGCGCACCAAGGAGATCGGCATGCGCAAGGTGATGGGCGCGAGCGTGCTCGACATCGTGCGGTTGCTCGTCTGGCAGTTCTCGCGCCCGGTCTTGATCGC
>DATJIA010000198.1:0-5357 GCA_035493675.1 Kofleriaceae bacterium | reverse complement strand
ACCAACACCGCGACCGCGCCCGCGCCGGCGGCAACTGCGCCCGCGGTGACCAACACCGCGACCGCGCCGACGCCTGCCCCGACGCCGACGGTCGCGCCGATCACCAACGACACCGCCGCGACCAACACCGCGACCGCGCCGACGCCTGCGCCGACGCCGACGGTCGCGCCGATCACCAACGACACCGCGGTGACCAACACCGCGCCCGCGCCGACGCCCGCGCCCGAGACGCACACCGCCGCGGTCGTCACTCAGCCGGCGACCACCACGACGCCGAAGCACACGACCACCGAACCGAAGCACACGGCGACGGCGCCCAAGGGCAACATCGTCGATCCGTTCGGTAACGGCGGACCCACGACGGAGACGAAGCCGACGGCGAAGACCACGCCGAAGACCACGACCGGCACCAAGAAGCCGGCCGGCAACATCGTCGATCCCTTCGGCGGTGGCGACGCGCAGCCCGCACAACCGGCCGTGAAGAAGAAGCCGGCGACCGGGAAGAAGCCGGCGATCGTCGATCCGTTCGGCGGCTGACACCCAGCCGCGAGATCGATCGTTCACTACGTCACAGCAGCGCCCGATCGTTGACCACGTCGGGCGCGCACGTGTTAAAGACCCGGCCGTGGCTCGGAGGGAATCGTGATCCAAAAGCGCATCGCCGCACTCGCCGTCATCGGGCTCGCGTTCGCCGCGACTCGCGCCGGCGCGCAGCCGGCCGGCGACAAGGGTGACAAGGGCGGAGCCGCGGCGACGCCGTCGGCCGACGACATGGAGAAGGCGAAGAAGGCCTTCGTCGAGGGCAAGAAGCTCTTCGACGCGAAGAAGTACGCGGACGCGGTCGACAAGTTCAAGGAGTCGTATCGGCTCTCGAAGAACCCGCTGCTCCTCTACAACGTCGGCGTCACCCTCGATCAGAAGGGCGACAAGGACCTCGCCCTCTTCTACTACAAGAAGTTCCTCAGCGACGCGCCGGCCGATGCCGTGCAGCGCCCCGAGGTCACCGCGCGCGTGAAGGAGCTCGAGAAGCAGCCCGCCGACGCGAACAACCCGTTCGGCGCCGGCAGCGACGCGGGATCGGGGAGCGCGAGCGGATCCGGATCGGGATCGGCGACCACCGCGATCGGCACCGGCAGCGGCTCGAGCAGCGAGGTCGGCGCCGGCTCCGGCTCGGGCAGCGACACTACGCCGCCCCCCGACGATCACCCGCGCGTCAAGCACCCGAAGGGCACGCCGTACGTCGCCGCCGACTTCGAGCACCAGGTGATCGACTCGGCGCCTCCGGGCAAGCCGCTCGATCTCACCGCGTACGCGCCCGAGGACGCCGGCTGGCAGGTCTCGCTCTTCTACCGCGGCGCCGGCGAGTCGAAGTTCACCGTCAAGCCGATGCGCCCGCGCTATCACGAGCTGGTCGCGCGCATCCCCGGCAAGAAGATGCAGGGCGCCTCGATCCAGTACTACATCGAGGTGAAGGACAAGGACGGCGGCGTGGTGACGCGCATCGGCCGCGCGTCGTCGCCGAACCTGGTCTATCTCGAAGAAGACGCCAAGGCGCGCTTCTATCCCGACATGCCCGACGACGACGGCAGCGCCGCCGCCGCGCTGCAAGAGGAGCATCCCGAGGTCGAGCACCCCGACGAGCATCACGAAGACGAGACGCCGGGCGGCGGCCTCTTCGACGTCGGCTCGCGCAACTTCGAGCGCGCCAAGTGGGGCACGACCTACACCGCCGGCGGGCTCGTGGTCGTCTCGCTGCTCTTCTACTGGGTCGCGTCCGACGCGGGCTCGACGATCGAGGGCGACGCGGCGCGCTCGCAGTCGGACTGCGGCTCGCCGCCGTGCAGCACCTACGACGCCGACCTGAAGACGATCGAGTCGCGCGGCCGCGGCTTCGAGACGATGTCGAACGTCGCGCTCGGCATCGGCGTCGTGTCGGCCGCCGCCGCCGGCTACTTCTGGTACGAGGAGTACTCGCACCACGGCAGCGAGCACGCGGCCGCGAAGCACACGTCGCACGACTTCGTCGCCACCCCCGTGATCGGCGACGGCTTCGTCGGCGGCGCGGCGAGCCTCCACTTCTGATCATCATGCGCACCCTCGCCTTCCTCCTCTCCGCGTGCGCGTTCGCCGCGTGCAACCCGTACGATCCGAACCTCGGCGGCCGTCCGTTCAAGTGCGGCACGAGCGAGCCGCGCTGCCCCGACGGCTACACCTGCGTCGGCACCGGCACGTCCGCGGTGTGCGAGCTCAACGGCACGCCCGACGCGCACGCGCCGGCGATCGACGGCTCGCACGTGCAGTGCGGGACCGACACCTCGATCGAGCCGAACGACGACATCGCGCACGCGCTGCAGACGCCGGTCCGCAACCAGCAGGCCGACTACACGCTCGCGAAGCTCGCGCTGTGCCCGTCGACCGACGTCGACATGTTCGGCTTCAACACGACCTCGGTCGGCCAGAACGTCCGCGTGACGTTGACCTACGATCCGGGCAACGGCGCGCTCAACATGAAGCTGCTCACGCGCCAGGGCCAGCCGGCCGGCTTCGACGGCCAGCCCAGCGGCAACACGGTCGTGATCGTGACCAACCGCCTCTCGGTCGATCAGTGGTACGTGCAGGTCTCCGCGGCGTCGGGCGTCGAGAACAACTACGATCTCGACATCAACGTCAGCCCGTGATCACGCGGCGACGCTGAGCAGATCGAAGCGGAACGACCAGCGCTCCCACTCCGCGCGCAGATCGTGATCCGCGCCGGAGAGCTGGCGCAAGCGCTCGAGCGCGGGCCACGCGCGGCGCACGTCGCCGGCCGCGAGTTGATCGCGCAGCAGTTGGCGGAGCTCGGCTAGCTCCTTCGCTTCTCGATAGCTCATACGGCAGCCTCCTACGTTCACGCTTCGCTCCACGATCCGTCGCGGGCAACTTTTCAGACGCACGAGACCCCCGTCTGATTGCAACGGCGCGCGATGTGACCGGCATCCGCGGGGTTGACGCGGTGCGGAGCGAGCGCGCGCACACTTACACGCGACCGATCGCTGGTCCGATCAGCGCGATCGAATCGCGCCGGCTTCGTCGTCGGACAGCGCGAGCTCGTCGGGATCGAGCTCCTGCGTGACGCGCAGGTGCGGCGGCTCGATCTCGTGGGTCGCGCCGTCCCACGGCCCGAGCGCGTCGTCCCAGATCAAGCCGAGCACCGCCGTCGACGCCAGCGACGCCTCGCGGATCGCGCGCATCCACGCGCGCACGGGCGCGGGCGGATCCACCGGCGCGTGATCGCCGGCGGCGCGCGTGACCTGGCGCGCGACCGCGACCATCATCGCGAGCGTGCGCGCGGGGTGCTCGGCGTGGCGCGCGAGCAAGCGCGCGGTCGCGCCGGCGATGTACCAGCAATCCATGAGCTGCGCGGCGAGCGCGGGCGTCCGCGACGCGAGCACGACGTCACACGCCGCCGAGCAGGCGTCGCCGAGCGCGCGGAACGCGGTCTCGCAGCGCGCCAACGATGCCGCGAGTGCCTGCGTGTGCTCCGACGACGACATACCTGCGGCCCGACGAGGTTGCAACTCACGGGCCGCCCACGGATCGGCGGCGCGACGATTCCCGACGGTACGGCGCCGATCGTTGCGTGCGCCGGCGCTCACTGTGATCGGCGAGCACACTGCAATCTTACGTCGTTATAGATCTATCCGTCGGCCGCCTCACGGATGCGCGACCGGTAGCTCGACCGTGAACTCGGCGCCCTTGCCCGCCTCGCTCGCGACGGAGATCCGGCCGCCGTGCGCCTCGACGATCTGCCCCGCGATCCAGAGGCCGAGCCCGAGCCCGCCGTAGTTGCGATCGGAGACCGCGCGCTCGAAGCGCCCGAAGATGCGCGCCTGATCGACGGCGGAGATCCCGATGCCTTCGTCGCGTACGCTCACGCGCGCGCGCCCGCCTTCGTTCGTCACTCGCACCGCGATCGGCTTGCCGCGCCCGTACTTGATCGCGTTCGAGACCAGGTTGGTGAAGACCTGGTCGAGCCGGTGCGGATCCCACTGGCCGACGATCGCGCCGCTCGACTCGAGCGTGATGGTCGACGCGCCGGCGCGCGCGTCGTCGTGGAAGCGCTCGACGACCTGCGCGACGACGTCGGCGAGATCGACCTGGCGCGGCTCGAGCGTGAGCCGCCCCCCGGCGATGCGCGAGACGTCGAGCAGATCGTCGACCAGGTGCTGCAGCCGCTCGCCCTGATCGGCGAGCCGGCCGATCCGTTGCGCGAGCCGCGCCGGATCGGCGGTGAGCTGACCGGCCTCGCCGAGGCGGATCAAGCCGTGCGCCTGCAGGAGGATCGCGGTCAGCGGCGTGCGCAGCTCGTGGCCCGCGACCGCGAGGAAGTCGTCGCGCAAGCGGATCGCGGCCCGCGCCTCGCCGTAGAGCCGCGCGTTGTCGACGGCGATCGCCGCGCGCCGGCCGACGTCGATCGCGAACGCGAGATCGCGCTCGCCGTAGGTGCGCCCCGACTCCGCCGCGATCAGCGTGATCGCGCCGAGCGTCTGCCCGCGCGCGGTCAGCGGCACGACCATCGCCGAGCGCAGGCCGAGCTCGCGCAAGACGGCGAGGTGCTCGGGATCGCGACCGGCGGCGTCGATCATCGCGTCGGTGATCTCGGCGACGAGCTGCGGCTCGCCGGTCTGGATCGCGCGGTGCGCGCCGCTGGTCGCCGGATCCGGCGGCCAGCGCTCGCTCACGCTGGCCGCGAGCGCACGCTTGGCGGGATCGACGTGCGAGGTCCTGAGCGTCCGGACCTGATCCCCCTCGACGATGTCGATCGCGCACCAGTCGGCGAGCGCGGGCACCACCAGATCGGCGAGCTCCGCCAGCGTCTTCTCGTAGTCGAGCGAGCCGCCGAGCACCTCGCCCGCGCGCGCCATGAACGCGAGCGACGCCTCGCGCTGGCGCGCCTCGGTGACGTCGCGCCAGATGTTGACGACGCCGACCGCGCCGGCCTCGCCGCGCACCGGCTCGGCGTAGATCTCCGCCCACCAGCCGCGCCCGGTCTGCCGATCGTGGACGCGGATCGTCACGCTCGCGTGGCGGCCGCTCTCGAGCGCCGCGCGCCCGGGCAGCGCCGCGTACGGAAACGGCGCGCCGTCCTCGCCGTAGATCGCGAACCGCCGCGGGAACTCGGTCAGCGGCGCGCGCATCATCTCCTCGGGCGTCGCGTAGCCCGACATCGTCGCGGCGCGCGCGTTCGCGTAGATCACCGCGCCGGTCGCGTCCTGCATCGTGATGCCGTCGGCGACGCCGCCGAGCACCGCGTCGAGCCGCGCCTCGCTCGCGCGCAGGCGCTCGGTGATCTCCTCGGCCGCGCGCCGCGCCGCCGG
>DATJIA010000197.1:0-4107 GCA_035493675.1 Kofleriaceae bacterium | reverse complement strand
TGCACGACGCCGCGCGCGTGCGCGACGCCGAGCGCCTCCGCGACCACGCGCACGAGCACGAGCGCCTCGCCGATCGTCAGCGGCGCGCGCGCCAACCGCTCGCTGAGATCCTCGCCCTCGAGCCACTCCATCGCGAGGTAGCGCTCGCCCGCCGCGGTCACGCCGTGATCGATGTAGCGGACGATGGCGGGGTGGCGCAGCTCGGCGAGCACGCGGCCTTCGCGATCGAACCGCTCGAGCTTGCGATCGCCGTCGCCCGCCAATAGCTTGAGCGCGCAGACCTCGCCGGTCGTCACGTCGCGCGCGCGGAACACGATCGACATGCCGCCGCTTCCCGCGCGGCGTTCGATCTCGAACCGCTGGTTGAACAGCGAGCCCGGCTTCACCCCGGCTCTAGTCTAACCTACCCGGCGCCGCCGGCTTGATAGCCGTCTTCGTAGGGCAAGCCCTCGTATTCGTCGCGGAACAGCGCGCCGAGGTGCTTCGTGCAGAACAGCTCGATCAGCTCCGGGTCGTACATCTTCCCAGACGCCTTGCGCAGCATCGCCTCGCACTCGTCGTTGGGGAGCGCCTTCTTGTACGGGCGATCGGTCGCCATCGCGTCGTAGGCGTCGGCGATCGCGACGATGCGCGCCGCCATCGGGATCTGGTCGGAGACCAGCTTGTCGGGGTATCCGGTGCCGTCCCACCGCTCGTGGTGGTTGCGCACCGCCGACATGATCGGCTTCAGCATCTCGATCTTCGACGCGATCTCGTAGCCCTTCACCGGGTGCTCGCGCATGTGCTCCCACTCGTCGGGATCGAGCGGGCCCGGCTTGAACAAGACCGCGTCGCGGATGCCGATCTTGCCGATGTCGTGGAGGAACGCGCCGAACTCGAGCGTCTCGAGGCCGTCGTCGGGATAGCCCGACTCCTTCGCGAGCACGAGCGAGTACGCGGCGACGCGGCCGCAGTGGCCCTTCGTGTACGGATCGCGCGCCTCGATCGCCTCCGCGAGCCCGAACAGCGCCTGCCGGTTGGCGGCCTTCAGCTTCAAGTACGCATCCTCCAGCTCCTTCGTCCGTTCCTTCACCACCACGTCCAGGAGGGTCTCGCGTCGGGTCAGTCGCTGCTGTTCGGCGCTGAGCTTCTTGACCAGCTCGCGCTGCTCGTCGACCAAGGTCAGGAGCTTCACGCCCTCGCCGACGAGCGCGATCAAGCGGCTGCGCTCGGAGGGGCGCGCCACGAAGCGGATGATCGTGCCCGCGTGCGCGGGCCGGTGGTCGAGCTCGACGGCCTCGTCGGGCGACGACACCATCGCGATGCGCAGCGCCTCGGGCGCGATCGCGATCGACGCCTCGAGGAACGCGACCGCGTCGAGGTGCGGCGGCCGGTGGCCGGCGACGATCACGTGCGGCGGCGCGCCGCGCACCTTGTTGAGCGCCTCGATCGCGGAGCGCGCGGTCTCGACGCCGAGATCCAAGCCGCCGAGCAACTCGGCGATCTCGCCGATCGCTTCCGGCTGGCCGTGTACGACGAGCGCGCGGAATCGACGAGCCACGGCCTTCATTATATATGCGCGTGCCGTATAGTCTCCTCGCGCGAACGCGCCACGCATGCAGGAAGAGGTCACCGGAAATCTCGCCGGACTCAAGGCGAGCGAGATCAAGGCGTTGGAGCGTGTGTACCGCCGGCGGGTCGCGCCCTCGGAGGTCGTCTCACCCGAGCTTGCCACCTTCATGGCGGAGCTCTCCGGTGAGCTGCATCGCCAGATCGGCGTCTTGATCGATCGGCGCGGCGCGATCCAGCACGTCTTCGTCGGCGACGCGTCCAAGATCTTCTTGCCCGACGTCGGCCGTCTGCGCGGCGCCGCCGGTCGCTTCCGCGGCCTGCGGCTGGTGCACACGCACCTGCGCGGCGAGGCGCTCACTCGCGACGATCTCACCGACCTCGCGCTCCTGCGGCTCGACGCGGTCGCCGCGATCACGGTCGACGCCGGCCGTCCGCAGAAGCTCTTCATCGGGCACCTCTTGCCCGACGTCTCGGCGCAACACCCGTGGCGCGAGCTGCCCGCCGAATCGCCGCACGCGCCGAAGACCGACTTCGGCCAATTGATCGGCGCGCTCGAGGCGGAGTTCGGCCGCGCGCAGAAGCTCAGCGAGCACGAGAAGGGCACGCGCGCGCTGCTCGTGCACGTCGCGATCGGGAAGGGCGTCGACTCGAACGCGCGCATCGCCGAGCTGAAGGAGCTGTGCCGGACCGCGGGCGTGCGCGTCTTGGACGTGATGACGCAGCAGCGTCCGGCGGCTGATCCGAGATTCCTCGTCGGGCGCGGCAAGCTCGACGACATCCTCCTGCGCGCGATGCAGCTCGGCGCCGAGGTCGTGATCTTCGATCCCGATCTGACGCCGGGCCAAGCGCGCGCGATCAGCGACGCGACCGAGCTCAAGGTCCTAGACCGCACGATGCTGATCCTCGACATCTTCGCGCAGCACGCGCAGTCGCGCGACGGCAAGCTGCAGGTCGAGCTCGCGCAGCTGAAGTACGCGCTGCCGCGGCTGATCGAGAAGAACACGATGATGTCGCGGTTGACCGGCGGCATCGGCGGGCGCGGCCCCGGTGAGACCAAGCTCGAGATCAATCGCCGCCGCGCGCGCGAGCGCGTCCACGCCCTCGAGAAGCGCCTGCGCGACCTGTCGGACGATCGCCGCTTGCGCCGCGCGCGCCGCGCCGGCAGCGAGATCCCGGTGGTCGCGATCGTCGGCTACACCAACGCCGGCAAGTCGACGCTCCTGAACGCGCTCACCCAGGGCGACGCGCGCGCCGAGAACAAGCTGTTCGCGACGCTCGATCCGATCACGCGCCGCCTGCGCTTCCCGCGCGAGCGCGAGGTCGTGATCACCGACACGGTCGGCTTCATCCGCGATCTCCCGAAGGACCTCGTCAACGCGTTCCGCGCGACGCTCGAGGAGATGTCGGACGCCGATCTGCTCGTGCACGTCGTCGACGCGTCGGATCCGGATCACGAGCAGCAGATCCGCGCGGTCGAGTCGATCCTCTCCGACCTCGAGCTGTCGCGGAAGCCGCGCCTGGTCGTCTGGAACAAGGTCGATCGGCTGCCCGAAGACGAGATCGAGCACCTCGGTCATCACGGCTTCGCGATCAGCGCGCTCGATCCGTCGACGTTCGGGCCGCTGCTCCTCGCGATCGAGCGCGCGCTGTGGATCGAAGGCAAGGACGCGACGATCACCGATCGTCCCGCGGAGGCCTCATTCGGGCATTCCTGATCCTCCTGGCCGCGTGCGGCGCCGGCGCGAAGCTCGCGCCGAACGAGCTGTACGTCCACGGCGTGAGCTACCCCGACGCGGGCGTCGCGCACGTGGGCCGCGCGTTCAGCGCGAGCCCCGCGGCGCGCTGCGAGTACGGCGACGGGCGCCCGAGCGAATGGGCGACGCGCGGCGCGACCGTCTCCGCCGGTGAGCTGCCGCCGGGGATCAAGCTCGACGACGGCGTCCTCACCGGCACGCCGACGAAGGCCGGCACCTATCACGCGACGATCGAGTTCCACGGCGTCGCCTGCGGCGGCAAGCCGTTCGCCGATCAGCGCGCCGACGTGACGCTCACCGTGCGTTGATCTCCAAGACGAAGCCGATCTGCGTGTCGAGCACCGGCACGCGTTCCATCGAGACCGTCGACGATCGCCGGCACCGATAGGCCGCGACGTAGACGCCCGCGCGCATCTGCTCGGTGCCGAACGTCGAGCCGTACTCCGCGCCGGTCATCGTGTCGTCGCACGCGGTGCTCGCGCCCGCGCGGCCCGCGAGCCACATGTCCGTGCGCGGGCTCAGCGCGTCCAGCCAGCGGAAGTCTGCACGCACGCCGCCGAGCAGCGAGCGATCGGGACCGACCGCCACGAACGCGACCTCGGGCGCCCACACGATCGAGGTCTCGGGCGCCGGCGGCTCGAGCGCGATCACGACGCCCGCGTCGAGCGGCGTCGTGATCATGTCGGTCGCGTTCGCGCCCGCGCGCAACGCCGGCCCGTCGTCGACGATCACGACTCCCGCGCCCGCGTGGAGCTCCGCGACCAGCGCGCGATCCGCGCGCGCCTCGCCCGCGATCGCGAGC
>DATJIA010000196.1:0-7984 GCA_035493675.1 Kofleriaceae bacterium | reverse complement strand
GGCGTGATGTGCGAGCGCTCCGGCGTCATCGATCTCGCGCTCGAGGGCAAGCTCTTGGTCGGCGCGTTCGCCGCCGCGGTGATCGGCCGCGCCGCGGATTCGGCGTACGCGGGCATCGCCGCCGGCGCCGCGGCGGGCGCGTCGGTCGCGGCGCTGCAGGTGTGGCTCGCGACGCGCTGGCGCGCCGATCAAGTGATCGTCGGCGTCGGCTTGAACCTCGCGGCCGCCGGCACGACCAGCTACCTGCTCGAGGTCTTGTACGACCAAGCGGCGAACTCGAAGCCGTCGCCGTCGTTCGACAGCGTCGCCACCGATCCGATCGTGTGGATCGCGATCGCGGCGGTGATCGTGGTGCCGCTCTTCGTCGCGCACGCGCCGCTCGGCCTGCGCCTGCGCGCCGCCGGCGATCGCCCCGACGCGCTGCGCGCCGCCGGCGTGTCGGTCACGCGCACGCGCTGGGCCGCGGTCGCGATCGGCGGCGCGATCGTCGGCGTCGGCGGCGCCGAGCTGTCGCTGCAGATCGGCAGCTTCTACACGGAGGTGAGCGGCGGCCGCGGCTACATCGCGCTGGTCGCGATCATCCTCGCGGGTTGGCGTCCGTTGCCGGCGGCCGGCTGCGCCGCCGCGTTCGGGCTCGCCGAGGCGCTCAAGAGCCAGCTCAAGCTGCACGTCGCCTTCATCCCGACCGAGCTGATCGATCAGCTGCCGTACGTCGTCACGCTCGCGGTGCTCGTGATCGCGCCGCTCCGCACGCGCCCGCCGCTCGCCCTCGGTCGACCTGAAGACTAGCTACATCACGTCGGGCGCGCCGAGCCCGAGGATGCCGAGGCCCTGCGCGAGCGCGGCTTGCACGGTCTCGACCAGCCGCATGCGCGCGGCCTTCTTCGCCGGATCGTCGACGAGCACGCGCAAGGACGCGTCGTCGTTGCCCGCGGTGTACCAGCGCGAGAAGTCGCCGCAGAGATCGAGCAGGTAGTGACACATGATGTGCGGCTCGCTGCCGGCCGCGGCGCGCGCGACGACGTCGCCGAAATCGAGCAGCCGCCGCGCGACCGCCCACTCCGCGTCGTGCGCGAGCTGCGCCGGATCGGCGGCGGCGCCGTCGCGCGGCCCGCCCTTGCGCACGATCCCCGCGCAGCGCGCGTGGCTGTACTGGAGGTACGGGCCCGAGTCGCCCGACAGCGACGTCACCTTCTCCATGTCGAAGTCGACGTCCTTCTCGCGCTGCGCGATCAGGTTCGCGAACACGACCGCGCCGACGCCGACCATCGACGCGGTCCGTTCGAGCTGATCGTCGGGCATCGACGCGTTCGCCTCGCGGATGCGCGGCCGCACGTCGTCGGTCGCCTCGGCGAAGACCTCCTTGAGCAGCACGACCTCGCCCGCGCGCGAGCCGGTCTTCTTGCCGCCGATGCGCACCAGCCCGAACGGCACGTGCTCGCAGCGATCGGCCCAGTCGTAGCCGACCTTCTTCAACAGCTTGAAGAGCTGCCGGAAGTGCAGCGCCTGGCCGCGATCGACGACGTAGAGCGAGCGCGTGAAGTGGTACGTGTTCCAGCGATAGAGCGCGGCCGCGACGTCGCGGGTCGCGTACAAGGTCGCGCCGTCCTGCTTCACGAGCAGGATGGGCGTCTTCTCACCCTCGAGCTCGACGACCTGCGCGCCTTCGCTGACGACGATCGGCCCCTTCTCGCGCAGCATCTCGAGCACGCCGGGCAGATCCTTCTCGAACGCGCTCTCGCCGCGCACCTCGTCGAACTCGATGCCGAGCGTCTTGTAGATCGCGTCGAACTCGGCCCAGGAGATGTCGCGGAAGCGCTGCCACAGCGCGCGCGCCTCGGGGTCGCCGTCCTCGAGCCGCTTGAACCACGCCGGGCCCTCGGCGGCGAGCGCGGGATCGTTCTTCTCCTCGGCGCGGAACCGCCGATAGAGATCGTTGATCTTCGTGATGTCGAGCGGCTCCATCTCCGGGCCGCCCCACTTCTTGTACGCCGCGATGATCATCCCGTGCGTGGTGCCCCAGTCGCCGAGGTGATTGATGCCGACCACCTTCGCGCCGAGCGCGCGGTGCAGGTTGGCGAGCGCGTGGCCGATCACGGTCGAGCGGATGTGGTGATACGCGAGGTGCTTGGAGATGTTGGGCGACGAGTAGTCGATCGTGATCGTCTGATCGCGCGCGATCGGCGGCGCGAACGACCGCTCGGCGGCGCGCTCGAACAGCCACGCGAAGGCGCGCGTGCGGTTCGCCTTGAAGTTGACGAACGGGCCGGCGGACGTCGCGGAGTCGAGCAGCTCGTTCGGCTGGAAGATCGCGGCGACCTCGGCCGCGACCGCGGCGGGCGCCTTCTTCATCGCCTTGGCCGCCGCGAAGCAGCCGACCGCGAAGTCCCCGAGCTCCGCGCGCGGCGGCGCTTCGACCTTGAGATCGTCGACGGGCGTGCCGGTGACCTGCGCGACCGCCTCGGCGGCTGCGCGCGCGAACGGACTCGATGCCGCGGGCATGGGGAGCGACTGTATACCGCGAACGTGCCGATCGCCGAAACCCAAGGAGAATCCAAGCAGTTGAATTGACCCCGGGCCGCGGGCCGTGGTACCACCGTCGTGAATCGCCGCTTCCTTGGGGGCTCCGGCCGATGAGCAAGATCATTCTTTGTGCCGACGACAGCGTCACGATGCAGAAGGTCGCGGAGATCACCTTCCGCGGATCCGACTTCACGTACGTCGGGGCGCGCACGGTCGAAGAAGCGCTCGAGAAGGCGCGCGCGCAGAAGCCTGCGCTCGTCCTGGCCGACGCCGCGATGGGTGCGAAGTCGGGCTACGACCTCTGCCAATCGATGAAGACCGACGGGGCGTTGGGTGACGTCCCGGTCGTGATCCTGAACGGCAACTCGGCGCCGTACGACGCCGCGCGCGGCTCCGCCGTCGGCGCCGACGCGACGATCGCGAAGCCGTGGGACACGCAGGTCATGCTCGACAAGTGCGTCGAGCTGATCGAGAAGGCCGCGCAGCACGGCGTCGCGAAGGCGAGCGGTGGTGCCGCGGCCGCGGCGCCGTCGCCTGGACCGTCGCCTTCGATCCCGAAGCCCGCGGTGCCGTCGCCCGCGATCCCGGTGCCGTCGACGATCGGCCCCGCCGCTGCGGCCGCCGCCGCCGCCAAGGTCCCGCCCGCGGCGCAGATGCCGCCGCGCTCGGCGACGATCATGGGCATGCCGACGATCAAGATGCCGCCGGGCCCCGGTGGCACCGCGCAGCCGGTTCCGCTCGGCACCGCGCCGACGCCGGGCATGCCGGCGCCGATCGCGCCGCCGGCGCCCGCGCCGATGGCCGCGCCGTCGATCAAGCCGCCCGCGCCTTCGCCGATGGGCGCGCCGCCGCCGTCGTTCAAGCCGCCGACCGCGCCGCCGCCGATGGGCGCGCCCGCGTCCGCCGCGCCCGCGGCCTCGCTCGGCCGCGCGCCGATGATCAGCGGCGTGCCGACCAAGCGCTCCGCGCTGGTCGAGCGCACGCTCGCGAAGATGGGCGCGCGCCTCGCCGAAGCGTCGGGCCTCGAGCCCGGCAGCCCCGAGCTGATCGCGCTGCTCAAGCTCTCGACCGAGGTCGTCGAGCGGATCGTCTGGGAAGTCGTGCCCGAGCTCGCGGAGACGATCATCCGCGAGAACTTGCACGAGCTGGCAAAGACGCGCGCGAACTAGCGCGTCTGGCCACGATCAGCGTGAGGGCGCGCGTGTGGTAGCGTGCGCCCTGCAATGTCCTCGTCCGCCTTGTCGAAGCAGTACGACCCGTCCGAGGTCGAGCCGCGTTGGTTGCGGTTCTGGCTGACCAACGGCTACTTCCACGCCGACGAGACCAGCCCGACGGTACCGTACTCGATCACGCTGCCGCCGCCGAACGTCACGGGCTCGCTCCACATGGGCCACGCGCTCGGCTCGACGCTCCAGGACATCTTGATCCGCTGGCGCCGCATGCACGGCTTCAACGCGATGTGGATGCCGGGCACCGATCACGCGTCGATCGCCGTCCACACGCTGCTCGAGAAGGAGCTCAAGCGCCGCGAGGGCAAGGCGCGCTTCGATCTCGGCCGCGACGAGTTCCTGCGCCGCGCGTGGATCTGGAAGGAGCGCTCCGGCTCGCGCATCAGCGAGCAGGAGAAGCTCATGGGCTTCTCGCTCGACTGGCAGCGCGAGCGCTTCACGATGGACGACGGCTCGAACAAGGCCGTTCGCGAGGCGTTCGTCCGCTTGTTCGACGAAGGCCTGATCTATCGCGCGAAGCGGATGATCAACTGGGATCCCGCGAGCGAGACCGTCGTCAGCGATCTCGAGGTCGACGTCGTCGAGGAGAACGGGCACCTCTGGGAGATCCAGTACCCGATCGAGGGCTCTTCCGAGCGCCTCACCGTCGCGACCACGCGCCCCGAGACGATGCTCGGCGACACCGGCGTCGCGGTCCATCCCGACGATCTCCGTTACAAGCACCTGATCGGCAAGCGCCTGCAGCTGCCGCTCACCGGTCGCACGATCCCGATCGTCGGCGACACCTTCGTCGATCCCGAGTTCGGATCCGGCGCGGTCAAGGTCACGCCCGCGCACGATCCCAACGACTACGAGTGCGCGCTCCGCACCCAGCTCGAGATCCTGCAGGTGATCGATTCGAAGGGCCGCATGATCGCGCCCGCGCCGGCGAAGTACGTCGGCCTGACCGTCGACGAGGCGCGCAAGGCGGTCGTCGCCGATCTCGAGGAGCAGGGCTTCCTCGGCGCGGTCAAGGACTACAAGGTCCCGCGCAATCGCTCGCAGCGATCGGGCGCGGTGATCGAGCCGATGCTGATGGAGCAGTGGTTCGTCAAGATGGCGCCGCTCGCGCAGCCCGCGATCGAAGCCGTCGAGAAGGGCCGCACCAAGTTCGTCCCCGAGCTGTGGACGAAGACGTACATGCACTGGATGACCAACATCAAGGACTGGTGCATCTCGCGCCAGCTCTGGTGGGGCCATCGCATCCCCGCGTGGTACTGCCCCGACGGCCACGTCACCGTCGGGCGCGCCGATCCGACCGAGTGCAGCACCTGCAAGTCGAGCGCGCTGAAGCAGGACGAGGACATCCTCGACACCTGGTTCTCGTCGGGGCTGTGGCCGTTCTCGACCTTGGGCTGGCCCGACAAGACGCGCGCGCTGACGACCTTCTATCCGAACAACGTCCTCGTCACCGGTCCGGACATCATCTTCTTCTGGGTCGCGCGCATGATGATGATGGGCCTCCACTTCATGGGGAAGGTCCCGTTCCGCACGGTCTACCTCACGTCGATCGTCACCGACGAAGACGGCGACAAGATGTCGAAGACGAAGGGCAACGTGATCGATCCGTTGCACATCGTCCACGGCGCGACGATCGAGGCGCTGATCGAGCGCACCGACGAGATCCCCGATCAGAAGCAGCGCGACGCCGCGGTCAAGACGACCAAGAAGCTGTTCGGCAAGGGCATCCCCGGCATGGGCGCCGACGCGCTGCGCTTCTCGCTCGCCGCGCTCAACACGTCGGGCCGCTACATCCGGCTCTCGATCGAGCGCGTCGAGGGCTATCGCAACTTCATCAACAAGCTGTGGAACGCGTCGCGCTTCGCGCTGATGAACCTCGACGGCTACGACCCGGAGCGCGGGATCCGGCCCGAGCTGTTCTCGCTCGCCGATCGCTGGATCATGTCGCGGCTCTCGCACGTCACCGCCGAGGTCGACGAGGCGCTCGAGGCGTTCCGGTTCTCCGACGCGGCGAACGCGATCTACCACTTCGTCTGGCACGAGCTGTGTGACTGGTACATCGAGATGGCGAAGCCGACCCTGCACGTGCCTCCGATGGCCGAGCCGGATCCCAAGCGCGAGCCGCGCCGCCACACGGTCCAGGGCGTGCTCGCGACCGCGCTCGAGACGTGCCTGCGCTTGCTGCATCCGTTCGCGCCGTTCGTCACCGAGGAGATCTGGCAGAAGCTGCCGAAGCCGTCGACCGCGCCGGCGTCGCTGATGGTGACGATGTTCCCGACCAAGGACAGCCGCTTCATCGACGACGAAGCGGAGCAGCGGATGAAGTTGCTCCAGGACGTCACCGTCGCGATCCGCATGCTGCGCGGCACGTACAACGTCCCGCCGTCGTGGAGCGTGCCGGTCGATCTGCACGCGTCCGACGAGGGGCGCCGCGGCGTGCTCGAGCGTCATCGCGAGGTGATCGAGAACGGCGCGCGCGTCACGCTCAACATCGCCGCGACCGGTCCGCGCGCCGCGCAGTCGGCGAAGGCGGTCGTCGGCGCCGACGTCGAGATCATCATGCCGCTCGCGGGCCTGGTCGACATCGGCGCCGAGAAGACGCGCATCGGCAAGGAGATCGCGAAGGCCGACAAGGAGATCGCGGGGCTCGAGAAGAAGCTCGGCAACGCGGACTTCATCGCGCGCGCGCCCGAGGAGGTCGTGATCGAGCTGCGCACGCGCCTGTCCGACGAGCAGGCGCGCCGCGCGCGGCTCGTCGAGGCGCTGGAGCAGCTGGGATGAAGGACCTCACCGTCTCGCGGCGCCGCGCCGCGCTGCTCGTGATCGACATCCAGGACCGGCTCGCGCCGGCGATGCCCGCGGCGCAGCTCGAGCTGATGATCCGCAACACGAAGATCGCGATCGCGGCGGCGCGGCGGTTCGCGCTGCCGATCGTCGTCAGCGAGCAGTATCCCAAGGGCCTCGGCCGCACGATCGCGCCGATCGAGGAGGCGCTCGCGGAGAGCGGCGCCCACCGCTTCGAGAAGACGACCTTCAGCGCGTGCGCGGGCGACTTCGCGATGCACGGCCGCGATCAGTGGATCGTCGCCGGCATGGAGACGCACGTGTGCGTGTGGCAGTCGGTGCGCGATCTGCGCGCGCGCGGCGCGAGCGTGCACCTCTTGACCGATGCGGTGAGCTCGCGCACGCCCGAGAACCGACAGGTCGGGCTCGACCTCGCGCGCGCCGCCGGCGCGGTCCTGTCGTCGACGGAGACGGTCGTGTTCGATCTGCTCGGCGCCGCCGGCAGCGATGACTTCAAGGCGCTCTCGAAGTTGATCAAATGAGCGCGGGCGAGTCGACCGGACAGATCATCCAGTCGTTGGTGGTCAACGTCGTGATCGCCGCGTCGAAGGCGGTCGCCGCGGTGATCACGCAGTCGGGCGCGATGCTCGCCGAGGCGTTGCACTCGTTCTCCGACTGCGGCAACCAGCTCCTCCTCTTGTTCGGCGTGAAGCGCGCGCGCCGGCCCGCGAACGCGAAGCACCCGCTCGGCCACGGTCGGACGCTCTACTTCTGGTCGTTCATCGTCGCGCTCTTGCTCTTCACCGGCGGCGGCGTCTTCTCGATCCACGAGGGCATCGAGAAGCTGCGCGAGCCCGAGCCGGTCGGCCCGATCACCGTCGGCGTGATCATCTTGCTGATCTCGCTCCTGCTCGAGGGCTGGTCGTGCCTCTCCAACATCAAGGAGCTCGACAAGCGGCGCGGTCAGGTCGGCTTCGTGCGCTACCTGCACGACACCAAGGACTCGGATCTGATCGTCGTGTTCGGCGAGAACCTCGCCGCCGTGATCGGCCTCTTGTTCGCGCTCGCCGCGATCATCCTCGCCAAGGAGACCGGCGACGGCCGCTGGGACGGCGTCGGCTCGCTCGCGATCGGCGTCGTCCTGGTCGGCGTCGCGATCTTCCTCGCCAACGAGGTGCGCTCGCTGCTCGTCGGCGAGGCGGCGTCGCCCGACTGCGAGCGCGACGTGCGCGCGGTCGTCGCGGAGGATCCGAACGTCGTCGAGCTGCTGCGCTTGATCACGATCCAGCAGGGCCCCGGCGAGGTCCTGGTCGCGATGAAGCTCAAGTGGAAGCCCGGCCTCACCACCGGCTCCGAGCTCGAAGAGATCACGAACGCGCTCGAGGCGCGCATCGCCGACCGCTGCCCCGACGTGAAGTGGACGTTCGTCGAGCCCGATCTGGTCGACT
>DATJIA010000195.1:0-10175 GCA_035493675.1 Kofleriaceae bacterium | reverse complement strand
GCAGACCGCTGCGCAGGCGTGACTTCGACTTCCGACTTCCGACTTCCGGATCCGAGATCCGGATCTGATCCGGAGGCCGGAAGACGGAGGACGGAAGTCGGACGCGCGCAGCGCGCGCGTCAGTGCGAGCCCGAGTCTTCGAGCAGCGAGTCGATCGCGCCGTCGGGATCGTCGGAGGCGGCGCGCCCGCGGCCGCCTCGTGAAGCGGCGGCGCGCAGATGCGCGGCGCGATCCGACGCGTCGAGGAACGAGGGGTCGCGCTTCACGACCATCTCGAAGTAGTAGAGCGCTTCGCGCGGATCGCCCATGCCCTCGTAGCTGGCGCCGATCTCGTAGAAGAGCGACTGCTTCTCGCGATCGGTGACCGACGGCTCGTGCAGGCCGAGCTTGAACTGGTGCACCGCTTCGGAGTGATTGCCCTGCTCGCGATGGCAGAGGCCGATCATCAAACGACACTGCACCTCGCGGCCGCGCACCTGCGCGACCTTGTCGAAGGCCTTGATCGCCTCTTCCCAGAGCCCCATCTCCTTGTAGGCGAGGCCGAGGTCGTAGTGCGTGTCGGCGTCGGAGTCCTCGACCGGCTTCTCGAGCACGACCTGCTGCTTCTTCTTGGCGCGGCCGACCGCGCTGCCGCCCTGGCGGCCGCCGCCGAGCGCGGACTCGACGCCGTCGTCGGGCTCCGCCGCGATGTCGTCGGGGCCGAGCTCCTCGATCTCGTCGAGGCCGAGCGCCTCGGTCGAGCCGGAGCCCTCGTACGCGGCGCCCTCGTACGGCGCCGCCTCGACCTGACCGCTGTCGGCGGGGATCGACTCTTCGCCCTCGATCGCCTCGTCGCCGATCTCGGCGACCGACGAGCCACGCGGCGCGCCGGACGCGTACGCGTGCGCGTCGCGCAGCTTCGCGATCACGAGCGGATGGTTGGGGTGGCGCTCGAGCACGACGCGCAGGAGATCGACCGCCTCCGCGTGCATGCCCTGCGAGACGTAGAAGTCGGCCTCGTCGAGATCGTCCTCGAGCGACGCCTCCGGCATCGGCGCGGCGACGTCCTCGGCGGCGACCACCGCGCTGTCGCCGATCTGCTGGTAGTCGTCTTCGTCGATCGTGCCGTGCGGCGCGGCGTCGTCGAGCTCGGGCGGCGCATCGATCGTCGCGGAGCCGTAGTCGGGCAGCGCGTCGAGATCGATGTCGTCCGGCTGCGGCTGGGGCTGCGCCTGCGGCGCCGCGCCCGGACGACCGTATCCGAACGACTGCGCCGGCAGCGCGGCCGCGCCGAAGCTCGAGGGCGTCGCCGTCGCGCTGGGAAGACCCGGGCGATCGCGATCGAACTCGGCGGCGGCCGCCGGATCGAACGTCGGCACGCTGCCTTCGCCTTCGCTGGTGCGCCGCGTGCGCTGCACGCCGGCGTCGAACGCGCGGGCCGCGGCCGGATCGAACGGGAGATCGTCGTCGCCGAGATCCATCGCCCCACCGGGCAGCGCGCTCGCCGCGCTCAGCTCTTCGGCGACGCCTTCGTCGATGTCGTCGCCGAGCGCGTCGTCGAGCTGCGCGTCGACCGCGTGCTCGATCCGTCCCATGTGCCCGCCCCAGCCGCCGGGCGGCGATCCCGCCGCGACGTCGACCGCGTCGGGCTCGAACTCGAGCGGCTCGGGCTCGCCCGACATCGCGAGCGCGTGCGCCTCGGCCGGATCGATCTGTCGCGTGCGCTCCGGCATCGGCGTGTTCGGACCTTCGCTGCCGAGGCGGCGCCCGTCGGGCCCGCGCCCGCCGGTGAGATCGACGCGCGCGACCGGCTGCGACGAGAACAAGGCCGGATCGATCCCGTCGAACGAATCGGCGCGTGAATCGGCGCGCGACACCGCGCCCACCCCTGCCCCCGGGTGGTGCGGCTTCGACTGATCGCCGAAGTCGATGTCGTCGAAGTCGATGTCGTCCTCGACCGCCGCGACCGCGCCGTGCCCGAGGTCGTCGGGATCGAGCTCGATGTCGTCGCCGCCGTCGATCACCTCGACCTGCGGCCCGCCGCTGAGATCCAGGCGATGACGCCGCGCGAGCTCCATCGCGCCGCGGTGCGTGCCGTCGATCGTGAGCACCTCGCGCAGGTACGCCTCGGCGCGCTCGGGATCGATCGCGACCGTCGACTCGGCGAGCTTGATCAGCTCGGCGATCGCGTCGTCCTCGCGGCCCTGCGCCAGATAGACTTCCTTGAGCTTCTCGCGCGCCTCGATGTTCTCCGGATCGAGCGCGAAGACGCGGCGCAGGTGCTCGACGGCCTTCTGGTGCAGGCCGTACTTCAGGTAGACGTCGGTCTCGGTCAGGATCTTCGAGATCTCGTCGGCGTGCTCTTCGCCCGCGGACGACTGCCCGCGCGAGTACGACGACTCGTCGATCTGCATGTCCGACTGGAAGTCGGCGTCGGCGATCTGCTCGTCTTCACCGTCGCCGTACTCGGGCAGCGCGAAGTCGTCGCTGAGCGACTTCTCGTCGACGAGCGGCATCGCGCCGGTCATGTGCGGGCGCAGCGCCTCGACCTCGCTCGTGAGGTTGAGCTGCGGCTTGGGCGCCTTCGCGCCGATCGACGGCGGGTTCGACTTCGGCATCGGCGCGTTGGTCGTCGACACCGGCGCGATGTGCTTCGCCTTGTCGCCGAGGTACGCGATCGCCTCGTTGTCGCCGGGGATGAACTGCAGGATCTTGCGGTGGACCTCTTCGGCCTTGTCGCGCTGCTTGTTCTCGTCGAACACGCGCGCGAGCTCCTTGAGCACCGAGACCGTCTTCGACTTCTGATCGAGCGCCTGGAACGCCTGCGCGAGCAAGCCGAGCGTCTCGACGTCGCGCGGATCCGCCTTGAAGCAGATCTGCAGCTTCTGGAGCGCGCGGCGCGGATCGTTGCGGCGCAGGTAGAGCCCGGCGAGCTCGCGGTTGAGCTCGCGCATCTCGGGCTTGTGCCACAAGAGGCGCTCGGCGACCTTGATGAAGTCGTCCTGGCGGTTGAGCTTGCGCAGCGTCTCGCAGACCGCGGTGAACTCCGCGACCGCTTCGACGGTCATGCCCTCTTTCGAGTAGAGCTCGGCGAGCTTGATGCGCGTCGCGACGTTCTCGGGATCGAGATCGACGAGCTGCCGGACCGTCGCGAGCGCTTCCTTGGTCTTGCCGTCGCGATGGAAGTGCGCGGCGACCAGCTCGAAGTGCTGCATCGCATCCGAGAGCAGGCCGAGCTGGCGATAGAGCTCGGCGAGCTTGAGGTTGACCTCGACCAGGCGCGGATCGAGCTTGAGGATCTGCTTGTAGACGGCGACCGCCTTCAAGTAGAAGCCCTGCTCCTGGTAGAAGCGCGCGACCTTGAGATAGGTCTCGCTCGCTTCCTGCTTCGAGCCCTTCTTCGCGTACAGGTCGCCGATCTTCAGCCAGACGCGGACGTCCTTCGGATCCTCACGGACGATCCGGAGGTACTCCTTGACGGCCTTGTCGATCTGCCCCTTGTCGACGAACTTGCGGGCAGCATCCATGACCTTTTCTTTGTTGAAGGCCACGGGTGCTAGGTCCTCCTCGGCAAAGACATGGGGCGCATGGCGACGGCCGATCGAACAAACCTCGGTCCACGCGAGGTCCGGTTCCTCATCCAGTAGCGTACGGGGCGACTGACGGGTGGGTCAAGGAACCGTTTCACTGATTCCGTAAGTTTACGACCCCACTGCTACCCGAACCTACGACGTCTCCCGACTAGTTCGCGCTCGCCTGTTTCTCGGCGCGTTCCGCCAGCATGCGACCGACGAAGCCGGTGTCGAAGTCGCCGGCGACGAACTCGGGGTGGTCGATGATCCGGCGGACGAAGGGGATGTTCGTGCGCGGACCCTCGATCACGATCTCGTCGAGGCAGCGGCGCGCCTTGGCCAGCGCGGCCTGGCGATCGATGTCGTGCACGATCAGCTTGCCGATCATCGAGTCGTAGTTGGGCGGGACTCGGTAGCCCTCGTAGATGTGCGTGTCGACGCGGACGCCGAGGCCGCCGGGCAGGTGCAGCGCGGTGATCTTGCCGGGCCACGGCGCGAAGTTGTCCGGATCCTCGGCGTTGATGCGCATCTCGATCGCGTGGCCGCGCGGCTTGCGCGGTGCCTTCGGATCGAACGACAGCTTCTCGCCGGCGGCGATGCGGATCTGCTCGCGCACGAGATCGATCGACATCGTCAGCTCGGTGACGGGGTGCTCGACCTGGAGGCGCGTGTTCATCTCCATGAAGTAGAAGCGGCCGTCGGAGTCGAGCAGGAACTCGAGCGTGCCGACGTTGGTGTAGCCGATCGCGGAGATCGCGCGGACCGCGGCGGCGGTGAGCTCCTTGCGGGTCGCATCCGGGAGGGCAGCCGAAGGCGCTTCCTCGATCACCTTCTGGTGACGCCGCTGGATCGAGCACTCGCGCTCGCCGAGGTGCGCGTAGTTGCCGTGCTTGTCGGCGGCGACCTGGATCTCGATGTGGCGTGGGCGCTCGCAGTAGCGCTCCATGTACATGTCGGGGTTGCCGAACGCGGCGAGCGCTTCGCTGCGGCCGGTCTCCCAGCTCGACGCGAGGCGCGCGGGGTCGGTGACGATCTTCATGCCGCGACCACCGCCGCCGGCGGCCGCCTTCAAGATGATCGGCAGGCCGATGCGCGCGGCGTGCGCGCGCAGCTCCTGCTCGCTGCCGATCGTCGATGATCCGGGGAGCGTCGGCACGCCCGCCTCGGTCATCGCGGCGCGCGCGCGGATCTTGTCGCCCATGAGGCGCATCGCGTCGGGCGGCGGACCGATCCACGTCAGCTTGCACTTCGCGCAGATCTCGGCGAACTCGGCGTTCTCGGACAGGAAGCCGTAGCCCGGGTGCACGGCGTCGGCGCCGGTCACTTCGGCGGCGCTGATGATCGACGGGATGTTCAGGTAGCTCTGCCGCGACGGCGGCGGCCCGATGCACACCGCCTGATCGGCGAACTTCACGTGCAGCGCGTCGGCGTCGGCGGTCGAGTACACCGCGACCGACTCGAGGCCCATCTCGCGCAGCGCCCGGATCACGCGGAGCGCGATCTCGCCGCGATTCGCTACCAGGACCTTCTTGAACATCGCCCTGCTCCGTGGCTCCTACGGCGCGATCTTGAAGAGCGGCTGGCCGTATTCGACGGGGGCGCCGTCCTCGGCGAGGATGCCGACGACCGTGCCGCTGATGTCGGCCTCGATCTCGTTCATCAGCTTCATCGCTTCGACGATGCAGAGCACCGCGCCCTTGTCGACGCGCTGGTTGAGCTCGACGTAGGTCGACGAGTCGGGGTTCGGCCGGCGATAGAACGTGCCGACGAACGGCGACGTGACGACGTGCGCGTTGTCGTGCGGCTCGGCGGCTTGCGGCGCGGCTCCGCCGACTGCAGGCGCGGCCGCCATGTGATGCGACGTGAACGGCGCGCCGCCGTGCGAAGGCATCTGCATGGGCATCGCCGGCATCGCCATCGGCACGGCCGCGGCTTGCGCGATCACCCCGCGTCGCAGCGTGATCGTCAGCTCCGGCGTGTCGTAGATCAGCTCCGACAGCGCGTGCTCGTTGACCAGCTCCGCGAGCCCGCGGACGGTGTCGACGACCGACGACGATCCCGTGCCGCCGTTGGTCTTCTTCTCGACAACCTTCGGACCTTTACGCCCCGGTGCCATGGCGCGGCGACACTTCCACGATCGCGAGGGCCGCGTCCAGTCCGAGGTAGTAGCTTTGTGCGCCGAAGCCGCAGATTTGTCCGACGCACCGCGCCGCGGTGATCGACGTTTGTCGGAACTCTTCGCGCGCGTGGAGGTTCGACAAGTGGACCTCGATCGTCGGCAACGCGATCGCTTCGATCGCGTCGCGAATCGCGACGCTCGTGTGCGTGTAGCCGCCCGGGTTGATCACGATCGCATCGAAGCGGCCGCGCGCCGACTGGATCAGATCGACGATCTCGCCCTCGAGGTTCGACTGCACGGTCTCGGCGATCGCGCCTCGTGCGATCGCGCGCGACTTCAGCTCCGCGTTGATCTCGTCGAGCGTGGTCGTCCCGTAGATCGCGGGATCGCGCGTGCCGAGCAGGTTGAGGTTCGGCCCGTGGATGACGAGGACGCGCGCCGGCTTCTTCGCTTGGCTCACAGCTGCGCGACGAGCCTCGGCGCGGCGAGCCGCATCAGGTAGCGGCACTTGCCGAAGTTGCCCTCGGGTGCGAGCGCGACCGCGATGAAGTACTGCGGCGTGAGCATGCGGACGACGAGCAAGAGCCGCTCGGCCTTGACCGACAGCTCTTCGCACGGGCCGACCTGCAGGCTCTCCGCCGCCTTCCGCACCTGCGTCAGGATGAAGGAGAACTCCATCCCGATCGTGTTGATGTCGACGCGATCGGTCTGGCGCACGTACGAATCGACGGGAATCCCGTCGAGCCCCATGATGACCGAGCCGATCCCGCCTTCGACGTTGTCGATGACCTTCTTGAGCGTTTCAGCGAACAAGTTCCACCTAGGGGCTAGTCGAGGACGGTTATATCACGCGCCCGTGTTGGTCCCGACCGCGGGGCACACGGGCGTCATGGTCGTGTCGTCGATGCAGCAGTCGACGACGCCGTCCTGCGGGACGTAACAAGCGCCTCCGGTGCGCGACATGAACGTGTTGAGCAGCGACGAGCAGAGCCCGTGCGTGACCGTGAGGCAGCCGTCGCACGCGGTGACCGGGTACTCGAACGGCTCGGCTTCGAACGCGCCGTCGTTCTGCATGCCGTAGAGCACGACCTTCACGACCATGTCGACCGACGGGATCGACACGTTCATCTGACCCTCGAGCGCCTGGTACTTCACCTTGATCGCGTCGAAGACCGCGGCGGGTACGATCTGGAACGAGACCGCGGCGGTGCCTTGGTTCGGCTCGACCGCGCCCGCGAAGCGCGAGTCGAAGTGCAGGAGGCCCGCTTGATCGAGCGCGGACTGATCGGAGTCGGTCATGAACGCGTTCGAGTTGAAGGAGATGTCGACGTGCGCGCCCTGCAGGAGCGCGGTGCGCCGCCGGACGAGATCGAGGTTCGCGACGTCGGCGGTCGCGAGGTTCTCGATCAGCGGCGTCAGCGTGTAGCCGAACGTCGCGTGGCCGGCGGGCCAGGCGTAGAGATCCATCACGCCCGACGACAACCCGGCGCCGGAGAGATCGGCCGAGATCACGCAGCCGTTCTGCGGCGCTTGATTGCGGAGGAGGATGATCGACTTGTCGCCTTGGTCGGCGGCGCAGGCAGCCGACGCGATGGCGACGGCGAGGAACAGGAACGACGAACGGAGCATGGAGCCCTCCACTCGAAAACGATCGTATCAAAGCGCGCTAGTGGGGCGCAAAAAACTGGGTAGGTCGGCGACGGACATGTCGACGAGCTCGCACGCGCCGAGTGTGCGGATCGCGACGAAACGGAGCGTCTTCCCCGCGCGTTTCTTGTCGACGCCGACGCGTGCGAGGACTTCGGGCGTGAGGTGAGGATCGAGGTCGGCGTCGAGGCCGGTCGCGCGGAGCGCGGCGGTCACGCGCGGCTCGAGCGTGTCGTCGGTGAGGCCGAGCGCGTGCGAGACGCGGCAGCTGGCGACCAGGCCGAGCGCGATCGCCTCGCCGTGGACGAGGCGGCCGCCGGCGGCGCTCTCGATCGCGTGACCGACGGTGTGGCCGAGGTTGAGCAGCGCTCGCTCGCCGCGGAGCTCGCGCTCGTCGCGACCGACGATCCACGCCTTGTAGGTCGCGGCGCGGCGGATCACGCCTTCGAGCTCGCGCGGTGCGGGGCCCTCGGTCGGTTGGGCGGCCCAGGTCGCGAGCGCCTCGGTCGCGGCCCAGGTGTCCTCGCCGTCGAGCAGCGCGTACTTCCAGAGCTCGCCGAACGCGGCGCGGCGCTCGCGCGCGGGCAAGGTCGCGAGCACGGGGAGATGGCAGGCGACCAGCCTCGGCTGCCAGAACGTCCCGACCAGGTTCTTGCCCGCGGCGAGATCGACGCCGGTCTTGCCGCCGATCGCGGAGTCGGTCATCGCGACGAGCGTGGTCGGCCAATGGACGACCGGGATGCCGCGCATGAAGGTCGACGCGACGAAGCCGGCGAGATCGCCGACGACGCCGCCGCCGAGCCCGACGATCGCGCTGCCGCGGTCGAGGCCGGCGCCGACCAGCTCGTCGTGGAGGCGCGCGTATTCGGCGAGGGACTTCGACGCCTCGCCCGCGGCGATCGTCGCGGTGTGCGCGACGTCGAGCCCGGCGTGCTCGAGCGCGCGCTTCGCGGCCGCGCCGTGATGGCGTCCGACGTTGTCGTCGGTGATGATCGCGAGCTTGGTCGGTCTGCGCTCGCCGAACGCGCGCGCGACCAGCGCGCCGTCGAGCGGATCGTCGCCGACGGTGACCGCGTAGGTGCGATCGCCGAGCGCGAGGTACGCGGCGCCGAGGGCGCGATCGCCTAGCCGATCGGCCGCGCGCGCGACCGCGATCACCCGCGCGACCACCTCGTCGCGCGCGATGCCGTCGGTGGCGACGCCGGCGTGCGCGCGCCGGTAGACCAGCTCGCGGCGCGCGTACAGCTCGTCGACGTCGGCGCGCGCGAGGTTCGGCCGCGGGCCGCCGCTCGCCGCTCGCCGGCGCGCCTCGTCGAGCGAGACCGTGAGCGCGATGACGACGCCGGCCTCGCGCATCCGCTCGAGGTTGCCCGGGTGCGCGGCGGCGCCGCCGCCGGTCGCGATGACAAGATCATATTTTGTACTATCTTGTATGACACGAGCCAGCGCGGCCGCCTCGGCGCGGCGGAAGGCCGGCTCGTCGCGCGCGACCAGCGCCGCCGGCGGCTCGTCCAGGTCCTTCGCGATCTCGTCGTCGAGGTCGACGAAGCGGCGGCCGAGCGAGATCGCGGCCGCACGCCCGACCGTCGACTTGCCGGCGGCCATGAAGCCGATCAGGAAGAGCGGGCGCGTCACCCGATCACCGTGCCCGGTGAATCAACGACACGCCATCACTGGCACCGGAGGAACGCCTTGTTCGTGATCTTCGGCGTGATGAAGATCAGGAGCTCGGTGCGGTCGTCGGTCTCGACGCGGCGCTTGAACAGCCAGCCGAAGACCGGGATGTCGCCGAGATACGGCACCTTGTTGTACGAGACGCCGGCGTTGCGCGTGTAGATGCCGCCGAGCACGGTGGTCTCGCCGTCGCTGACGAGCAGCCGCGTGCGCGCTTCCTTCGACAAGATCGTCGGATCGCCGCGGGCGCCGGTGTGGACGAAGTCGGGCTCGTTCTTGGTGACGTGCAGATCCATCGCGATCGAGCAGTCGCTCTGCGACACGTACGGCTTCACGACCAGGCTGAGCTCGGCGTTGACGAACTGGGTCTGCGCGCCGGCGGCCGACACGACCTGGATCGGGATGCGCGTGCCCTGGCTGATCGTCGCCTCGGTGTTGTTGAGCACCGTGACCTTCGGCGACGACACGATGCGCACCGTGCCGGTGTCCTCGAGCGCGGACAGGCGCAGGTTGATGTTGAAGTTGCCGCCGACCGAGCCGAGCGACAGGCCGAGCGCGCCACCTTCGTCGTTGCCGACGCCGGCGGCGGGTAGGTTGACCGCGAAGTCCGACGGCAACGCCCCGATTCCCGAGGTCACGGTGTTCTTGTCGTCGGCGCCGCCGGCGAGCCCGATGCTCGACGGGAAGACCAGGCCGGTCGCGTTGCCGGTCGCCGCCGACGCGGTCGCGTTGCCGCCCCACTGGATGCCGAACTCGCGCTTGAAGTTCGAGCTCGCCTCGACGACGCGCGCCTCGATCGAGATCTGCGGCGTCTGGGTGTCGAGATCCAGCGCGAGCTGCTGGATCTTCCGTCGATTGCCGCGCACGTCGTAGATGATCAGCGCGTTGGTGCGGTCGTCGACCTCCATCTTGCCCTTGGGCGACAGCATCGGGATGAGCTTCGGCATGAGCTCCGACGCGCTCGCGTAGTTGAGCCGGAGCACGTCGGTGTCGGGCGACTCCTGACCGGCGAGCGCGGCGCGGCGCGCGGCCTCGGCCTCGTCCTCGGCGTCGAGCTGCTTGCGAGGCGCGACGCGGATCAGGTTGCCCTCGCGCCGGTACCACAGGCCCTTCGACGACAGGATGACCTCGAGGGCCTGATCCCACGGCACGCGCTTCATGCGGACGGTGACGTTGGCCTTGAT
>DATJIA010000194.1:0-17071 GCA_035493675.1 Kofleriaceae bacterium | reverse complement strand
CGCGGGATCCCAGCCGAGCTCGCTCTCGAACTTCTCGGTCTCGCCGTTCTCGGGGATCGTGTACTTGCCCTTGAACGTGATGGTCCACACCGAGCCCTTCGCCTTGATCTCGGCCTTGAGCTTGTACTCGCGATCGTCCTGACCGAAGCGATCTAGGTTCGCCTTCCACTTCTTCTTCTCGAGCTTCGCGGGGACGAAGCCGTACGGCATGTACGCGTTCTCGTACTCGCCCTTGAGGTCGTCGCCCGGATCCATCGTCGACATCAGCGAGCGGAGGCCGTCGGGGCCGATGATCACGACCGCCATGCCGAAGTACTCGGGACCACCGGTGACGGTGACGTCGTACGCGGTGTACGCGCCGCTCGTGCGCGGGCTGGTCAGCGTTAGCACCGCCTGCTCGCCGGTCTTCTTCTTGCCCTTGTAGACGTCGTAGGTCCACTTCGCGCCCGGCTTGGTGAGCACGTCGAACGCGCCGTCGGCGCGTGCGGCCCCGGCGAGGAGCGTGACGATCAGGAGCGCGCGGAACATGCGCGAGATGTTCGCACACGCCCGCCGCCAGCAGGTGATACTCGCATCATGTTGCCGGGGGAGATGGTGGCCGAACGCTTCGAGCTCGAAGCGCTCGCGCAGGCCGGCGGCATGGGCGCGGTGTATCGCGCGCGCGATCGCCTGAACGGCGAGCGGGTCGCGGTGAAGCTCCTGCACGAGGCCGGCGACGGCCAGCGCTTCCTGCGCGAGGCCGCGCTGCTCGCGGAGCTGCGCCATCCCGCGATCGTGCGGCACGTCGCGCACGGGCGCACCGCGACCGGCGAGCTGTACCTCGCGATGGAGTGGCTCGACGGCGAGGATCTCGCCCAGCGGATCGCGCGCGGGCCGCTCTCGGCCGACGACACGATCGCGATCGTGCGCCGCATCGCCGACGCGCTCGCGCTCCTGCACGATCGCGGCGGGCTCCATCGCGATCTCAAGCCGTCGAACCTCTTCCTCGAGGGCGGGCGCGCGGATCGCGCGAAGCTGCTCGACTTCGGCGTCGCGCGCGCGGCCGCGGTCGGCGTGACGCGCACGGGGACGATCATGGGGACGCCCGGCTACACGGCGCCCGAGCAAGCGCGCGGCGTGCGCGACCTCGACGCGCGCGCCGACGTCTTCGCCCTCGGCTGCGTGATGTACGAGTGCTTGACCGGCCGCCCCGCGTTCAAGGGCGATCACCCGATGGCGGTGCTCGCGCGCATCCTGCTCGAGGATCCGCCGCGGCTCGCCGAGGTCTCCGGCGCCGCGCCGCCGGTGCTCGACGCGATCGTCTCGCGCATGCTCGCGAAGGATCCGGCGCGGCGCCCGCGCGACGGCGGCGAGCTGCGCGATCTGCTCGACGGGCTCGGCCCGCAGGCGATCGCCGCCGGCGCGCGGCCGATCGGGCCTTTGACCCCGCGGCCCCCGACGCTCGGCCCGCACGAGCAGCGCTTCATGTGCCTGGTCCTGTGCACGATGCCCGACGCGCAGGCGATCGGCCAGGACGTCACGCTGGTGCCGAGCGGCGCCGACCCGACGCTCACGCCCGACGTCGCGCCGTCGCCGCAGCACCTCGCGACCCTCGTGCGATCGCACGGCGCGCGGCTCGAGCGGCTCGCCGACGGATCGTGGGTCGCCCTGCCCGACCGCGGCGCGCACGCGCCCGCGACCGATCAAGCGGCGCAAGCGGCGCGCGTCGCGCTCGCGCTGGCGCGCGCGCTGCCGGGCGCGCGGATCGCGATCGCCGCGGGGCGCGGCGTGCAAGCCGGGCGCTCGCCGGTCGGCGACGTGATCGATCGCGCGGTCGGGCTGGTCGCGGCGCGCGCGCACGGGATCGCGATCGACAAGCTGTCGGCCGGCTTGCTCGCGAGCGGGTTCGTCCTGCGCGAAGAAGGCGATCGCGCGCTCCTCGTCGGAGAACAGCTCGATCCCGAGCCCGAGCGGCGCGTGCTCGGCAAGATCGCGCCGTGCGTCGGTCGCGATCGCGAATTGGCGACCTTGGTCGGCACGTTCGAGGAGTGCGTCGCCGAGCCGTGCGCGCGCGCGGTGATCGTGCGCGGACCGGCGGGGTACGGGAAGAGCCGCCTGCGCGTGGAGCTGTTGCGCCGCTTGCGCGCGGGCGGCATCGCGTTCGAGTGGCTGTACGCGCGCGGCGATCCGCTGCGCGCGGGCGCGCCGTTCGCGATGGCGGCGCAGGTCGTGCGGCGCGCGGCCGAGGTGGTCGACGGCGAGCCCGCCCCTGCGCGGCGCGCCCGGTTGTCGGCGCGCGTCGCCGAGACGGTCGCGCCCGCGGATCGCGAGCGCGTCACCGCGTTCCTCGCCGAGATGATCCACGCGTCGTCGCCCGACGAAGAGTCGGGACCTCTCGTCGAAGCGGCGCGCCGCGATCCGATGATGATGGGCGATCACGTGCGCCGCGCGTGGGAGGACTGGCTCGCCGCCGAGACCGCGCGCCGCCCGGTCGTGCTCGTCCTCGAGGATCTCCACCTCGGCGATCTCTCGACCGTGAAGCTCGTCGATCTCGCGCTGCGCAACCTGCGCGAGCGGCCGCTGTACGTCGTCGCGCTGGCGCGGCCCGAGCTCGAGCTCGCGTTCCCCGGCTTGTGGAGCGAGCGCGGCGCGATCACGATCCCGCTGCCCGAGCTGTCGCGGCGCGCGTCGCAGAAGATGGTGCGCGAGCTGCTGGAGTCCGAGCCCGACGCCGTCGTCGATCGGATCGTGCAACAAGCCGGCGGCAACGCGTTCTATCTCGAGGAGCTGTGCCGCGTCGTGCGCGACGGCCACGCCGGCGAGCTGCCCGGCACCGTGCTCGCGATGGCGCAGGCGCGCCTCGAGAGCCTCGACGCGGCGTCGCGGCGCCTCCTCAGAGCCGCGTCAGTCTTCGGCGCGCGCTTCCCGCGCGGCGGCGCGCTCGCGCTCGGCGGCGACGACGACGCGGCCGCGGTCGATCGCATGCTCGCCGATCTCGTCGAGGTCGAGCTGCTCGATCCGGCGCCCGCCGAGTTCCGCGACGAGCGCTCGTACGCGTTCCGCCACCCGCTCGTGCGCGAGGCCGCGTACGCGATGCTCACCGACGCCGATCGCCGCCTCGGCCATCGGCTCGCCGCCGAGTGGCTGATCGCCGCCGGCGCGACCGATCAGGTCCTGCTCGCCGAGCACTTCGAGCGCGGCGGCGTGCACGAGCGCGCGATCGCGGGCTACCTCGCGGCGGCGCGCGACGCGCTCGAGGGCAACGACCTCGCCGCGGTGCTCGGGCGCGTCGAGCGCGGGCTCGCGTGCGGCGCGCGCGGCGCCGAGCTCGGCGAGCTCTTGATGTTGCGCGCCGAGGCGCTGCGCTGGCGCGCCGAGTCGCACGCCGCGCACGAGACCGCCGTGCTCGCGATGGCCGCGCTCCCCGCCGGCAGCGCGTCGTGGTGCATGGCGGCGACCACCGCGCTCACCGCGATCATGGCGCAGGACGTCCGCGGCCGCGTCGACGAGCTGCTCGCGAAGGTCGAGGGCGCCCCGCCGATCGATCCGCCGGCGCGCCTGCGCACGCTCTGCAAGTTCGCCGTGCACCTCTACCTGACCGGGCGCTACGAGCGCGCCGACGTGCTGCTCGCGCAGGTCGAGCGCGCGGCCGGCGCCGATCCGCTGCTCGAGGCGCAGCTGCTCGAGACCCGCTCGTTCCGCGAGGCCGCGCGCGGAGATCAAGGCACGTCGCTCGGCTTGCTCGAGCGCGCGACCGCCGCGTATCTCGCCGCCGACGATCTCCGCTCCGCGTGCATGGCGCGGAACAACGTCGGCTACACGTTGATCCAGCTCGGCCAGCATGCGCGCGCCGCGTCGCTGCTCGAGGGCGCGCTCGCCGACGCCGAGCAGCTCGGCATCGCGTTCGCCTCCGTGATCCTGCGCCACAACCTCGCGGTCGCGATCGCGGGGCTCGGCCAGCGCGATCGCGCGGAGCAGCTCCTGCGCCAGTCGAGCGAGGAGTACAAGGCGCAGCGCGACGCGCCGATGGCGTCGCTCTGCCGCGTGCACCTCGCCAAGATCTGGCTCGAGGACGGACGCGCCGCGGCGGCGGTGCGCGAGGCCGAGGCCGCGCTCGACGGGCTCGTCACCAACCCGACCTGCCGCGTGCTCGGCCTCGCCGTGCTCGCGCGCGCGAAGGTCGCGTGCGGGCAACCCGCGATCGCGATCGCGCGCGAGGCCTACGGCATCCTCGAGGCGCTCGGCTCGCTCGACGAGGGCGAGCTGCTCGTGCGCGTCGCGCTCGCGGAGGCGCTCGCCGCCGGCGATCGCGACGACGAAGCGCGCGCGGTCGTGCAGGTCGCGATCACGCGCGTCGGCGAGCTCGCCGCGCATCTGTCACCGGAGCTCGCGGCCTCGTTCCGGACCGTCGGCGAGATCGTCGCCCTCGACGCGCTCGCCGCCCGCCTGTAGATTGCGCGCGTGTCGTCGTCCACGCGCCTGCTCGTCCTCGGCGTCGTCCGCATCTTCCAGCCGGTGCACGGCTACGACGTGCGCCGCGAGCTGTCGTCGTGGCGCGCCGACGAGTGGGCCAACGTCGCGCCCGGCTCGATCTACAACGCGCTCAAGTCGATGACGAAGGACGGCCTGCTCGAGGTCGTCGGCACCGCGACCGTCGGCGGCCGCCCCGAGCGCACGACCTACAAGCTGACCGGCGAAGGCGAGAAGGAGTTCCAGCGGCTCCTGCGCGAGACGTGGTGGAACGTGATCCCGCCGCTCGACGCGGTCTCGCCCGGCCTCGCGTTCATGTGGGTCATGACGCGCGACGAGATGATCGCCGCGCTCGAGCACCGCGTCGCGGTGATCGAGGGGAAGCTGAAGGAGATCGAGTTCTCGATCCAGAGCTACGACGATCCGCAGTCGAAGGATCAGGTGCGCGAGATGCTGCGGCTGACGTCGGCGCGCACCGCGGCGGAGCTGCCGTGGGCGCGCGCGCTGATCGCGAAGCTGAAGAAGGGCGAGTACTCGTTCGCGGCCGAGCGGGCCGCGGCCGAGGCGGCAAAGAAGGGCCGCGCGAAACGCCGCGGTTGACAGCTTAGTCAAATTTGATTATTCAAGGCGCATGTCGATGATCGAAGCCCGCGGCCTGCGCCGCACCTTCAAGACCCGCACGGGTCCGGTCGAGGCCGTGCGCGGCGTCGACTTCCACGTCGAGGCCGGCGAGATCGTCGGGTTCCTCGGCCCCAACGGCGCCGGCAAGAGCACGACCCAGCGCATGCTCGCGACCCTGCTCGAGCCGACCGCGGGCGACGCGACCGTCGCCGGCTGCGATCTGCGCAAGGATCCGGTCGGCGTCCGCCGGCGGATCGGCTACGTCGCGCAGGGCGGCACCACCAACCCGGGCGCGCTCGTGAACGAAGAGCTGACCACGCAGGCGCGCCTCTACGGCATCACGAAGGCCGACGCGTTCGCGCGCGCGCGCAAGCTGCTCGGCGAGCTCGATCTCGCGGAGCTCGGCGCGCGCAAGATCGGGACGCTCTCCGGCGGCCAGCGCCGGCGGCTCGACATCGCGCTCGGCCTCGTGCACACGCCGAAGCTGGTCTTCCTCGACGAGCCGTCGACCGGCCTCGACCCGCACAGCCGCGCCAACCTGTGGGACCACATCCGCGGGTTGCGCGACCGCGAGGGCGCGACCGTCTTCTTGACGACGCACTATCTCGACGAGGCCGACGCACTCTGCGATCGCATCCTGATCATCGATCACGGATCGATCGTCGCGTCGGGCACGCCGGACGAGCTGAAGCGCCGCATCTCGGGCGACGTCGTCACGCTCGCGCTCGACGATCGCGCGGAGATGGCGCGCGCGCTGCTCGCCGCGCAACCCGGCGTGCGCGAGGCGCAGCTGATCGAGCGCGGCGTGCGCGTGACCGTCGAGCACGGCGACGCGCAGGCGCTCGCGCTGATGCGCACCCTCGACGACGCCGGCATCCCGATCGCGTCGTTGTCGATCGCGCGGCCGAGCCTCGACGACGTCTTCCTCACGATGACCGGCCGCTCGTTGCGCGATGCCGACGAAGGCGCCCAACACCCTCTCCACGGAGTTCCGTCGTGACCCTCCTCCGCGATGCGATGGTCGTCTTCCGCTACCAGATGCGGCTGCTCTTGCGCGAGCCGGTCTGGATCATCATCGGGCTCATCCAGCCCTTGATGTACCTGGCGCTGTTCGGGCCGCTGCTCGAATCGCTGGCGAAGAATCCGCAGTTCGGCGGCAAGGACGCGTGGCAGACGTTCGTGCCCGGCCTCTTGGTGCAGTTGGGCATCTTCGGATCGATGTTCGTCGGCTTCGGCTTGATCGCCGAGATCCGCTGGGGCGTCGTGGAGCGGATGCGCGTGTCGCCGGCGTCGCGGTTCGCGCTGCTCTTGGGGCGCGTGTTGCGCGACACGCTGGTGTTGATCCTCCAGGCGGCGCTCTTGTGCGCGGTCGCGGCGATCTTCGGGCTGCGCGTGCCGCTGGCGGGCGCGCTGATCACGCTCGGGATCGTCGCGGCGCTCGGCGTGGCGCTGTCGTCGCTCAGCTACGCGGCGGGGATGAAGCTCAAGAGCGAGGACGCGCTCGCGCCGCTCTTGAACATGATCTCGGTGCCGGTCTTGTTGCTGTCGGGGATCATGCTGCCGATGACGATGGGGCCGAAGTGGCTCCAGCACGCGGCCGATGTGAATCCGTTCAAGCACGTCGTCGATGCGGCGCGGGCGTCGTTCACGGGCGACCTCACGACCGACGGGCTGTTGGCGGGGCTGGTGTCGGCGGTGGCGTTGGCGGCGGTCGGACTGTGGGTCGCGACGCGGACGTGGTCGCGCGAGCAGGCGTGAGTCGTAGCTGAGCTCGAGCGGGGCGTTTGGAGAGATCGCGCGGCGCCGGCGCTCGCGGTCGCGGGCAACCGGGCTCGGTCCCGCGTTCGGATCGCGCCGCCTCCCGGCTCCGCAAGCCACCACCGACGTATCACCCACCCGTCGTGCTCCTACGACCGTGGGTGGTACTTACTCACGCGGGCCCGACCCGGTGCCCGCGCCGCGGCGCCGGTGACGCACGAGCGAACAAGCGCGGCGGTTCGTGCGTTGGTTGCGCGTGTACGAGGAGACGATCGTGAGCGCGATACCGGCGGGATGTCGGAGAGCACTCGATGTCGGCTGCGGCACTGGTGGGTTCGCGCGCGTGCTCGCGGAGAAGTGCGAGCACGTCGATGCGATCGATCGCGACGCGGACGTGATCGCGAGGGCACGCGGCGGCGAGCGGGTGAGCTTGATCTGCGGCGACGTGATGACGTATCCGCTGGAGCCGGGCTACGACCTGATCACGGCGATCGCGTCGCTGCATCACCTGCCGCTCGTGCCGGCGGTGGAGCGATTGACGTCGCTGCTCGCGCCGGGCGGAGTGCTCGCGGTGATCGGGCTCTATCGCCGCGCGACGCTGATCGATCTGATGTACGACGCGGTCGCGTTCCCGATCTCGCGCACGCGACGCCTGCTCCAGCGCCGCAAACAGGATCGGGTGCCGATGCGTGATCCGCGCGAGACGCTCGCCGAGATCCGCGCCGCGTTCCCAGAGGCGGAGATCCGGCGCCGGCTCCTCTTTCGCTACACGCTGATCTATCGGGCGCGCTGAGTCGCGTCGCGCATCGCGCGGTAGGCTGCGAGGTGGCGGAGCGCCTCGGCCTGCGCGGCGTGGTCGCCGCTGACGTCGAGGAGGCGCGCGAGGTTCCAGTGCGCGTCGGCGATCAGCGGATCGTGCTCGAGCGCGGCGCGGTAGCAGGCGATCGCTTCGGCGCGGCGGCGCTGATCCTCGACGGAGACGCCGAGGTTGAACCAGTAGACGCCGACGTCGTCGCGCACGCAGAGCGCGACGCGGTAGTGCTGCTCGGCGCGCGCGGACTCGCCGCGCTCGTGCAGGAGACGGCCGAGGTTGCAGTGCGCGTCGGCGTGCTCGGGGTTCGCCGCGATCGCGCGCTCGTACAGCGCGATCGCCTCGGGCCACCCGCCCTCCTCCGCCACGATCGCGCGCTCGTACCAGACGGCCGCGGGGACGGCGCGTCGGCACGGACGCCGCGCACCGAGGCCGGTCGGTCGGAACGGAATCATCTCGCCCATGCGCGAACCGTAGATCCCGGCTCTGATCGTCAGTGGCGCGGGGCTTGCTCTACATCTATATGTGTCGCGCCGGCACCGACATAAGCATTTGAGATCGCTCGCGCGACTACGGGGGACCTCCCCCCAACGCGGAGCCTCATGAAGTATCTACTCGCCAGCCTCGCCCTCGCGTTCGCCGCCTGCGCCGGTGACGCACCGCCTGCTCAGCCCGACGCGCACCTCGGCTCGAACGTCCCGTTCGGCGGGACCTGCTCGGTCGTCAGCGATGCGTCGGCGGAGTGCACGACCGGCGTGTGCACCGACTCGTTCGACATGGCGTCGACGCCGCTGTGCTCGCAGAAGTGCACGGTGCTCGGCGGCACCGATCCCACCTGTCCGAGCGGATCGATGGGACAGAAGTGCAACAAGAAGGGCTACTGCAAGCCCTGATCGGCCGGCTTACGGGAACCGCTTCATCGGCGGCACCGTGAACAGGACCGCGGGCGCGGGGATCGTGATCGTCTGGCAGGTCACGTCGACCTGGTCGGCGTGGATGTAGAGGTTCGCGAGGCCGTTCGGCTCCATGACCTCGCCCGACAGCGGCACCACGCACACGGTGGTCTCGCCGGGCGAGAGCCCGACCAGCGTGCCGCGCAGATCGCCGCGCTCGAGCTTGATGTCGCCGACGCGCTCGTCGGTGTGGCTGGCGCGCTGGAGCATCAGGTTGCGCACCGCCGCGTTCGAGCGCGCGGCCACCAACATCTCGGCGAGGTTCTTCGGCGCCCACCGGCCGGGCATCGCGGCGATCTGCGCGACCGGGATCGTCACGTCGCGATCCGCGCGCACGACGACGTCGACCTTCTCGCCGCCGGTCTCGAGCGCGAGCGCGATCGGGCCGAGCTCGGCCTTGTTGGCGTCGATCGGCATCGCGACCGCGCCGAACGCGAGGCCGGATTCGTCGCGGATCCGGATCGACCACTTGCCGCGCGGCAGCCGATCCATCACGAACGTGCCGTCGGCGGCGATCGGCGCCTGCTCCGACCACAACGACGGCGGCATGCCGATCGGCACCGCGTCGACGACGAACGCGCTCGGCGGCTTGCCCCCGAGATCGACCTTGCCCGTCACGCGCGTGGTCGCGGCGACCTTGACCGTGCGCGCGTTCGCGACCGGCATCGGCATCGAGCGCCGCCCGTCGGGCGCCTGCGCGATCAGCCACGCGCCGGCCGGCACGCCGTCGATCGCGAAGGCGCCGTCGGCGCCCGAGATCGCGTTGTGCGCGACGCCGACGTGCATGTCGGCGCCCGCGGTGAGATCGAGGTGGGTGTCGTCGCCGATGATCACGATGCCCGCGGTGATCTCCGCGCCCGACACCGGCCGGCCTTGATCGTCGACGATCGTGCCGGTGACGCGGATCGCGCCGGCGGCCGGCGGGTGCGGATCGGGGTGATCGGCGACGCGCGCGCGCAGCTCGCGGACGGTCGCGCGATCGCCGCGCTTCCACGCCAGCATCATGCGCACGCGCGTCATCTGGTTCGTGCGCGGATCGCTGGGGCCCAGCGCGTCCTCGGTGAGGCGCGCGATGCGCTCGGCGACCTCGTTGGCGCGCGCGAGGTCCTCGGGACGGCCGCGCACGACCAGGAACTCGCACAGGATGCGCGCGGACTGCGCGGCGGCGCCGACCGCGCCGTGATCGACGAACTGCGCGAGCGACGCGCCCGCCTTGTCGATCGCCTGGTCGAGGCGATCGCTCAGCCAGTCGACGCTGGCGTCGGCGATCGCGAGCTTCGCGGTCAGGATCGGATCCTTGCCGGCGTGATCGATCGCCGCCTCCGCCGCGGCGCGCGCCGTGGTGAAGCGATCGAGATCGAAGCCGGCGCTGTTCAAGTAGTCGAGCTCGTCGAGCGCGGCCTCGGCGCGCACGCGATCGGCGCGGCACGAGTCGGCGGTGGTCGACGCCTCTTCGAGCGCGTCCATGCCCGCGCGCATCTCGCCGAGCGCGAAGTGCGCCTCGGCGCGCGCGAGCTGCGCCTCGGCGCGCGCGGGGCACGAGCGGATCTTGTTCGCGCTCGCGACGACGTCGTCGGCCTCGCTCGCGAGCTCCTTCACGTCGCCCGCGGCGGCGCGCATGCGCACCGCGGCCGCGCGCGAGCGCACGATGATCTCGGGGAGGATCGCGTCGGTGCCGGTCGCGTGCGGGAACGACGGCGGCGGCTGCGAGTAGCAGTCGACGACGGCGGGCATCATGCCGCCGATGTCGGGCGAGCCGCCGTGCTCGCTGACGAGCTCGCCGCCGCCGAGCACGGTGGCGGCGAGGACCTGCTCCTCTTCGAGGCAGGTCGCGAGCGCGGCCCCTTCGTCGCCGCGCTTGCAGGCGGCGTCGATCGCGGGCGCGGCCTGCGCGCGGAACTTCTGCGCGGCGAGCAAGACACGCGGCGCGAGGCGTTGCTGCATGATCGCGTCGAGCGCCTCGCTCGGCTTCATGCACGCGGACGCGACCGGCTTCGCCGCGGCGCGCGGCCACGCGGCGAACGCGATCGCCGCGGCGCCGATCACGACCGCCGCGATCGCGAACGCGATCCAGCGCGGCCGGCGCTCGGCGCGCTCGAGCGCGCGCAGGAGCGACGCCATGTCGGGCCAGCGCTTGTGCGGATCGGGATCGAGGCCGCGGCGCAGGGCCGCGCGCATGCGGCGCGGGATCGCGCCGCCGCCGACGGCGCCGCGCGCGATCGCCTTGCGCAGCTCGAGCACGTTGGCGCCGCGGAACGGGCGCGTGCCGTCGAGCGCCTCCCACAAGGCGACGCAGTACGCGAACTGATCGGCGCGCGGACCGGCGGCGACGCCGTCGATCTGCTCGGGCGCCATGTACGCGGGCGTGCCGAGCATCGCGCCGGCCTCGGTCAGCGCCGCGTCGAGGTTCGCGGTGTCGCGATCGCGATCGGGCGTGCGCGGCGTGGCCTCCGGCGACGACGCGTCGATCGTCTCTTCCAACGCGGCAACGACGCGACGAGAGTCGTCGCCTCGTTGCGATCCATGACCCGGGGCGGCGGCCACCGGCCCGCCGGGAGTCCCACGCGGCGGCACCGGCACGTGCGGCGCGGAATCTCCGTCGGAGGCCGCGCGCGCGAGCCCGAAGTCGGTCACGACCACGCGATCGTCGTCGAGGAGCACGTTCTGCGGCTTGAAGTCGCGATGGACGAGCCCGACCGCGTGCGCGGCGGCGAGCCCGCGCCCGGCGCCGTGGAAGACGCGCCAGATCTCGGCCCGGGATCGCTTCTTCCAGCCGAGCCACTCCGCGATCGTGCGGCCGCGGACGATCTCCATCGCGACGAAGTCGCGGCCCTCGGCGGTCCCGACCTCGTGGACCGTGATCACGTTCGAGTGATGCACCTTCGCCATCGCGCGCGCTTCGCGGAGCAGGCGCGCGCGCCGCGCCGGCGCGGCGTCGCCGGGACGCAAGACCTTGAGCGCGACCTCACGATCGAGATCGGGATCGTGCGCCGCCCAGACGACGCCCATGCCGCCGGCGCCGAGCACGCGATCCAGCCGGTAGCGCCCGATCTGGACGCCGGGCGCGAGATCGGCCGACGCGTCTTCGACGGGCCTCGTCGTGCCGCTCGCACCCGCAGTCAACGTCACGTCCGGCGGCGACTCGGCCACGCCGGAAGGATAGCGCTGTATCATCGTCACGTGGGCGACTCCCTGGGCATCACGCTGAGCCACGACGACAGCGGCAAGCGCCGCGCCGCCGGTCCGCAGCTCGAACCCGTCCTCGTGCTCGCGCTCGAGTGCAGCCGGCCGCAGGCGTTGTCAGCACGATACCGACTCGCCGATCTCGCAGCGGTCACGATCGGGCGCGGCTCGGATCGCCGCAGCGAGCGCGGCGCCAACGCCGAGCTGCACGTGCGGGTGCCGGATCGCTGGATGTCGTCGAGGCACGCGCGCATCGAGCACAGCTTCGGACGCTGGGTGCTGGTCGACACCGACTCCAAGAACGGCACGATCGTCGACGGCATCACCACGCGGCGCGCGGTGCTCGGCGACGGATCGATCATCGAGTGCGGGCACACCATCTTCTTGTTCTTCGAGAAGTTCCCGATGGAGGCCGACGACGCGCTCGACGTCGATCTCGAGAAGGCGCCACCGGAGGCGCCGGGGCTCGCGACGCTCTCTTCGGAGTACGCGAGGGAGCTCTCGCGTCTACGGCAAGTTGCGGCAAGCGAGATCTCCATCCTGCTCGAGGGCGAGAGCGGCACCGGCAAGGAGGTGCTCGCGCGCGCGGTGCACGGCCTGTCGGGGCGCAAGGGTGAGTTCGTCGCGGTGAACTCCGGCGCGTTGCCCGACAACCTCGTCGAGAGCGAGCTGTTCGGATACAAGAAGGGCGCGTTCTCGGGCGCCAACGCGGATCACCAAGGCCTGGTGCGCGCCGCCGACGGCGGCACCCTCTTCCTCGACGAGATCGGCGATCTGCCGGCGGCGTCGCAAGCGGCGCTCTTGCGCGTCCTGCAGGAGCGCGAGGTCACGCCGGTCGGCGCGACGCGATCGATCGCGATCGATCTGCGCGTGGTCGCGGCGACGCACCGCGATCTCGACGAGATGGTCGGCGATCAGCGCTTCCGCCACGATCTCTACGCGCGCCTCGCCGGGTTTCGGATCGAGGTGCCGCCGGTCGGCGAGCGGCGCTGCGACCTCGGCCTGTTGCTCGGGCTCCTGCACGGGAAGATCTTCCGCAGCGGCGGCGCGCCGCATCCCGGCTTCGACATCGAGGCCGCGCGGCTCTTGTTCCGCTACGGCTGGCCGCTGAACGTGCGCGAGATGGAGCAGGCGCTCGCGACCGCGGCGGTGCTCGCCGGCAACGGGCCGGTGATGCCCGATCACCTTCCGGAGACGGTGCGCACCGGCCGCGCGCCGGGCGCGCCCAAGCCGGTCGTGCTGAGCGAAGCGGATCAGCAGCAGCGCGACGCGTTGATCGCGAGCCTGCGCGAGCACCGCGGCAACATCTCGGCGGTCGCGCGCGCGCTCAACAAGGACCGGAAGCAGATCCAGCGGTGGATCAAGCGATTCGGCCTGGACGCGACGGAATACAGGTAGCCGTCGTCCGTCGTCCGTCTCCCGTCTCCCGTTCGGAGATGCCTGCGACGCGCGTGCGACGTCGCGGGACACGTCGTGCGACACGGCTATTCGCGGGAGCCGACCAGCGCACGCGCACTTCGCCGTGAGATCCCGCGGCATGGTGCGTGCTTCTTGGATGCGGAATGCGGCGCGCGATCCTGGGAGCTCTCGCGATCCTCGCGGGGACGTTCGCGATCGCGCGCGCGGCGGCGCGCCCGCACGAGTGCACGTCGTGGGGCACGCGCGTCGACGGCGTCGTCGTCGATCGGGAAGGCCACGGGGTCGCGGGCGCGTTGGTCGTCGCGCGGCCGACCGACGGCGTCGCGAGCGCGCGCGATCCGCTCGCGGGCGGCGTGATGACGGATCGCAGCGGGCACTTCCGCATCGAGGGCTTGCCGCCGGGTGACTACGCGTTCGTCTCGCTCGTGCGCGGCGCGATCGCGACCACGCCCGAGATGCCCGTCGTCGATCGCTTGATCGTTTCGATTTCGCTCACCGCCGAGGCAACCAAGATCTGAGCCTCGACGTCTCATCTTCGCGCGTCCCACGTAGGTCCCGTCTCGAACCCTCAATACCTACGTGGGGCGCGCGATTTCTCTTCCGGACCGACGGAAGACGGAAGACGGACGACGTCTTCTTCAGGCGGCGCCGCGGACGAAGGCGCGCCGGCGGCGCGGCGGCATCGACGCGCGGCCCGCGACGCGACCCGCGAGGTGGAACAAGCGTCGCTCGAACCACGCCGACATCATGCTCGGCTGCTCGCCGGCGATGCGGCGCTCCGCGTCGATGTACGCGGGCAGGTAGCGCAGCGCGCGCGGCAGCGCGCGATGGCCCGCGCGCACCGCGGTCAGCAGCGCGGTCATCTCGGCCTTCTCGCGCAACCCGAACGGCAGCCCGAACTGATCGCGCAGCTTCTCGGGGAGCAGGCCGGCGGTGACGAGCTCGAGCACGCTCGCGAGGCGCGACTGCTCTTGTCCCGGGCCGCGCCCGAACAGGAAGCGCGCCATGTCGCGCGCCGGCGGCGCGACCGTGAGCGTCGACGACGCGATCATCTGCTCGACGTAGCGCTCGAACGACGGCCAGTCCGGCGGCAGCACCGCGTCGGGGATCCCGAACAGGCGCGCGAACGACCACGTGTCCCGGTAATACGCTTCCTTCTCGGCGGCGGGCAGCTTGCCGCGCACGAGCTCGGTCGTGGAGACGACGGTGTCGATCAAGGTCGCGTAGACCCAGAGCAGCGCCGCGGTGTCGTTCGCGTGATAGGTCTCGCCCTTCGCGAACGGACCGATCGCCTCGGGGAACACGCCGGTGATGTGCGTGTGCACCTGGTGGACGCGGCGCGCGGCGGTGAACGCCTCTTGGAGATCGCCGAACGTCATCGCGAAGACCGCCATGAACGTGCGCTGGAAGCGACCGATCACGTCGACGCGCGTCTTCGAGTGCTGATCGACGCCGTACGCGACGTACGGATGCGCGAGCTGGAGCAGCGCCGCGCGGCCGCCGCCCAAGAACACGACCGCTTCACGCTGCAGCTTCCACGCGGGCGAGTCGGGCCCGTGGATCCCGTGCCGCGGATCGCTGACGCCCGCGCCCACGCGCGCAAGGCTGTCCTCGAGATCGGCGCGCGAGACCAGCATGACTAATCGTAGCATCATGGCGGCTTTGCCCGAGCTGGGCTAGCGTTATCTCGTGCGCTGGGCCTCAGCGATCGCGACCGCGGAGCGGCTCGAGGATGCCGTCTCCGAGGCGGCGGACTCGATGGCCGCCGAGCTCGAAGGCGCGAAGCCGGATCTCGTGTGTGCGTTCGTCACCGACCACCACGCCGCGCACTTCGCGCGCTTGGCGGAGGCGGTCGAGGAGGCGTTCCCGGGCGCGCTGCTCGTCGGATGCAGCGCGGGCGGCGCGGTCGGCGGCGGCGTCGAGGTCGAGCACGAGTGCGCGCTGTCACTGACCGCGGGCTCGATGCCCGGCGTGACGATCACGCCGTTCGCGATCGACGGCGATCGCACGAGCTGGCGGCGCGCGATCCCGGTCGCGCCCGAGGACGATCCGTCGTTCGTCGTCTTGCCCTGCCCGCTCTCGTTCCCGACCGAGGATCTGCTCGCGTGGATGGATCAGCGCTGGCCGGGCGCGGTGAAGGTCGGGGGGCTCGCGTCGGGCGGCATGACGACGCGCGGGCCGGCGCGCAACGCGCTCTTCTTGGGCGATCGCCGGCTCGATTCGGGCGCGGTCGGCGTCGCGCTCACCGGCGACGTCGCGGTCGACACCGTCGTGTCGCAAGGCTGCCGTCCGATCGGGCAGCCGATGTTCGTCACCCGCGCGCAGAAGAACGTCGCGTACGAGCTCGACGGCGAGCCCGCGCTCGCCGCGCTCGAGAAATTGCACGCGTCCTTGCCGACCTCGGATCGCCAGCTGTTCCGCCACTCGCTGTTCATCGGCGTCGGCATGCGCGAGGGCCAGGTGAGCTACGGGCGCGGCGACTTCCTCGTGCGCAACCTGGTCGGCGTCGATCCGGAATCGGGCGCGCTCGCGGTCGGCGCGCCGCTCAAGACCGGCATGGTCGTGCAGTTCCAGCTCCGCGACGCGCGCACGTCCGCGCAGGATCTCGCCGAGCTGCTCGCCGGCCACGAGCACGTCACGCCGTCGGGCGCGCTCATGTTCTCGTGCGTCGGCCGCGGCCGGTTGTTGTACGGGCACCCCAACCACGACTCGGACGTCTTCGCGCAGGTGATGGGCCCGGTGCCGCTCGGCGGCTTCTTCTGCAACGGCGAGATCGGGCCGGTCTCGCGGCGCACGTTCCTGCACGGGCAGACGTCGAGCTTCGCGCTCTTCCGACGCCGCGCGGCGCTCGCCTGAAGATCAACGCCGACGTCAACGTCGACGTGGTCGTGGTCGTGGTCGTTGGACGTTGACGGCGACGGCGACGGCGACGGCGACGTAGTCGTAGACGCCGTGACACGCGGTTAGGCCACCGGTTCGAATTCCTCCTCGAACGCGCCGGTGAACGATAGCCCAGCGACGAGTGCAGCCGTCGCCGGTTGTAGAAGACCTCGATGTACTCGAAGACAGCCTGGCGCACGTCGAGGGACGCCTATCGTCGTAGACGCCGCGACAACGATCAGGTCCACGTCGCCGTCGCCGTCAAAGTAGACGACCACGACCAAGACCACGTCGACGTCGACGTCGACGTGATCGGTGGATCAACGCTTGATGCCGAGCACCAAGCCGTCCGGCGTCGGGATGCACACGCTGTCGCACGCCGCGGCGACGCCCTCGTGGAACGCGCGCATCGCGCGGCCGCGGTCGCTGTCCTCGAGCAGCTCGCCGAACAGGTACGCGTTGTCGCCGAGGACCAGGCCGCCGCGCCGCAGGTTCGCGATCGCCCACGCGCCGTATTTGTCGTAGTTGACCTTGTCGGCGTCGATGAAGACCGCGTCGAACGGGCCGCGCGCGACCAGCGTCGGCAGGACGTCGACGCCCGCGCCCTCGAGGATCGTCACGCGGTCGGCGAGGCCGGCGGCCTCGAGGTTGCCGCGCGCGATCGCGGCGTGCTTCGCTTCGAACTCGACCGACCACAGATGTCCGCCGTCGCCGAGCGCGCGCGCGATGTGCATCGCGGAGTAACCGACCAGCGTGCCGACCTCGACCGCCTGCTTCACGTTCGCGAGCCGGCAGAGGAGCGCGAGCAGCTTGCCCTCGCTCGGGCCGACCTGGATCGCGGGCACGCCCTCGGGCACCGCGAACGCGCGCGCGAGCCCGGCGTCGTGGCTCGCGTGGATGCGATCGGCGTAGCTCAGGATGTCGGGGGAGTAGTAGCGAGCGCCGGCGCGGGAGTCGTCGTCAGCCATCGCACTCGCATACACCGGGCTGGACGAAC
>DATJIA010000193.1:0-11265 GCA_035493675.1 Kofleriaceae bacterium | reverse complement strand
CACGGCGGCAGCGCGATCACGTCGATGCTCGGCAGCTCGCGGCATCGCGGCGTCGATCTGATCGCGTCCGACAGCGACGCGACGCAGACGCTCGGCGGCAAGCTCGCCTACGGCGCGACCGACGCCGATCTCGAGGACGAGGACGTCGTCGTGTACGCCTGCGGCGATCACGGCTGGCGCGCGCTCGGCACCACGCGCACCGACGAGCACGGCCGCTTCGCGATGACGCTCGCCGACGCGCAGCGCGTGCCGGTCGGCATGCACGATCTCTACGCGGGCGTCCCCGGCGACGGCACCGGCGTGCGCTTCCTCGCGTACGTCGCGCCCGCGGGCACGCGCGTGCTGGTCACCGACGTCGACGGCACGCTGACCAAGTCGGAGCACGCGATGGTCGCGACCGTCGTGCTCGGCGAGGACATCGACAACCAGCCCGGCGCGCCCGAGGCGCTCGCGGCGAGCGGGATGCAGGTCGTCTACGTGACGGGCCGCGGCGATCAGTTCACCAACGTCACGCGCGATTGGCTGACGCGCCACGGCTTCCCGCGCGGACCGCTGCGCCTCGCGCCGACGACCTCGCTCGGATCGGGCGAGAAGACGATCGCGTACAAGGCGGACGCGCTCGCCGCGCTGCACGTGCCGGTCGCCTTCGCGATCGGCAACCGCGCGACCGACATCGCGGCGTACAGCCGCGCGGGCGTCGCGCCCGATCGCATCTACATCCACCTGCCCGAGTTCGCGGCCGAGGTCGACGAGCCGATCGGCCAGCACCACTGCGTCGGCTTCACGGAGTATGGGAAGATCCACTGGCCGTGACGATCCGCGAGCTCGACCGCAAACGTGACCGCGCCGCGGTCGAGCAGATCGACACCAGCTTCCAGACCGAGGTCGTCTTCGAGGTCGTGACGACCGCGCGCGCGATCTCGCTGGTCGAGCGCACGCTCGACGCGCCGATCACGAAGCGCTACTCGATCGGCGAGGTCTTCGCGCCGTGGGCGTCGTGGAGCGCGGGCTGGGTCTGCGACGACGACGGCGTGCGCGGCTTCGCCACCGTCGAGCACGAGCCGTGGCACCAGCGCGTGAACCTCTGGTTCCTGTACATCTCGCCCTCGCACCGCGGGCGCGGCGTCGGGCGCGCGCTGCTCGAACGCGTCGAGGCGCACGCGCGATCGGTCGGCGCGTCGCACGTCTGGCTCGAGACGTCGAGCGTGAACGTGCCCGGCGTGCGCTTCTACGAGCGCTGCGGCTACGCGCTGTGCGGCGCCGATCGCACGTACTACGGCGCGTACATGCCGGGCGAGACCGCGATCTACCTGGCGAAGCCGATTATGCTCGGCGCATGAAGCAGCTCGCGTGGCTCGCGCTCGCGGTCGTGATCGCGTGCGGGAACAAGGACAAGACGGCGCCCGCTCCTGCGAAGGATCCGGCCCCCGCCCCTGCGCCCGCACCCGTCTCGATCGACGCCGCGCCCGCGTTCCCCACGCCGCCGGGCATCCCGACCTTCGAAGAGTCCCTCCGCCGCGGTGGCATGACCTTCACGATGCCCGCCGGCTTCACGCGCATCGCGCCCGTCGACAACTCGCAGTGGAAGTACGCGTTCGCGATGCGCAGCGACAAGCCCGCGTTCGAGGTCTGGATCCGGATCGATCCGCTCGACGAAGCGCTCGCAGAGGCTGCGAAGTGCAAGGCCGACCCGAGCTGCCACGGCACCGATCCGAACCAGCGCGGCCCGATGTGGCTCGCGGTGATCGCCGCGAACCTCGGCGGCGCGCAAGGCGGCCTCCCCGACGTGAAGGAGCTCGATCCCGCCAAGGTCAAGCAGGACTTCAACGCCGACTGGGGCGGCTTCGCGTCGGTGGCGCCGTCGCCCGAGCTCACGACGAAGTTCCCGCGCCTGCTGGTCGTCGCGCTCCACAAAGACGACAAGGCCGACGCCGTGATCGCGATCGCCGCCGGCGACGACCTCACCCCCGACGATCTCTACCGCGCGCTCGACGGCTTCAAGTTCGCGCCGTGAATCAGACGCTCGGACGCGCGTAGCTGCAGCCGTGGATCGGCTCGAGCTCGGCGTCGATGCGCGCGACCTGGCGCTCGAGCAGCGACGTCAGCGACTTCAGCGCGCGCAGCTGCATCGCCTGCATCGCGGCGAGCTGATCCATGCGATCGGACGCGATCGTGCCCGCGGCGTACGCGTACGCGGCGGCGGTGGTCCACTTGATCTCGTCGACGAGGAAGCCGAAGCCTTCGAGCTCGACCGCTTCACCGAGCGCGCTGGCGAGCGCGTCGAGGTCGTCGTCGGCGCTCGCCTGCTCGTAGAGCGCCTTCAGGCCCTCGACCGCGGCGGCCGCGGCCTCGGCCTTCTCGCGGCGCCCGGCGATGCGCGCGATGCGCTTCAGCTCCTTGCCCAGCTCGACGCCGGCGTCGCCGTAGCGCGCGAGCCGATCGGCCATCTTCTGCGCGCGGCCGCGCGACAAGCTCGCGATGCCGTCGGCGAGCGCGCCCGCGCTGTCGAACGCGCGCCCGATCAGGAACTTCTTCGACTCCTTCGCGAGCTCCTCGCGCGACGACTCGGCGAGCGCGAGCCAGCCCTCGTAGTCCTCGCGCGCCTTGTCGAAGCCGAGCTCGCGGATCTTGTCCTCGGTGGTCGCGGCGGCGTCCTCGAGCTCGGAGATGCGCGACGCGGCGGCGTCGAGCGTGGGCGCGTAGGCGTCGAACTGATCCGCGATCTGCTCGGCCTGATCCGGCGAGAGGTCGTACTCGAGGACCTGACCGTCGGGCGTGGTCTCGCTGTAGTGGATACCGGTGCAGTACTCGCCGCCCTCGGGCGGCGGCTCGCTGCGCGCGCGACAGTCGGCGGCGAGGGCGCGCAGCTGCGACGCGTCGCTGCGACACGAGTCGGCGGCGCCGGTGACGCGGCTCGACCACGGATCGGCGGCGGCGGTGGCGGCGGTGAAGAGGACGGCGGCGACGAGAGCGACCTTGCACATGACGTTTTCTCCTTCGACTGGTTGGTTCCAGCTCGAAGGCGATTTCCACAAGGCGCGCAGAAGTAGAATGATCTCGTGGACGCGGCGGAGCTGATGAAGACCTACAAGCGGTGGCTGGCCGGCTTCGTGCGCCGCCGCGCACCCGCGGGCGCGGTCGACGACATCTGCAGCAAGGTCTGGGAGGTGGTCGCCGCCGGCGTCCCCGCCGACCTCGAGCACCCGCGCGGCTGGCTCGCGGCGATCGCGTTCCACAAGATCGGCCACGCGTTGCGCGAGAAGAGCTTCGCGGCGCTCGACTCCGCGCTCGCCGAGAAGCCGATGTGGAAGTCGTCGATGACGAGCGCGCGCGGTAAGCTCGTGCGCGCGCAGCAGGTCGAGCAGCTGCGGCGCGCGATCGCGTCGCTGCCGCCGGATGATCGCGAGCTGATCCACCTCACCTTCACCGACGGCCTGAAGCCGGCGGAGATCGTCGCGGCGACCGGGCGCAAGGTCGAGCCGAAGACACTGTCGACGCAGATCGCGCGGATCGTCGATCGCCTGCGCGATCACGTGACGCGCTAAGGCGGGCACGGCGCGCCCAGCGCGGCGCGCAACGCGCACGGCTCGCGCGGGAGATCATCGTCGAAGCGGAACACGCCGCGCGAGGTCCCGACCGTCGCGCCGCGATCGCCGATGTGGAACAAGCGCACGTCGCGGCCACCGATCGGCAGACGACGTCCTTCGCCGGAAGCGACGTCCCACAGGTACACGCCGTCGTCGCTGGTCGTGATCATGCGCTCGCCGCGCGCGTCGAACGCGCCGCGCGCCGAGGCGACTCCGAGCGTACGGCGCACGCCCCCGTCGAGCGGGATCAGGAGGACCCCGCCCCGCGTCCCGAGCGCGACACGTCTTCCGTCGTCGGAGAGCAGGAGCCCGCCGGCGCGCGCGTCGCTGCGCGGGATCGGCGTCGCGTGCGAGGCCGCGAGGTCCCACACGAGCCAGCCGTCGGCGTGCGCGTCGCCGGTGACGAGCGAGCGGCCGTCGCCCGAGAACGCGACGCTCGGGTCCCACGATGCGCCGGGCAAGACGCGCTCGGTGCCGTTCGATAGATCGATCAACGACACGCGGTCCTCGACGGTCGACATCGCGACCGCGAGCGCGAGGTCGTCTCGGACCCCGATCAGCCGCTGCATCTTGGGATCGGGCAGCGGCGCGATCCGACGCTCGCCGTTGCGATCCCACACGACGATCTCGCGATCGGCCCACGCGAACACCGCGCCGTCGCGGGTCCAGCCGAGCAACGGCTCGCCCATCGCACCTGTCTCCGGCGCGCGGCCGAGGCGCTCCCACCGGCCGCCGGCGCGCCACTCCCAGACGTCGTCGCCGATACGCACGATCACGGATCCGTCGAGCGCGACGCCGTTGTCGCGGACGAGGCGCACGGTCGACTCCGGCGGCTTCGCGACCGGCCACACCGTCGTCTCCGTCGTCGCGCCGCCGTCCGCGTCGACGCGACGCAACCCGGTGTCGCTCTCGTCGACGATCCAACGGCCGTCGCCCGAGCTCGCCGTACTGTCGGCGCCTTCGAGGATCCGACGCGGCGCGGACAACGTCCAGACCGCGATGCGTCCGTCGCGATGTCGCGTGACCGCTCGGCCCTGACCCGCGGGCAGCGCGTCGATCGCGTCCGCGCCCGACCTGAGCGGGGACGTCGCGCCGGTCTGGAGATCGACGGCGACCGCGCCTTCGCCGGTGTCGAACGCGATCCGCCAACGGGGGTCGTCCGCGTCCCCGACCGCGGGGCACGGCGCCTCGACCCGCGTCTCGCGCGCGCCGGTCGCGAGATCGAGCGTCTCGACTTCGGTGCCGCCGCCGACGAGGAACCTGCTCGACACGAGGAGCCGCGTGCCGTCGGCGCACGCGAACATGGGACCGATCCAGTTGGGTCCGTCGATCCTGCGGGTCTGGCCGGTCGCGAGGTCCACGATCCAGAGGTGGTTCCAGGACCACACGAACGCGCGCTGGTGCGCGGCGTCGACCATCCACTTGTGGTCTTCGATCGGCGGACCGCCCTGATCGTCGCGCAGGGTGGCGGTCGCGATCACGCGCGGCCGCGAGCGCGCGTCGGCGGCGATCACGCGAGCCGCGTCCCACGATCCGCCGCGCGGATCCATCGTGGTGATCAGCGCGATCGCCTGCTTCGGATCGACGTCGATGACGTTGCGCGCCTGCGCGACGATCGCGTGATTCGCAGCGGTGATCGCGAGATCGCGCTCGTGATCGGCGCGCGTCGCGTTGGCGATCGCGCGGTCGCGCTCGTCGTCGGCGCGGTGGGTCTCGGCGAGGATGCGGCGGATGCTCCAGGCGCCGAACGCGACCAGGACCGCGGTCGCGATCGCGCCGACCGCGAGCGCGACGCGATGGCGGCGCGCCCACCGGCGAAGCAGCTCGCCCAGCGAATAGCGGTGCACGGCGACCAGCTGCCCCGACACGAAGCGGCGGAGATCCGCGGCGAGCTCGCGCGCGGTCGGATAGCGATCGCCGGCGGCGTGCGCCATCGCCTTGCCGATGATCGCGGCGAGATCCGCGGGCACGCCGGGCTCGCGCGTCGCGATCGGCGTGATGTCGCCGCGCTTCACGCGATCGATCACCTCGTCGCGCGTCGTGCCGTCGACCGGCGCGACGCCCGCGATCACGTGATAGAGGATCGCGCCGAGCGCGTAGACGTCGGCGCGCTCGTCGACGTCGGCGCCCTCCGCCTGCTCGGGCGGCATGTACGCGGGCGTGCCCATCACGGTGCCGGCGGTCGTGCGATCGAGCGCCGCGTCGCGATACGGACCGGCGTCGGCGGCGTCGCGATCGTCGATCGACAGATCCTTCGCGAGGCCCCAGTCGATCACGATCGTCTCGCCGTACGCGCCGACCATGACGTTGAGCGGCTTGAGGTCGCGATGGATCACGCGCTCGGCGTGCGCGTACGCGATCGCGTCGGCGACCGCGAGCACCGCCGGCACCAGCGCGAGCCGCGCCGCGAGCGTCGACGCCTCCGCGATCACCTTGCTCAGCGGCCGGCCGTCGACGAGCTTCATCGCGAAGAACGGCGCGCGATCGGGCCAGCGCGCGGCGTCGTAGACCGGGACGATCGCCGGGTGCTGGAGGCGCGCGGTGATCAGCGCCTCGCGCACGAAGCGGCGGCGCGCCTCGTCGTCGCCGCGCAGCATCTCCTTGATCGCGACCGTACGGCCGAGGAACAGATCGCGCGCGCGCATCACCCGGCCGAGGCCGCCGATGCCGATCTGATCGTCGAGCCGGTAGCGCTCGCGCGTCGCCTCCGGCAGTGATGCGGACGAAGCTCCGGCGGCGCCGCCGTCGCTCGCGGCGGTCGCGTCGAGCGCCGGATCCGGCGTCGCGGTCTCGTCGCTCGCGAGCGCGCGCAGCTTGCGCTGGAACCCGCAGCCCTCGCACGACGCGATGTGCGCCTCGATCTCGGGCGTCGTCGCGCCGTCGAGATCGGCGGCCCGCGCTTCGTCGCACGAGACCCCCATCCGCCACAGTCTAAGCCACGCGCGCCTCATCGCGCGATCACCCAGATCGAAACGCCCGCGCCGGCGAGGAGCCCGAGCCCGAACGCGAGGCGCTGGCCGCGGCGCGCCCACGTGCGCGCGCCGGCGCGATCGCCCAGGAAGCCGAACACGACCGCGCCGCCGAACAGCCCGCCGAGGCCGCCGGGCCAGCCGTACATCCACGCGCCGATGATCGCGGTCGTGATCGCCAGCCACTCGGCGTCCTTCTCGTCGCGCAGCGAGCGGCCGCCGCCGCCGATCAGCGCGTCGAGCAGGAAGCCGGCGACGTAGCCGACGATCGAGAGCAGCGCGCCCGCGATGATCGGGAGCACGATCAGGAAGCCGATCTCGCCGAGCGGGTTGTCGCCGCCGCCGACCGGAACGGGAACTGTGATGGGGTCCATGCCCGGGGAGTTCCGCGAGCCGGGCGCTTTCCACAGACTGCGCAACTTTCGATCGCAACCCGCGGTGCGCACTGGGGCGGCGGCTCCCACGACGCGGCGCAGAAGGTCCGCGCCGCGACTCGGACGCCGCGGGGCACGGCGGCTGCTACCTGCACGCGCGTGCGCAAATTGATCGTCGCGGTCGTCGTGCTCGCCGGATGCAACGCGGAGATCGGGGAGCCGTTCGAGGACGAGGACGCCACCGAGGGCGCCAGCGTGTCGAAGCCGACCCCGCTGCTCAGCGGGTGTCACGGTCAGGCGAGCTCGGCGATCCCGTCCGATGACAAGTACGTCATGACGACCTTCGGCGGCGGCGGCGACACCCAGCCGATGTCGTGCGGCGGCATCGCCGACGGCGTGGGCTGGTACGTCGCCTCCCGCCAGCGGTTCGGGTGCGGCGCCCACGTCGAGATCCGGGCCAACGGCAAGTGCGTGGTCGCGAGCGCCGACGACTACGGCCCCGACGTCTGCGTCGAGAACGCGGCGCACATGGCGATCCTCGACGCGTCGCCGCGCGTGTCGAAGGAGCTGTTCGGCGCGAGCGGGCTCGGCTGGAGCGATCACGTCGAGGTCACCGCGACCGAGGTGGCGAGCTCGACGCCGCTCGGGCCTTGCACGAGCGCGCCGCCGCCGACGCCCACGACCTGCGCGTCGAGCACGCTCGGCCGCGACGTCGCCGACGGCACCTGCGTGCAGTCCGCGAGCGACGCCGCCTGGTACCAGTGCAGCGCCGGCGCGTGGAACGCGATCGCGAGCACGAGCGCGTGCACGACGACCTACGCGTGGTGCCAGTCGGCGACCTTGGGCAAGGCCGTCCCCGCGCGCACGTGCGTGCAGTCCGCGTCGAACAGCGCCTGGTATCAGTGCAACGGCCAGGGCTGGGTCAAGCCCGTCGACACCAGCGCGAAGACGGGCCCGATCGGCGCCTGCTCGACGTGGAACGCGCTCTAGCGCCCGCGCGCGATCAGTTCACGATGACCGAGCACGGCGTGAGGATGTCGACCTCGCCGGACTTGTCGGCGGAGACCGTCGCGCACGTGCCGTTGCAGAGCTCGATCTGCGTCGGGGTCGTGTTGTTGTCGTAGTACCAGCCGACGCCGTTGCCCGGGCACGCGGCCATGTTCGCCACGTGCGGCACCGCCATCGGCGAGCCGCCGGTCGGCGTGTACGTGACGGTGACGTTCGCGTAGTCGGGCATGCCCATGTCGGGCAGCGGGATCGTGTAACGGCAGCCGAGCACGCTGCCGCGGATCTGGTTGAGCGCGTCGAGGAACTGCTGGCCGATGTTGCCGTTGGTGTCGACGATGAACGCCTGGCCGGTGCCGCCCGCGGCGGCGATGCCGTTCAGGTTCGACAGCGACGAGCCGACGCCGATCACGAACGTGAGGATCTTCGGGTTGCCCGCGGCGCCGGCGGCGGCGATCGCGTTGATGTGCGAGAGATCGGTGTCGCACTCCTCGGGCTCGCCGTCGGTCGCGAGCACGACGACCGTGACGTCGGCGAGGTGGTTGTTCGCCCACGCCTTCGCGTGATCGACGGCGCCTTGCAACGCGGCGGAGGTCGGCGTGCCGCTGTTCGCGGAGTGCGCGTTGATCGAGTTGACGATCTGCTGCGAGATGCCCGGCAGCGGCGCGATCTCGACGTCGGGCGTCGCGTAGTCCGACGCGGTGCACGAGTCGCCGCCGGCGCCCGCGCAGATGCACGCGTTCAGGAAGCAGATGCCGCCGGTGCCGCAGTCCTGATCCTTCTGGCACGTCACCGGGCAGTTCTGCGCGCCCGGATCGATCCCGAAGTACTGGATGCCGACCGAGAAGCCCGCGAGGTTCGGCTGCTGCACGAACTGCTTGAGGCCGGTCGTCACCTGCGTCCACTTGGTGCCCGACATCGAGCCCGACTGATCGAGCATGATGTACATGTCGAGCGGCGCGGCCTCGGCCTTGTGCGGGCTCGACGCGCACGGCGGTGCGTCGGGGAAGTTGGTGCCGGTGCCACCACCGTCACCGTTGTTGTTGTTGCCGTCGCCGTTGTCGTTCCCGTTGGCGTCGGCACCGTTGCCGTTGCCGGGACCGCGGTTGTTGGGACCGCAGGCGATCAACAGACCACACGCGAAGAGACCGAAGAGCTTCGCACGCGACATACAGACCTCCCGTTGCGAGGCGGACTGTAACGAAACGCGCGCGCGACTCATTAGACGAGTGATAACAACTGCGGTCGACCTGTCAGGTCACTGTGCAGAGAGCGCACAGTGCGCGTCAGCTCGGCGCGAAGGTCAGCGTCGCGGTGACCTTCGTGATCCCCTCGAAGGACGGGAACTGGAGGTTGGTCATCCCGCGCGAGACGCAGCCGGAGGCGGAGTCGTCGAGCTCGGTCGAAGCGACCACCGACGACACGACTTGGCCGTCGGCGCCGACGACGAATTGGACGACCAGCTTGCCTGCTTCGCTCGGGTTGTTTCGCAGCGCGTTCTCGTAGCAGAGGCGCACGCGGCCGAGGTTCTGGCGCACGATCCGGCGCGCGATCTCCTTCGGCAGCTTGCCCTCGGTCGTGATGTCGAGCTTCACCTGTGGGGCCGCCGCAACATGGGCGCCGCCGAGGCGGCCGTGGCCCGCGCCGTAGCCCTGCCCTTCGCCGCCGCCGGCGCCATGACCGATCGTGCCGATCGTGCCGAGGCCGATCGTGCCCTCGCCGCCGCCGCCTGGGCCGGTGCCGGTCATGCCGAGCCCGCCGGTCGGCTCGACGGTCGGCGGCGGCGGCGCGGTGTTGGTCGGCGCGGTCGGCGCCGTCGCGCTCGTCTCGGTCGCGCTCCGCTCCGCGTGCCTCCCCGCCGCCGCGCTCTTGTCATCGGCGACCTCGATCGTCCCCGCGGCGGCGGTCGCGGTCCACGCCGCGCTGTCGCTCACCTGCTTCGTCTTCGACGGGCCGAGCGACCACGGCACCTTGTTGTGCCGCAAGACGATCGTCACGCGCGCGTCGGCGCCGGTCGTGATCACGTCGTCGCCGCTGACGACGTCGTGGAGCGCGAGCGCGCGGGTCGCGCCGGCCCGCGTCGCCTTCACGTCGCCGGCGACCTCGGTGACGTCGCCGGCGGGCGCGCCCGGCGTGACGTCCGGCTTGTGCTCGCTCTCCTTCGACGACCCGCACGCGACGACGAGCGCGACCACGATCACCAGGCTCCGCACACGACGATTCTAGTACATGCGCCAGTACGTCGTGCTCGGGTCGTCGGACACGCAGTCCGACGTGACGACCAGCTCGGGCGCGCGATCGCCGTCGAGATCGTGCAGCGAATAGCGCGGACACGAGCCGGCGCCCGCGAACGCGCGCGCGCCGTAGCCGGGCGGTAAGCACCACTCGGTCGCGGCGGCGAAGCCGGTGTCGGTCCCGCGCGCGGCGAGCCACCACGTCGTGCCGACCGGATCGTCCCCGCACGTCGAGGTGATCGCGAGATCGAGCTTGCGATCGCCGTCGAGATCGACGAGCGCGTAGCGCGGCGGCGCGTTGCAGTCGTCGTTGCCGCGCGCGATGAACGCGCGGCCGCCGAAGCCCGCGGGCAGCGGCCAGCTGATCGCCGAGGTCTGGAAGCCGGCGCCGCTGTTCGCGTAGACGTCCCAGTGATCGGTGCCGAGGCTCGACTGATCGCACGCGAAGGCGACGACCAGCTCGGGCCGCTCGTCGCCGGCGAGATCGGCGACGAAATAGACCGGGCCGGTCGTCTGCGTGCAGTCGTCGTTCGACGGCGTCCAGAACGCGCGCGCGCCGTAGCTCGGCAAGGACCAGCTCGTCGCCGCCGAGAAGGCGCTGCCGGTGTTCGCGTACACGTTCCAGTGATCGGTGCCGAGCGAGCTCTGATCGCACGCCGACGTCACGACCAGATCCGGACGGTGATCGCCGTCGAGATCTTCGAGCGCGAAGATCGGCGCCGCCGTCCCGCACGCGTCGCTGTGCGCGTGATCGAACGCGCGCGCGCCGAAGCTGGGAAGCGGCCACGAGATCGGCGTGCTCGCGAAGCCGGCGCCGGTGTTCGCGTAGACGTCCCAGTGATCCGTCCCGAGCGTCGACTGATCGCACGCCGACGTGACGACGAGATCCGGACGCAGATCGCCGGTGAGATCGGCGAGCACGTAGCGCGGCCCCGCGTTGCAGTCGTCGTTCGACGTGCCCCAGAACGCGCGCGCGGCGAAGCCGGGCGGCAGCGCCCAGCTCGCGCCCTTCACGCGCCACTCGCTGGTGCCGACCGCGCCGTCGGCGCACGCGGACGTCACGACCACGTCGGCCGCGCGATCGCCGTCGAGATCG
>DATJIA010000192.1:0-7056 GCA_035493675.1 Kofleriaceae bacterium | reverse complement strand
GGCGCCGTCGAGGCCGTAGAGGTTGCCGAGCATGTCGACGCCGGCCGCGGGGAAGCCCGCGCTGCCGAGGATCGTGCGCGTGAAGCCGGGGCCGATCGCGATCAGATCTTGATCGGCGGCGGCGGGGATCGCGAGGAAGCCCGCCGATGACGCGGCGATGATCTTCGAGATCGGCGGCGGATCGATCGTGACCTCGATCGGCGCGAGCGCGTCGCCCTCGAACGCGGTGCACGCGAGCGCGGCGCCGCATGCCGCCGCGGGCGCGAGCATCCAGCGCTTGCTGTACTCGGGATCGGCGACGAGCGTGATCGGCGATGCGATCCGCTCGATCCGCGAGCCCTCGCGGATCTCGCTGCACGGCGACTCGCTCGGGCACGCGCGCGGCGTGACGTCGACCGCGCCGGCGACCGGCGTCGCGCCGGCGACGTCGCCGATCGATTCGACCGCGCTCCAGGTCGCGCCGCGATCGGTCGTCGAGACGAGCGACGCGGGCGCGTCGTCGCGATCGATCCCCTTCGCGGCGATCGCGCGCGCGGTGATCGTCACGACCGCGCCGCGCACGTCGAGGCCGAGGAAGGCGCCCGCGACCGGCGCCGGCAGCGCGCGCCACGTCTCGTCGCCGGGCTCCGCCCCGAGCCGCGTGCCGAGCACGCCGTCGCGGATCGCCACGACTCGGCCGCATTGATCGGCGTGCACCGCGAGGACGCGCCCGGGCGCGTCGAGCACGCGGCCCCAGGTCGCGCCTTCGTCGACCGACAGCCAGATCCGCCGATCGGTCCACGTCGCGATCACATTCAAGTCCGAGCTGACCCCACGCAACACGCCGTCGCGCGCCGGCGCGAAGCTCGCCTGCGCGCGCGCGATCGCATCGAGCGGCGACGCGCTCGCGGGCGCCGCCGCGGCGCATCGATCGAGCGCCCACGGCGGCGCGGGCTGCTTCGGCGCCGCCGGTCTCACGACCTTCGCGGGCGCGTGGCGGTCCTGCGCCGGATGATCTTGAACGCGCACCGCGAACGCGAGCGCGCCCGCGCCGACCGCCGCGACGATCACCGTCGCGATCGCGCGCAGCCGAGACATGACTTGGACGGTGTCCGTGATGGGGCCAGGCACACCGGATCAACGCGCGGGCGCGCCCGCTTGTTGCGCGTACACCACGTCGGTGCGGAGCACGTACTTCACGCCGCGCACCACCGGCCGGCCCGCGTGCAAGAGCATGTGCTGGAACCACAGCGCGGCGCCCGCGCGCGGGACGATCACGCGTCCCTGCTCGGGGAACTCGGTCTCGCCGCCGGCTTCGACGTCGTTCAAGTAGACGAGCAGCGTGAGCAGGCTGCGCGCGCCGTCGTCGCGCAGGTACGACTGATCGTGGTGCAAGCCGAAGCGCTCGCCTTCCTCGTACCGGTAGATGCGCAGCGGCAGGAATACGCCGTCCGCGCGCAAGGACTTCATCGTCGCCGGCACGTGCGGCGTGATCCGCTGCCAGAGCTCGCCGGCCGCCGCGGCGTCGCGCACGATCGCGGTCGAGTTGTTGCGCACGCGCTCATCGACCTCGCGGCCCGACGCGCGATTCACCGTCGCGCGGAGCCATTCGCGATCGCGCGCGATCCACGCCTCGCACTCTTCGCGCGAGTACACGCCGCTGATCTCACCGATCAGCGGCACGCTGAAATCGAAATGACCGACGTACATGCGACGAGGACGCGCCGCGCGCGCCCGCGTTGCCGGTCATCACGCGTCGCTCACCCGAGAGCGGCGATGATCTCTGCCGGAGCTTGCACGAGCTCGATCAGCACGCCTTCTCCGCCCTTGCGCGGGTGGATGAAGCACACGTCGAAGCCGCTCGCGCCGCGGCGGATCCCGCCCGGCGTGAGCTCCACGCCCTGCCCCGTCAGCCACGCGACCGCCGCCGCGAGGTCGTCGATCCACAAGCCGATGTGGTTCAGCGGCGGCTGGTGGACCTTCGGCGACTTCTCCGGATCGATCGGCTGCATGATGTCGACCTCGACCCGCGCCGCGCCCTTCCCCATCACCAGGATGTCCTCGTCGACGTTCTCCTTCTCGGAGCGGAACGTCCCCTCGCGCGCGAGCCCGAACAGATCGACCCACAGCTTCGCGAGCGCGTCCTTCGACGGACCGCCGATCGCGATCTGCTGCACGCCGAGCACGCGGAACGGACGCGCATCGCTCACAGGGTCTTCATCCCTTCACGCTTCGCGTTGACCAGGATCGACATGTTGCCCGACGGGTGCAGGTTGTCGCGCATCAGCTGATGGCACTCACCGGTGCCGTCGAACGGGAAGACCTTCGACAAGCACGGATCGGCCTTGCCCTCGATCACGAGGTTGTTGAAGCCCTGCGCTTCCTGGTCGTTCGCGAAGTGCGAGCCCTGGAAGCGCTTCTGCCGCATCCAGTGGTAGCGGAGATCGAGCGTCGCGTTGTAGCCGGTCGTGCCGGCGCAGATCACGATCATGCCGCCGGTGTCGCAGACGAAGCCCGAGGTCGGGATCGTCGACTGCCCCGGGTGCTCGAACACGATCGACGGGCTCTTCTTCTCGCCGAGCGCCTCCCAGAACGCCTTGCCGAACGCGCGCGCGCCGACCAGCCACTCCTCGTACGACAGCTCGTCGGTCCACTTCGGCAACATGCCCCAGTGCTTGAAGCGACGGCGATCGATCACGCCGACCGCGCCGAGCTTCTTGCAGTACTCGACCTTGTCGTCGCCGGAGACGACCGCGACCGCGCGGCCGCCGAACGCCTTCACGATCTGGATCGCCATCGAGCCGAGGCCGCCGGCGCCGCCCCAGATCAAGACCGGATCGCCCGGGTGCACGATGTTCGGCTGCCAGCCCATCAGCATGCGATACGCGGTCGCGCCGACCAGCGTGTACGCCGCGGCTTCTTCCCACGACAGGTGCTGCGGCTTGGGCAGGCACTGGTGATCCTGCACCTTCGTGAACTGCGCGAACGATCCCCAGTTCGACTCGTAGCCCCAGATGCGCTGGGTCGGCGCGATCGCGGGATCCTTGCCGGCGACGACGTGCGGATCGTCGTGCTCCCACATGCCGCAGTGGAGGACGACCTCGTCGCCGACCTTCACGCTGGTGACGTCGCGGCCGGTCTTCCACACGACGCCCGACGCATCGGAGCCGCCGATGTGGAATGCCTCTTTCTCGCCCTTCTTCTGGCGCGTCTTGATGACGTCGATGGGGATGCCCATCGCCGCCCAGACGTTGTTGTAGTTCACGCCTGCGGCCATCACGTAGACCAGCACGTCGTGCGGCCCGAGCTCGGGCACCTCGACGACTTCGCGCTGGAACGCGTCTCTGGGCTCGCCGAACCGCGCGGGGCGGATCAACTGCGCGTACATCTTCGGCGGGACGTAACCGAGGTCGGGCACCTCGCCTAGCTCGTACAAGTCCTTCACGACGGTCCTCCGGGCTTTTCGAGATCGGCTTCCGTGATGGGAGAGAAGAAGTTGTCCTTCTTGACGTGCTCGTCGACGGCGAACGCGAACTTGTAGCTCGGCGCCGCGCGCTGGTTGCAATCGGTGCGCTCGCAGAAGCGGCACGTGAGCCCGACCGGCACCGCGCTCTTCGGCAGATCGCGGCGCGGCAGCTCGTCGGCGTAGACGAAGTGGCGCGCCTCGTCGGCGTCGGCGCCGACGCCGATCGAGTAGCTGACGCCGCGCACGAGCGAGCCCTGCGCGGGCTCGCTGATCACGCGCGCGAAGCAGAAGTAGGTGTCGCCGTCGGGCATCGCGCTGTACTGCTTCACGACCGCCTGCGGCGTCATGAACGCGGCGTGCACGGCCCATTTCGGACAGCTGCCGTGACCCGCGGGGAATTTCAACCCGCTCGCCGAGTAGCGCTTCGAGATGTTGCCGGCGACGTCGACGCGGAGGAAGTGCATCGGCACGCCGGGCCGGCGCGGATCGGCGAGGTTGCAGATCCGGTGCGCGACCATCTCCCAGCTCGAGTCGAAGATCGTGACGAGGCGCGCGAGGTCGTAGCGCGTGCGCTGCACCTCGGCGAAGAAGTCGGCGTACGGCAGGAGCAGCGCGCCCGCGAAGTAGTTCGCGAGGTGGATCTTCACGAGCCGGCCGGTCTCGCCGTGGCGCGGCGGCGCGGCGGCGACCAGCCGCTCGGCGAGCTTGTTGTCGTCGAGGAGGATCAGCCCGACGACGTGCGCGAGCTGGAACTTGAGCGCGTGCTCGCTCAGGTCCGACGACAGCCGCAGCGTCTTCGCGTCCGGATCCCACTCGCGCACGACCGACGACGGCCCGCCTTCGGGCGGCGCGATCGTCACCGCGAGGCCGAAGCGATCGCGGATCGCCTGCGCGAGGCGCTCGCTCGGGAAGCGGCGGGGCAGCTTCGCGTCCGCGCGCACGCGATCGGCGGCCTCCTCGAGCTCGGGGAACCAGTTCTTGTGCGCCTCGAGGAAGTCGGTGACCTCGTCTCCCGGCGCGTACCCCGCAGGCGACGGCGCGCCGGCCTGCAGCTTGGTCAGCGCGACGTCGAGCTGCGCGCGCGTGTTCTTGTAGAGGTGGAACAGCGCCGCGATCGTGGTCGCGACGCGCGGCTCCGCGCGCATGCGCGCGAGATCGCCTTCGTCGAGCGCGAGCGTCTGCGCGAGCGGATCGTCGAGCAGGTGCGCGAGGACGTCCTCCGGCGCATGCGCGGAGGTCTGCGCCATGAATCGCTCGAGCTCGATGCCGAGCACCTCGAGCGCGCGCAGGAGCAGCGGGAACTGCATCGTGCGGCGGCCCTTCTCGAGCAGGTTCAGGTACGCCGGCGAGATGTCGAGCTGGCGTGCGAGATCGGCCTGCGAGAGCTCCTTGCCGAGGCGGAGCTCGCGGAGTCGTTGGCCGATGGTCGCCGAGTCCATTTACAAGCCTACCGGTCACCGACGCGCTTGACGAGCTGCGTTGTGAAGCGGTGAGGCTATCGATATCAGGACATTGCGACGTTTACAACGATTGATCGACTGCGAACCTCACTCCCGTTGTAAACGGCGCTCAGCGCACGGTCAGAGGAATCGCAGTCGGCGCGCGGCGTAGTCGGCGTCGATCGCGGCGGCGGTCGTCGAGTCCGGCGACGAGAGGATCTGGGAGGCGAGCGTCGCGCCGCCTCGATAGAGCTGCAGGTCCGCGGCGCGCTCGGCGGCGACGATCGTGATCGCGGGGAGCAGCACGCCTTTCGGCAGCGCGCCGCCGCGCGATCCGATCAAGTAGCTCACGTACGCGTCCTCGAACGCGAGGTCGCGCGACTCGAACGCCTTGTACCGCTGCGACTCCTCGTACGCGAGCACGTCGCGCGCGCGCCGCCCGATCAGCGGCGCGTAGCGGCGCTCCCAATCGACGCGTACCGGCGCCATCTCGATCCGCACCTGCGGCGTCGCGGCGGGCGAGTCGATCATCAGCGCCGGCGGCAGCTCGTTCGCCTCCGGGTGCGCCGCGAAGTAGAGCGCGTGCGCGAGCACCGCGTCGTCGAGCGTGAAGGCGGACAGCGCGCTCGGATCGTCGGCGAGGTGCGGCGACTCGAGGCCGTCGTCGAACGCGCGCCACGCGGCGATCACCGCGGTCGCCGCGGCGGTGCGCTTCGCTCGCGCCTCGCTCGCGTCCTTCTTCTGCAAGAGCGCGACCTTCACGTCGGCGTGCGCGGAGAGCATCTCGAGGTACGCCGCGGAGCTCGATCGATCGAGCTCGGCGAGCAAGCGGTCGTACTCGATCAGGTGCGCGAACTGGCCCTCTTCGCCGTCGGGCGCGCGATCGAGCGCCGCGCGCAAGTCGGCGGCGTCGGCGCCGCTGTACGGATCGTGGAGGAACGCGCGCAGGTAGTTCTTCGCGAGCGCGCCGAGCAGGAACTCGCCCTTGGGCAGCTTCGCGCCGAGATCGATCGCCTGCACGCACAGCTGCGCGGCCTCGTGCTCGTCGGCGCGCGTGGCGCCGACCTGCCACAAGACGTACGCCTTCACGACGATCACGTCCGGATCGTCGGGGCCGATCAGCGTCTCGACCTCGGTCACCTGCGCGACGACGTCCTTGATGCCGTCGAGCGAGCGCAGCCGCGCCGGCCGCGTGAAGACGTCGCGCAGGAGCTCGAGCTTGGCCGCGCGCCCGCGATCGCGCGTGGTCTCGTCGGGCGCGAGGATCTCGAGCTGCGCCTCGTGATAGCGGACGCCGACGAAGTCGTACGCGTGCAGCGCGGCGTCGAACGCGCGCCGGTGCTCGGCGATCTGCGCCTGCGCGCGGCTCTCGGCGTCGTGCGGCAGCCAGCGCGACAAGACGATCATCAGCCACACGCCGCCGGCGGCGAGCAGCACCTGGATCAGGAACCGCGGCCCGCCGCCGGCCAGCGTCGCGCCGACGCGCTTGTGCACCTGATCGATCCCGACCGCGGCGCGCCACGCCTGCCCCGCCTCGGCGAACAAGCGCCACAAGACGAACGCGATGAACGCGACCATCCCGATCAAGGCCGCGATCCGCAGGAGCATCGCCTCGAGCCCGAGCGATTGCTTGGTCGCGATCACGTCGAGGTTGCCGAGCCGGCGCGCGGCGACCTCGTCGAGCTGCGCGATGCGCGCCGCCGCCGCGCGATCGGCGTCGTCGATCGCGGACGACACCAGCGCGCGCAGATCCTCGGTGCGGCGCGCGAGGATGTCGTCGGCCTGCGCCAGCGTCCTCGTGATCGTCTGATCGACGTGCGCGACGATCGCGTTGGCCGCGGCCGCCGCCTGCGCGATGCGCCGGCGCGCCATGTCGTCGAGGCGCCCGATGCTGCGATCGAGCCGGCCGAACGCGCGATCGACGGTGTCGTCGAGGCCGGTCTTGACCTGCACGATGCGCGCGGCGAGCGAGTGATCGACCTGATCGAGCCGCGCGGCCAGGCTCGAGTCGACCTGCGCGACCACGCCGGCGGTCACGCTGCCCGCGCGATCGATCTCCTTGCCGATCGCGTCGTCGGCGTCGCGGATCAAGCGATGCCCGCTGTCCTCGAGATCGTGGATCGTCGGCGTCGACGCCGCCTCGACGAGCCCGCCGAACGGCGCGCCGACCAG
>DATJIA010000191.1:0-32659 GCA_035493675.1 Kofleriaceae bacterium | reverse complement strand
GCAGGCACCGGGCCAGAGGATCTGCGCGATCACCCGCACACCCAGGGCACACCCAGGCCACACCGTGTCTGCGGTGACGCTACCCGCGTGTCAGGACGGCCACATCGCGGCGGCGTTCAGGACCCGTACTTGTCGGGAACTTCCTTCGGCTCCGCGGTCGCCTTCTCCGGCGCTTGACCGCCGGAGTTGAGGTTCACCATCGGGCCGCCGGTGAGCTGGAGCAGGCTGGTGCCCTCGATCGTCGCCTGCGCGTCGGTGCCGACCGCGAGCGTGGTGCCGATGTTGGCCTCGAAGTTCTGACCGGCCTTGATCTCGGTCTCCTTGGTCACGAACTTGAGCTCGCCCTTGGGCGCCTGGAACGCGACGTCACCCTCGAGCGCCTCGATGATGATCTTGTTGTTCTTCGCGTCGAGCGTGATCCGGCCCTTGCCCTTGCCGTCCTCGATCACGATCTTGTCGAGGTCGTCGTCGAACAGGACACGCGAGCCCTCGCGCGACTTGATCACGCGGCGCGGGTTGTCGCCGGACTTGTTGTTGTCGGGCGGCTTGTCCTTGCCGTTCCAGATCGCGCCGAGCACGATCGGCCGGTTCGGATCGCCGTGCTCGTAGGCGAGCATGACCTCGTCGTCGACCTCGGGGATGAAGAACCAGCCGCGGCTCTTGCCCGCGCCCACCGAGATGATCGGCGCCCACCACGAGTTGTCGTCCGCCGACAGCGCGGGGAACTTCACCTTCACGCGGGCGAGCTTGTCGGGATCCTTGTTGTCGGTCACGACGCCGATGACCGCTTCGTAGACGCGGTCGTGCTCTTCTTCGACTTCGCGGATCTGCTGGAAGAAGAAGGACGGGAGGTCGATGATCGACATCTGGGCGATCGTACTACGGACGTGCCGGGCCCAATGCCCCCCGCTGAGGCAGGATCGGGCCGGTCGGCGGCGAAGGCGGCGGATTCACTGGAGGGGTCGGCGGCACGCCGGCGAACGGCACCGTGCCGAGCACCGCGACGCCGTGATCGTTGGCCGGCGTCGGCCCGGTCGGCTCGAGCTTCTTGTCGCCCATCATCCACACGCCGAGCGCGAGCTGATCGCCGCTCCAGCCGTTCGGCACGATGATCCCGAACCGCTCGCGGATCCAATCGCCCTTGCGCCAGTGATCGCTCGAGAAGCCGCCGTCGAGCGTGAAGCGCAGCGGTGACGGCGCGACCTGCGGCGGGATCGCCGCCTTGGGATCCAGCGCGCCCGTGATCGGCCATCCCTCCATCTGCAGGCGGAACGCGGCCGACGGCGTGTCGATCACCTCGAAGTAGATCTTCGCGTAGAACTTGTCGCCCGGCTTGATCGTGCCCTGCGTGTCGGGCTCCCAGCCGCGCAAGACGATGCGGCCGCCGTCGAAGGCGACGCCGTCGATCGGGTGCGCGGGCGTGACCGGTCCCTTGATCAAGACCTGGCCGATCTTGGTCATCATCTGGTTCGCGTTCGAGCGCGCGAACACGACGCGCTCGAGGAACGCGTCCATCACGCCCTTCATCTTCTCGAACTGGTCCTTGCGCTGCCCGACGACGTTCGACTTCTCGCCCGGATCGCTCGCGAGGTCGTAGAGCTCGTACAAGTTGTCGTCGAGATCGAAGATCAGCTTCCACGCGCGCGAGGTCTCGGAGCGCAGGCGCTTCGGCCAGTTGGTCTCGCTGAAGACGACGCGATCCGGCGTGGTCTTGCCGTAGAAGATCTCCGGGACCAGGCTCTTGCCCTCGAACGACAGGCTCGACGTGTCGATGCCGCACAGGTCCGCGATCGTCGGCACCAGATCGAGCCCGCTCACCGCCTCGTTGTCGATCGCGCGCGGCGGGTTGCCCGGCACGTAGATGATCATCGGGACGTGCAGCAGGTCCTGATAGAGCGCGTTGCCGTGGTTGATGTAGCCGTGCTCCATGAAGCCGTCGCCGTGATCGCTCGTGATGATCACGATCGTGCGATCGCCGCCGGGGATGTGCTGGAGCTCGTCGAGCAGCCGCCCGATGTGCTTGTCGGTGTAGAAGATCTCGCTGTCGTACTTGTCTTCCTCGGTCGCGCTCCACTCGACGTCGTCGGGGTGCGCGACGTAGCGGCCGTGCGGATCGAGGTAGTGCGCCCACAGGAACCACCGCTTCCCCGTGTGGCGCGAGATCCACGCGAGGATGTGATCGGTGACCATGTGCGAGGTGACCTTGAACGGATCGGTGTCCTTGGTCATCTCGAGATCCGGATCGTCGACGCCCTGGGTCATGCCCCAGTCGGCGAAGTACTCGTGCGTGAGGATCTCGCCGGTCGTGTAGCCGGCGTCGTGGAAGATCTCGGTGACGAGCGTGTTCTCGTCCTTCAAGCGCGGCGGCATGCCGGGCTTGATGCCTTCGTGCTCCTCGAGCGCGAGGCCGTTGTGGAAGAACTTCGACGTGATGATCGCCGGGACGCTCGCCATCGTGCCCGGCGCGGCGGCGACGGCGAACGTGAAGTTGGTCGACTTGGCGGCGAGCTTGGCGAGGTTGGGCGTGGTGTCGCGATGCTTGGCGGCCTTGTCGTAGCCGCCGAAGGTCGTGTGATCGAAGCGCACCGCGTCGATCGTGATGAACAGGACGTTCCAGTCCTTGCGATCGAACGGCGCGGGCACCGGCATGTGCGGGCCTTCGGGCACCGACGCCAGCGCGCGCAGCGAGAAGTCGTGACCGTCGCAGTTCTGATCGATGCCGTCGTCGGGCTTGTCCTCGGCGCCGGGGTGGATGTTGACGTCGAACGGCGCGCAGTCGTTCTCGCCGAGCAGCGAGCCGAAGCCGTCGCGATCGAAGTCGTTGGCGCGGCGGATCCAGCCGATCGCCTTGTCGAGCAGCGGCGACGACGTGACGATCGCGTACTTCGCGGTCGGCTCGGCGCCGATCGAGACGAGCGTGAGCGGGATCAGCGCGGCGGCGCCGAGCGCGAGCGGGATCGCGATCATGCGCCGCGCGCGCTCGGGCCGGCGAGGGCGCGACGCGCGCCACGCGCCGAGCACGAGGCCGCCGCCGATCGCGTAGAGATCGAGGAGCGCGCGCCACGGCAGATCGGGGCGCGCCGACGGATCGAGCTCGTACACCGCGATCATCGCGCCGACGACGAGCGCGCCGGTGCCGACCGCGGCGCCGCGCCACGACGTCACCGGCGACCACGGGCCGAAGATCGGATACACGAGCTCGCCCGCGAGCGCGGTCACTCGACGGACCGCGAGCGCGAAGCCGATCGCGACGAACGCGCCGACCACGGCCGCGGCCGCGATCAAGAGCGCGGTCCGCTGCGGCTCCTTGTACGTGTTGATCGCCCACGCGCCGATGCGCTGCAGGCCCAGGCCGTACGCCGAAGCCGCGAGGAAGATCGCCCACGCCCACGCGGCGCCGGGCCGCGACGCGTTCGGGCGCGGCTGCCATCGCAGGAAGCCGTCGTCGCCGCGCGGGCGCTCGTGCGTCAGCGCGCGGTACGCGCGCGGCGCGGCGATCGCGATCGCCGTCACCGGCGCGAGCACGGCCCAGCCGATCGCGACCAAGGTCGTGCACAGCGCCGCGACGCGAGCGATCAACCCGAGATCGATCGCGCCCGGATACGCGCGCAAGGTCGCGACGTACTCGACGGGCAAGAGCACGAGCGCGGCCCACGACGCCATGACCAACCCGCGGCGCAGATCGCTGCGCAACGCGGCGCCGGTTGTGTCGTATCGCTTCACGATTTGCGCAGGCGGTGCTTGATCAGCACCCACATCGCCTCGACGCCGTCCGTCCACCGGATCTTCTTGCCGTCCGCGATCGCGCGCGCGCTGTACGAGATCGGCACCTCGACGATCGGGATGCCGCGATTGCCCGTCTTCGCGGTGACCTCGGGGCAGAACTCGAAGCGCTCGCACTCGAGATCGTACGAGCGGAGGAGATCGGTGCGGAACAGCTTGAAGCAGGTCGCCTCGTCGGTGATCGACATGCCGAAGAGGAGGTTGGAGGTGATCGACAGCGCGCGGTTCGCGATGAAGTTGGGGAGCTTCATCCCGGTCGGGCGCGGGTTGGCGAGGAAGCGCGAGCCGTACACGACGTCGGCGCCCTTCTCGACCTCGCGCAGGAGCGCCGGGTAGTCGGCGACGTCGTACTCGAGGTCCGCGTCCTGGATCAGGCAGTAGTCACCGGTCGCGGCGTCGAGCGCGGTCTTGATCGCCGCGCCCTTGCCGCGGTTCTTCTCGTTCCAGACCACGCGGACGCGCTTGTCCTTCTTGGCCGCCTCGAGCGCGAGCTCGCGCGTGCGATCGCGCGAGCCGTCGTCGCAGACGATGACTTCCTTGTCGAAGCCGACGCTCTCGGTGTCGACGGCGACGACCTGCGCGATGATCTCGGCGATCGTCTTCTCTTCTTGGTAGGCGGGGATCAGGATGGACAGGAGCACGGGCGGCCAAAGTCCTACCACACCGCGCCGGTCATGCGCCCGGTTCCCTTGCGCAAGCCATCTCTCCGGCGCGGTGGGCGTCCGGACGCCTTTCGGCGTCCTCACGGCGGGGGAGCTTCCTCCCCCACACCCCCAGCTGCACCTCGGCGCGTGGAGTCGTCGCGATCGTATATGTTCGTCGTCGTGAAACGGGCCATCTGGGGCCTCCTGTGCGTGGTCTACCTGTGGTCGTTCCCGTATTTCCCGGGGATCCACAGCGCGAACGAGACGCCGCGCGTGTACCTGGTGAAGGCGATTGCGGACCACGGGCGGTTCTCGATCGAGGATCAGGTGCGCCCCGACGACATCACCGGCGACATGTCGCCGGCGGGCGGGCACACGTACTCGAACAAGGCGCCGGGCTCGTCGATGCTCGCGGTGCCGCCGTACTGGATCGTTTCGAAGATCTTCGGCGAGCCGAGCTTCGCGACCACGCTCTGGATCTGCCGCGTGTGGACCGGCGTGATCCCGACGCTGCTCTTCTTGATCTTGCTCTGGCGGTTCTTGGCGCGGTGGGCGCCGCGCGAGTCGACGCGTCGCTTGGTGATCGTCGCGTACGCGCTCGGCTCGATGGCGATGACGTACTCGATCCTGTTCATCGCGCACCAGCTGTCGGCGGTGTGCATCGGGACGGCGTGGATCGTGTGCGTCTGGGTGATCGACGACGGCTGGGATCCGCGCTGGATGATCGCGGCGGGCGCGGCGGCGGGCGCGGCGCCGCTCGTCGATTACCAAGCGGCGCTCGCGGGCGTGCCGATCGCGATCTATGTCGTCGTGCGCGGGTGGCGCGATCGCCCGCGCTTGCTGCGCGCGGTCGGGTTCGCGGTGGCAGGCGCGGCGGTGCCGATCGCGATCTTGCTCGGCTATCACTGGGCGTGCTTCGGCTCGCCGCTGCGCACCGGCTACGACGCGAGCAAGAGCTACGAGGCGCTCCACTCGCAGGGCTTCCTCGGGCTGTCGCAGTTCCGGATCGCGGCGTTCGTCGGATCGTTCTTCGCGCCCGACAACGGCTTGTTCGTGTTGTCGCCGTGGGTGGTCGCGACGATCCCGGGGCTCGTCCTGTTGTGGAAGCGCGGCGAGCGGCGGCATGTCTGGGTCGCCGGCTCGATCTGCATCCTCTATGTGTGGTTCGTCTCGAGCCTCGCGATGTGGCACGGCGGGTGGGCGATGGGCCCGCGCTACATCACGGCGGTCCTGCCGTTCACGCTGCCCGGGGTCGCGGTGCTCGCGACGTGGGCCGACGACGACCCACGCCGCTGGTGGGCGCGCGCGCTCCTGATCGCGGGCGTCGTGGTCGCGTGCATCATCTATGTGTCGTCGTGCGCGGAGTACCCGCACTTCCCGGGTGAGCCGGCGAGCGCGGGCAAGTGGACCAACCCGCTGTACGAGATCACGTTCCGGTTGATCCGCGAGGATCACGCGCCGTGGAACGTCGGGTGGCTGGTCGGATTGCGCGGCGTGATCTCGATCGTGCCGGCGTTCCTGGCGGCGGGCTTGGTCGTCGCGCTCGCGGTCCGTCGCGATCGCCGCGCGACGATCGCCGGCGTCGCGCTCGCGATCGCGCTCGTCGGTGCGTATGCGCTCTTCCCGCGCGGCACCGATCCGTCGCGCGAGACGTCATACACGCGCTTCATCGCCGGCGTCTTCCCGGACTCTCGGCCCTAATAACCAGCTTCCAACTTGATCGCGCCGACACCCGCGTATGGCGCCGCGTCGATCATGAGATCGTTCGCGCCGCGGCGCAGATCGGTCGTGCGGAACGTGATCACGGCGCCGAGGCCGGTCGATTGCTCGGCGACCACGCGGCCGTTCCACGTCACGGTCGCCTCGCCCTCGGCGTCGATCGGGATCGAGACCTCGAGGCGCCCGGTGCGGTTCAAGACCACGACGACATGTCCGTGACCATCGTCGTCGAGGGCAGGGCCCGGGATCGTGGCGGTGCGTTGATCGGCGTAGCTGTTCAGGCCCGGGTACGTGTCGCCGAGGACGTGCACGCCGATCATGCGATCGTACGCGCGCAGATCGACGTCGTGCTTCCAGGCGAACGCGGCGCGCACCGGCAGGTTCGACAGCGACGACGCCCACGACGCGACGCGCCCGTGCACGCCGCCGACGCGCTTCGCGATCACCTGCGACGCGGCCTCGCCGCCGGTGATGCGGGCCGAGGTCACGGTCGTGAGCCCGACCAGGTGCAGGTTCGCGGCGGTGAGGCACGCGATCACGACCAGCCACGCCATCGCGAGGCTCGCGCGCACCTTCGCGCGCCACGACGGATCGCGCGCGGCGGCGATCGCGCGCGCGGCCCACGCGAACAGCGCGGCGGCGCCGAACGCGAACGTGATGTACGCGGAGTCGAAGCGCCGGCCGCCGAACGATCCGCCGGCCCACCAGTCCCACACCGCGCCGTTCGCGATCGCTTGCAAGAGGAAGCCGCCGAGCAGGCCGCCGGCGAGGCGTCCGTGACCGCGCAGCTGCGTGCACAGTGCGATCGCGAAGACGAGCAGCGCCGGTGACCACGGGAACAGGCCGTTGCGCGACGAGAACAGGACCTCGCTCCAGCACGGCGCGTCCCAGCGCATGAAGCCCGGGCCCTGCGGCACGACGTACCAGGAGCCGTACAAGATCTTCCAAGCGATCAACTGCGGCGCGAAGACGATCAACGCCGCGGCGCCGCCCGCCAGCCACGGGAGGAGGACGCGCGCGTTGCGAACCGCGCGCAGATCGTCCCACGCGGCGCGCGCGAGCAAGACGCCCCACAGCGCGAGCTGCGGTCGCGCGAGCGCGGCGGCGCCGAGCGTCGCGCCGAGCACGATCCACGTGCGCACCGTGCGCGGGTGGTCGTAGCTCGCGTCCCAGCGCTCGACGAACAGCGCCGCGAAGAACGTCGCCATCGGATGCGCGTAGCCGGGCTGGCGGACCGCGTAGTAGACGATCGGCCCCGCGAGGGCGGCGATGATCGGGCCCGCGAGCGCGAGCGCGCCGCCGCCGAGCCGCCGCCGCACGAGCCGATACGCGACGAGCACCGCGCCGAGCGACCACAAGAGCGACGACCACGTGAAGAGGCGCACCTCCCACGGCGAGAAGCCGTCGCTGCGCGCGCCGGTCGCACGCGCGATCGCGTGACCGATCGCGAAGAGCGGCGCATCGAGCACCGCGGGTCCGATGCCGAACACGTTCGCGGGACGATCGGTCGGCGTGCGCCCGAGCCGATACCAGTTGTGCGTCTCCTTGTACTCGTCCGTGAAGTCGAGGTCGCCGTGCAGGAGCGATGGGAGATAGACGTAGTAGTAGTCGGCGTCCGCGTGGAGATCGGCGGTCGGCTGATGATGATCTTCGCGACCGATCCACCAGATGATCGTGCCGAGCGCGAGCAGCGCGGCGAGCACCGACCGCACGACGCGCGCCTCGCGATCGATCCCACCGAGTCGCATCGCGCGCGAAGCTAACACTCACCGCTGCGTGCGCGCCGCGGGGTCCGGATGATCAGTGCCCGGGGCGCTGCAACGTAGCGGAAGCGCGCATGAGCAGAATTCGCCCAGGGATGGCTCGGTACGGGAGCGCACTGTCGTCCACGGCGTCACCCGTGGTCCAACCTGCGAGGAGACGCGTCACTCCCGCGCTCGCCGGCACACCCGTCGCACAGCTTATCCACAGCCCCCTTTCACGACCTCTCAAAGGTCGATGTATCGAGCGCTTAGGTTCCGCACAGGCTGTGGATAAGGGGGTGTGCGCGGCCGGGTTGTCGACAGGGTTGTCCGGAGCGTCGGACCACGGCTGTCCGTGATCCGGACACGCGAAACACGTTTCGTCCGCGTGTCGGACACGCCGCGTTAAGGCGACTCGGATGTGACCGTGTTTCGGGTATCACCCCCCTGGAGTGATACCGAGCGCCAGCGCACGGTCTGTCCGCCGGCCGGACACGATGTCCGGAGTGGCGGACGCGGGCGGTCACTTCTCGACGAGAGATTGCGGACTGTCCGGCAATCGGACGACGATCGCCAGCCCCGCGGCGCACAGCGCACCGGCCAGCTGCGGCAGCCAGAACAGGAGCTCGCCGGTCCACCACGGCATGCGCGCGGGCGGTCCACCGAACAGCGCCGCGGGCACGCCGCACAGGATCGCGCACGCGATCGCGAGCGCGAAGGGCGGCGCGGCGCACGCGAGCGCGACCGTCCGCGCGGGCTTCCCGCGCAGCGCGAAGGCGATCGCGAAGACCGGGGGCGCGGTCGCGATCCACCGCAGCTCGAGCCGCGGGTGGCGCGAGAGCGTCGGCATGCCCGGGATCAGCCACGCGAGCGCGAGCGCGGCGAGCGGCGCCGCGAACGCCCACACCGGCGCGCCGAGGCGCAACGCGGCGATCGCGATCGCGAGGAGCGCGATCACCGCGGCGATCCAGCTCGCGAGGCCGACCGTCGGGATCGTCGCGTCGGGATCGGGGTTCGCGATCGCGACGTCGATCGGACGGCCGCGCGCGTCCGGCGCGAGCGACGCGCCGGTGTGATCGGCGATCCAGCGCGACAGATCGATCTCGTGCGCGGATCCTCTCGCGGGAGCGTGCGGCTCGATGCAGGCGCGCACCAAGCGGGTGTCGTGCTCGGCGTCGCCGTGGCCGCCGTCCATGACGTGGCCGTGATCCGCGAGCACGAGCAGCGAGGCGTCGGGCGGCAGCGCGGCGATCACGCGCGCGAGCACGCCGTCGGCGTAGGCGAGCGCCCGATCGTACTCGGGCGCGCGGCGGCCGAACGCGTGCGCGTTGTCGTCGATCGAGACGACGTGGATGAACGCGAGCGGGGCGCTGCTCGAGACCGCGGCGACCGCGGCGTCGGCGAAGCCGTGCTCGTGCCACGCGAGCGACGCGCGCGGATCGTGCGCGTGATCGACGACGTCGGCCGACGCGTCGGGCAGGAGCGTCGTGAAGCCGAACGAGCCCGCGATGCCGCGCGTGTTCTCGACGACCGCGATCGAGCCGGGGACCTGCGCGGGGATCGCGTGCGGCGGGGTCGGGATCGGATCGTTGTCGAAGGAGATGCCGGCCTGCTGCGAGGTGAGGCCGGTGAAGAGGACGTACTGCGACGGCAGAGACTTGGTCGGGAAGCCGACGTCGACGGTGAGATCGAGGTTGGCGGAGCAGAGCGCCTGCAGTGATCGCAATCGCGACGCGTCGGCGTAGGAGAGGCCGTCGAGGAGGACGACCCGAGTCGGGCCTCGGGCCTCGGGCCTCGGGCCTCGGCCAGACCCAGATCCCACCAGCGGGCGCTGGTACATGCCGGCGCCGGCGTTGCGGAGGAAGCGCCAGATCGGGGACGCGCTCAGCGCGAAGACGGCGGCGCCCGCGAGGAGCAGCGCGAGCCCGGGCGCGAAGCGCTTCATCGGCGCGCCGCGAGCGCGGCGCGGTAGATGTCGAGGTACGCGCGCGCGCTGTCGTGCCACGACGAATCGCGATGCATCCCCGAGGATACGACGCGATCGAAGGCGCGGCGATCCGCGTAGAGCTTGGCCCCGCGCGCGATCGCCGCGCGCAGCGCGTCGGCGGTGACCGGGGAGAAGCGGATGCCGGTCTCGGGATCCGAAACGGTGTCGACCAAGCCGCCGACCGACGACACGATCGGCACCGCGCCGTAGCGCATCGCGTAGAGCTGGCCGATGCCGCACGGCTCGAAGCGCGACGGCATCAGGAACAGATCCGCGCCCGCGTACCAGCGGCGCGAGCGCGCGACGTCGAAGCCGATCACGACGCGCAGGTGATCGCGGAACACGCCGGCGAGCCATCGGAAGCGATCCTCGAGCGCGCGATCGCCGGCGCCGAGCACCGCGAGTCGCACGCCGAGCCCGCTGAGATCCGGCACCACGTCCGCGATCAGATCGACGCCCTTCTGCGTCGCCATGCGCGCGATCACGATCGCGAGCGGACCGCCGTCGTCGGTCCAGCCCAGCTCCTCGAGCAGCGCCGCCCGCGCGGCCGCCTTGTCGGGCGGCGGCTCCCACGACGACGTGTCGATGCCGTTCACGATCCCGACCAGCGGCGCCGCGTCGTGGCGCAGGAAGCCGTCGAGGCCTTCGCCGAACGCCGGCGTCAGGATCTCCGACGCGTACGTCGGCGAGACCGTCGTGATCCGATCCGCGAAGTAGAGGCCGCCCTTCAAGAGGCACAGCTGATCCCACGCCTCCATCACGTGCATCGAGAAGACCGACCACGGCAGCCCGAGCTCGGCGGTGACGTGCTTCGGCACGCGGCCCTGGTAGGCGAGGTTGTGCACGGTGAACACCGACGCGATCGCATCGCGCGATGAATCCAAGCGCAGATACGCCGGCGCGAGCGCGGTCTGCCAGTCGTGCGCGTGGATCAGCTCGGGCGCCGCGCCGAAGACGTGCTCGCCGAAATCGACCGCCGCGCGCGACAGCGCCGCGAAGCGCACGTGGTTGTCGGCGAAGTCGCCGCCGCCGGGCGCCATGTAGAGGCCGTCGCGATCGTAGAGGGCCGGCGCGTCGAGGAACGCGAGCGCGACGCCGCGATGGCGCCCCGCGCGCCGCACGCGCGCCGCGAGCTCGTACGCGCCGAAGCGCACGACCACCGGCTCGCCGTCGTCGAGGGCGAGCCCCGCGGCCTCCAGCTTCGACGCGACGCCGCGATAGAGCGGCATCAAGAGCCCGACATCGGCGTGCGGATCCGCCTCCACCAGCGCCGCCGGCAGCGCGCCCGCGACATCGGCGAGGCCGCCGGTCTGCGCCCACGGCGCGGCCTCGCTCGCGACGTGAAGGACGCGCATCAGGATTCGTCGTCGTTGAGCTCGGTCGTGCCGTAGCGCTTGAAGCGCGGGCCCGCCGACTCGTAGCTGTGCCGCGATTGGTGCGAGATCGCGAACGTGCCCGGCTTGAGCCCGCCCGGTCCTTCCGGATCGTTCTCGATCAGATCCGCGACGTCGTTCGCGAGCACGATCGGGCCCGCCTTCGGCACGATCGATCCTTTCGGCAGGACCACGATCCCCGACTCCGTCACGAACGGGAACCGCTCGCGATCCTTGTCGGGATCCTCGCCGATCACGACGCCCGGCTCGATCTTGCAGTTCTTGTCGAAGATCACGCGCTTCAGGCGCGCGCCGGCGCCGATGTCGCAGCCGGAGAGGATCACGCTGTCCTCGACGTGCGCGCCGGCGTGCACGAAGCAGTCGTAGCCGAGCACGACCTCGCGCACGTGCGCCGACGAGATGATCGATCCCTCGCAGATGAGCGAGTCGACGATCTCCGCCGGCCCGGCGTCTTCGCGCGCGCGGACGAAGCGCGCCGGCGGGTAGTCGCGCTGCGCGGTGCGGATGCGCCACGATCGGTTGTAGAGATCGAGCGCTGGCACCCGCGCGCGCAGCTCCATGTTCGACGTGAAGTAGCTGTCGATCGTGCCGACGTCGCGCCAGTACGGCGGCTCGCCGTCGGGCGCGCCCGGGATGCGGTTCTTCGCGAAGTCGTAGATGAAGACGCGCGCGCCCTGCTTCACGAGGCGCGGGATCACGTCCTTGCCGAAGTCGTGGCGGCTCTCGGGATCGTCGCCGTCCTCGGCGAGCACGCGCTCCAAGACCTCGGCCTTGAAGATGTAGTTGCCCATCGAGACCAGCGACCAGCCGGGCCGATCCGGCATCTCCGGCGGGTTGCGCGGCTTCTCCGCGAAGCCGGTGATCCGCCCGCGCGCGTCGACGTGGATCACGCCGAAGTCGCGCGCCTCGCTCGACGGCACCGGCAACGCGGCGACCGTCAGGTCCGCCTGCAGATCGCGGTGCGCGCGATCCATCTGATCGACCGCGAACATGTAGACGTGATCGCCGCCGAACACGCAGACGTGGCTCGGCTTGGCGTCCTTGACGAGGTTCAGGTTCTGGTACACGGCGTCGGCGGTGCCGCGGTACCAGAACTCGCCGAGGCGCATCTGCGCCGGCACGACCTCGATGTACTCGCCGAACCCGTTCAAGCGCCAGTTGCGCGACAGGTGCTTGATCAGCGACGACGACATGTACTGCGTCAGCAGGTAGATGCGGCGATACCCGCTGTTGACGAAGTTCGACAGCGCGAAGTCGATGATGCGATAGCGGCCCGCGAACGGCGTCGCCGGCTTCGAGCGGTGGATCGTGAGCGGGCCGAGGCGCGAGCCGCGGCCGCCGGCCATGATCATGACGAGGGTGTCCTTCACCGGGACCTCAGGGACCTCGCGAGAGGAAGATCTGCTCGCGCCAGAAGCGGAGCTCGTCGATCGACTCGCGGATGTCGTCGAGGGCTCGGTGCGTCTCGCGCTTCGCGGGCCGCTTGTCGAAGACGTCCGGATACCAGCGCCGCGCGAGCTCCTTGATCGTCGAGACATCGACCATGCGGTAGTGCAGGCGGCGATCCAGCTTCGGCAGGTAGCGGTGGATGAAGCGACGGTCCTGATGGATCGAGTTGCCGGCGAGCACGGGGCGCTCGGACGTCGGAACGTGCGCGTCGACGAACGCGATCACCGCGGCCTCGGCTTCTTCCTCGGTCACCGTCGACGTGCGCACGCGCTCGGTGAGCCCCGACGCGCCGTGGTGCTTCGTGTTCCAGTCGTCCATCGCGGCGAGCACCTCGTCCGATTGATGAACGACGATCTCGGGCAGCTCGGCGACGACCACCAGGTCCTTGTCGGTGATGATCGTGGCGAGCTCGAGCACGCGCTCGCGATCGGGATCGAGGCCCGACATCTCCATGTCCATCCAGATCAGCCGATCCGTGGTCACGCGGCCTCCGGCAGCGCCATGAGCCGCGCGATCTCGTCGCGCTCTTCTTGTTTCGGCAGGCCCCAGTCGGGCGCGTAGCGGAAGACCTCGCGCGCCGGCCGCGAGCCGAAGCTGTCGTCGAGGATCTCGAAGTGCTCGAGCGGCACGAGCGCGGGATGGCGGTGCCCGCACGCGTGCGCGAGGTGCAAGAGATCCGAGCGCAAGACGGTGAGGTAGTTCGCGAGGCGCGCCGACTTGATCGTCGGATCGAGCCCGCGCATGAGCCACTTGTTGTTGGTCGCGACGCCGGTCGGGCAGTGCCCGGTGTGGCAGCGCTGCGCCTGGATGCAGCCGATCGCGAGCATCGCCTCGCGCGCGACGTTGATCATGTCGCAGCCGAGCGCGAGCGCGAACAGCGCGGTCTCGGGGAAGCCGAGCCGCCCGCTGCCGATGAAGACGACGTCCTCGTGCACGCCTTCTTCGGCGAGCGCGCGATAGACGCTCGTGAAGCCGAGCTTGAACGGCATCGCGACGTGATCGGCGAACGTCAGCGGCGCGGCGCCGGTGCCGCCCTCGCCGCCGTCGATCGTGATGAAGTCGGGCGCGCGGCCGGTCTCGCGCATGCGCTTGCCCAGCGTGTGCCAGAACTGCATCTCGCCGACCGCGCTCTTGATCCCGATCGGCAGGCCGGTCTTGTCGGCGAGCATCTCGATGAAGTCGAGCATCGAGTCGACGTCCTTGAACGCGGTGTGCGCCGACGGGGAGACGCAGTCCTTGCCCATCGGCACGCCGCGGATCTTGACGATCTCGGGCGTGATCTTCGCCGCCGGCAAGAGGCCGCCGAGCCCGGGCTTCGCGCCTTGCGACAGCTTGATCTCGAGCGCCTTCACCTTCGCGGTCTCGATGTTCTCCAAGAGCTTCGGGAGAGAAAAGCTACCGTTCGGCTCGCGGCAGCCGAAGTAGCCGGTGCCGATCTGCCAGATGATGCTGCCGCCCTTGCGGTGGTAGTCGCTGATGCCGCCTTCGCCGGTGTTCTGCAGCGCGCCGCACAAGGAGACGCCGCGGTTGATCGCCTCGACGGCGGCGGCCGACAAGGAGCCGTAGCTCATCGCCGACGTGTTGACGATCGACGTCGGGCGGAACGCCTTCGCGCGCTTGCGGAAGCCGCCGAGCACCTTCGCGCACGGGATCGAGAAGGTCTCGTCGAAGCCGGGCTCGCCCTTGTGCGGCGAGTGAATCGGGAACGCGCTGTGCCTCACGATCAAGTAATTGGGCGACAGCTCGAGATCGTTGTCTGTCCCGAATCCGAAATAGTTGTTCTCTTTCTTCGACGACGCGTAGACCCAGCGGCGCTGATCGCGCGAGAACGGCCGCTCTTCGTCGTTGCCGGTGACGATGTACTGGCGCAGCTCGGGACCGAAGGTCTCGAGGATGTAGCGGATGTGTCCGATCAGCGGGAAGTTGCGGATGATCGCGCGTCGCCGCTGCGTGACGTCGTGGATCGCGACCACGACGAGGAACGCGCCCACCCCGACGAGGATCCAGAGGCCCACCGACATGTTCCGATGCTATCCCGGGTGCGGCGCCCGGTGTATACAGCGCGGAAAGGAGAATTCATGACCGGACTCACCGCCGCGGACGGCAACGTCGTCACCTTCCACTACACGCTTCGCGACGACGACGGCGACATCATCGATTCCTCGGCGGGCGGCGAGCCGTTGGACTACCTCCATGGTCAGGGCGGCATCGTCCCCGGGCTCGAGAAAGAGATCGCGGGCAAGGGCGTCGGCGACAAGTTCAACGTGAAGGTCGAGCCGAAGGACGGCTACGGCGAGGTCGCGGGCCCCGGTCCGCGCGCGGTGCCGCGCGACGCGTTCCCCGACGACATGGAGATCGAGGAGGGCATGCAGTTCTTCGTCCCGACGAAGAGCGGCGACCCGGTGCCGGTCTGGGTCATGGGCTTCCAGGGCAAGGACGTCCTGATCGATACGAACCACCCGCTCGCGGGGGAGACCTTGCACTTCGAGGTCGAGATCGTGAGCGTGCGCGCGGCGACCAAGGAAGAGATCGCGCACGGCCATCCGCACGGTCCGGACGGTCACGGTCATCATCACCACTGATCAGGGCGTGCCGCTCGCGCCGACGTCGATGGCCACGATCGAGGTGCCGGCGGCGACGTAGAGATCGTGGCTGCCCCAGCACCCGCGCCCGAACGCCATGCCCTGCTCGTAGCCGGGCAACATCGCCGCGTTCGTTTCGGTGAACGTGGGCGGCGCGAGGCGGGTGAGCGCGCGCGTCCCTGCTGACAGCGCGTAGAGCGCGCCGGTCTCGTCGAGCGCGAGCCCGAAGTCGAGGCCGCTCGCGCCCTTGACCGTCGTGAGCTGCGCGCGCGCGGTCTCCTTGCCGCCGTCGAGCGAGATCCGCCAGAGCTGGTCCGAGAACTCGGTCAGGACCAGCAGATCGCCGGCCGGCGACATGACGATCGCGCCGATCGGGCCCGCGGTGAACGGCGAGGTCGTGACCTCGGACCAGGTGGTGCCGGCGCGGCGGAAGATCCGCTCCTGGCCGCTGTAGCCGTCGAGCGCGTACAGGTTGCCGGCGGTGTCGGCGAACAGGCCGTAGCGCGTGTTCTCGTCGGCGTGCGACGGCGAGAAGATCAGATCCTTGCTCGGGGTCGTCGCGTCGAGATCGACGGCGTACACGCGCCCGCTCGTGTCCGTGTAGTAGAGCGTGCGATCGATCGCGACCATCTTGCCGATGATCGTCACGCCCGCGTCGAACCACGTCGGCCGCGAGACCGCGCCGTCCTGCCGGCCGATCCATCGCGTGTCGGGCGCGGTGGTCGTGTACGTGTAGAAGATCGTCTCGGGCGACGCGAACGCGATCGCCTCGGCCGGCGTGTTCGCGGGGACCGCGCAGGTGACCGGAGTGCCGGGGCCGGCGTCGACGGCCGCGTCGATCGTCGCATCGGCGGGGCCGTCGGCGTCGGGCGAGCCGCCGGGCGGAGAGCTGCCGCACGCGCACAGCACGGCGGCGAGGAGACATCGCTTCATGGCCGCAGGAAGAGCAACCGACGTGCCGGTCGGCGCCGCCGCAACGGCTCGACATCGCGCGCGCGGGAACGGTCGTTGCAGCGCGCGGGTGACGACACAGCTGACACGCGGCAAAGAGCGGCGGGCGCGCGCGGCGGGAAGGGCGCGCGTGTTACTACGGTTGTAGTACCCATGCGCCTGCTTCCCCTCGTCTTCATCTTCTCGGCGGCGATCGCGGCCGCCGACACGCCGGCGAAGAAGCCGCCGGTCCTCGCCGGCGTCGACGTCTTCGGCGCGCACCGCGTGTCGGCGGACGAGCTCGTCGCGGCGGCGGGCTTCACGATCGGGATGCCGGCGGCGCTCGACGATCCCGCGTTCGACAAGGCGATCGAGGACGCGACCGCCGCGATCAAGGCGAAGTGGGACTTCGCGTTCGTGAAGGTCTCGCCGATCAACTATTTCGGCACGGGCCCCGACGCCGGCAAGACGTACGTGACGATCGATGTCGTCGAGAAGGGCGACGAAGCGCGGATGAAGTTCGCGGCGGCGCCGAAGGGCACGGTGAAGGATCCGGCCGGGCTGGTCGCCGCGTGGAACGCGTACGAGGACAAGATGTGGCCGCTGCTCCAGAAGGGCGAGCTCGAGGTCGGCAAGTGTCGCGGCGGGCTGCACTGCGCGCTCGGTTTCGGGCACGACTCGCTGCGCGATCTCGAGGACGCGTTCATCGACGGCGCGCCCAAGCACTGGCGCGCGCTGCGCGACGTCTTGCGCAAGGACAAGGACGTCGCGAAGCGCGCCGCGGCGGCGTTCGTGCTCGCGTACGCCGGGCCGGCGGATCGCGTGGTCACCGCGCTCGTGCCGTCGATCGACGATCCGTCGGGGCTCGTGCGCAACAACGTCGTGCGCGTCTTGGTCGAGATCCAAGAGAAGTCGAAGAAGCCGATCGTGCCGGTCGGTCCGCTCTTGCGCGCGCTGCGCATGCCCGAGGTCACCGATCGCAACAAGGCCGCGTACGCGCTCCAGTACCTGGTCGCGACCGATCCGGATCGCTTCCGCGCGCAGGTCTTGAAGGAGGCGGGCGACACGCTCGTCGAGATGACGGCGCTCGCCCAGCCGAACAACCGCGATCCCGCGGTCGCGATCCTGACGTCGCTCGCGGGCAAGGATCTCGGCTCGCCGGCCGCGTGGCGCGCGTGGGTCAACGCGCAGCGATCGCCCAAGTGAGCGCGGTGCCGAGATCCGGCGCGACGTCCGGAGGGCGCGGGCGCTCGAAGTCGGGCGGCATGCGAAGGCGCCAGTTGTCGGCGGAGATCACGCCGGGGCGATTGAACGGCTCTTCGATGGCGAAGAGATCGGGCCAGAAGATGATCACGTTCCGCGCGGGGCCGAGGAAGAGGTCGGCGAGCATCGCGGTGGCGAGCTCGCGATCGTCGTCGCGCAGCGGGCGGCGCAGGCGCGCGCCGAGGTAGCGCGCGCGGCGTTCGCGCTCGTCGGCGCTCCACGACGCGATCACGGCGCGCAAGGACGGCGTGTCGTGGTTGCCGACCATGATCCAGTCGGCGGGCTGCGCGTTGTCGCTCCGGTAGACGTCGTCGGCGACCGAGACCCGCGCCTTCTGCGTGATGCGGAAGCGGCCGAGGCCGAAGCGCGCGAGCACGGCGGCGAGCGGGCGAGGGCAGGTCGAGAGGACCTCGACCATCAAGTCGTTCGCGCCGACGCGCGCGACCAGCCGATCGAAGATCGCGGCGTAGGCGTCCACTTGCGCGGGCTCGAGCGCGCGCACCCAGTCGTCGTCGTGGCGCGCGCGCGAGCGATCGATCTGATCGGGGCGCACGCGCGCGTAGGCGGCGAGCGCGGGATGATCGGCGAGGTCGGGCGATTCGTAGAGCCGCGCGCCGAGCTTCACGTCGCCGCCGCGCTGGTAGACCCACGGGCAGACCCAGCCGTGCGGATGATCGATGCGCAGGCCCGCGCAGCCGTCGAGCGCGCGATCGAGGCGCGCGGCGATCAAGGCGCTCACGTCGCGACGAGGATCGAGCACCGGGAAGTCCCACGGCTGGCCGTCGGGGTTCGTCCGCGACGGCGGCGCGCCCATCGCGTAGCCGGGCAGGAAGGAGTCCTGCAGCGACCAGCGATCGCGGTGCGAGATGCCGATCGGGAGATCGGCGTAGACGGCGAGCCCGTGCTCGCGCGCGGCGGCGACGAACGCGGCGTGATCGCGATCGGCGAGCAGCTGGCCGACCTCGAACGCGCGCGCGGCGGCCGCGTCTTCGCTCGGAGAAAGGGGCCACGCGCGCCAGTCGTCGCCGTGGATCGCCGCGATGCCCTCGTAGCGCGCCTCGATCGCGAGCCACGGCATCGCCTCGCGACGAAGCGCGAGCTCGTCGTCCGAGACCTCGATCCCGCGCAGCAGGCGATGCGCCTCGTCCCACGCGTGCGCGTAGTCGACATGATCGCGCTGCGCGGGCGCGTGGACGTCGGCGCCGAACGCGCCGAACGCGACGTGCAGCGGATTGCGCGAGAAGATCGTCGCGTCGTACGGCGACGGGTTCTCGCGCGTCGTGATCCCGGCGGGCCCGAGCGCGATGCCGGTGAAGCCGAGCCCACGAGCCCACGCGAGCAGGTCGCGCCCTCGCCGAGATGCAGGCGCGCCGTGCCCGATGTCATCGGCGCTCGCCGGGAAGCTCGCTTGATGGATCGAAAGGACCAACCGCTCGATGCCGAGACGCGCCAGCATGTCTTGCCGCGTCGAGATCAGGGGGTAGGTTGGATCAGCCATGGTGCTGGCGGAGCTCGACGGACGGCGACGGGTGGTCATCGCGGCCATGAGGCCCGACGTCGCGGCGAGCGTGCAGGGAGGCGACGCGCTGGTCAAGCGCACCGTCGGTGAGGCGCTGCGCATCGAGGCCGATCTGCTGATCGACGGCCACGATCGGATCGCCGCCGTCGTACACGTTCGCCACAGCGCGGATCCGATGTGGCGAGAGATCCCGATGACCGCGGTCGGGCCACACGCGCCCGATCGGTTCGCCGCCGAGGTGACGTTCGATCGCCTCGGCGTGTGGGAGTACAAGATCGAGGCGTGGCGCGACGCGCTCGCGACGTGGCGTCACGGCATCGAGCGCAAGCTCGAGGCGGGGCAGGACGTCACGCTCGAGCGCGCGATGGAGCCGAGCGGCGAGCGCAAGCACACGACGACCGGGCCGGCGCGCCGCGTCCTCGTCGAACGCGAGCGCGCGCGACGGAGCGCCTGGTACGAGCTGTTCCCGCGATCGTTCGGCACGCTGCGGGACGTGATCGCGCTCCTTCCTTATATAGAGGAGCTCGGCTTCGACATCCTCTATCTCCCGCCGATCCATCCGATCGGCCGCGCCCACCGCAAGGGCAAGGACAACGCGACCACCGCGGCGCCCGGCGATCCCGGATCGCCGTGGGCGATCGGCGCCCGCGAGGGCGGACACGAGGCGATCCACCCGGAGCTCGGCACGCTCGCCGACTTCGCCGCGCTGGTCGAGGCCGCGCACGCACGAGGGATCGAGCTCGCGCTCGACATCGCGTTCCAGGCGTCGCCCGATCATCCGTGGGTCGCGCAGCACCCGAGCTGGTTCGTCCGGCGACCGGACGGATCGATCCAGTACGCGGAGAACCCGCCCAAGAAGTACCAGGACGTCTATCCGTTCGACTTCGAGTCCGACGACTGGCGCGCGCTGTGGGAGGCGCTCGCCGGCGTGTTCCTCACCTGGGCGGCGCGCGGCGTGCGCGTCTTCCGCGTCGACAACCCGCACACCAAGCCGATCGGCTTCTGGCGCTGGTGCCTCGCGCGCGTGCGCGAAGAGTTCCCCGACGCGATCTTCCTGTCCGAAGCCTTCACGCGGCCCTTGATGCTCGAGGAGCTGGCCGAGATCGGCTTCTCGCAGTCGTACACGTACTTCACCTGGCGCACGACCGCGCGCGAGCTGCGCGCGTACTGCGAGGAGCTCACCGGCAAGCTCGACCTCGTGCGGCCGTGCTTCTGGCCGACCACGCCCGACATCCTGCCCGAGCACCTGCAGCTCGGCGGGCGCCCCGCGTTCCTGCAGCGCGCGATCCTGGCGTCGACGCTCACCGCGAGCTGGGGCATCTACGGCCCCGCGTTCGAGCTCGGCGAGGCGCGCGCGATCGAAGGCAAAGAAGAATACGCGTCGTCCGAGAAGTACGAGCGGCGCGTGTGGCGCCTCGACGCGCCGCACTCGCTGCGCCACGCGATCGCGCGCTTGAACGCGATCCGCCGCGAGCACCCCGCGCTCGCCAACGATCGCTCGCTGCGCTTCCACGACACCGACTCCGACGCGATCCTCTGCTACTCGAAGCGCGACGGCGACGACCTGATCGTGTGCGTGGTCTCGACCGATCCGTTCCACGCGCGCGCCGGCTGGATCACGCTCGATCTGGAAGACCTTCCGGAACAGGGCTTCCAGGTCCATGATCTCCTCGGCGGCGGCCGCTACCTGTGGAGCGGCGCGCGCAACTACGTCGAGCTCACGCCCGAAGCGCCGGGCCACGTGCTCGCGATCCGGAGACGCTCCCACCGCGAGGAAGGCTTCGAGTACTACTTATGAGCGTGCGTCCCAGGCGATCAGCGACGATGGAGGCGGTTGCGGTGGTGCCAGACCCGGTCTGGTACAAGAGCGCGATCATCTACGAGGTGCCCGTCCGTGCCTTCCACGACGGCAACGGCGACGGCATCGGCGACTTCGCGGGGCTGACCGCGAAGCTCGACTACCTGCACGATCTCGGCGTCACCGCGCTGTGGCTCCTGCCGTTCTATCCGTCGCCGCTGCGCGACGGCGGCTACGACATCGCCGACTACACCGAGGTCCATCCGGCGTACGGCACGCTGTCCGACTTCCGCCGCTTCCTCGACGCGGCGCACGCGCGCGGCCTGCGCGTGATCACCGAGCTCGTCTTGAATCACACGAGCTCCGATCACGCGTGGTTCCAGCGCGCGCGGCGCGCGCCGCCCGGCTCGCCCGAGCGCGACTTCTACGTCTGGAGCGACACCGTCGAGCGCTACACGCAGACGCGGATCATCTTCAAGGACTTCGAGACGTCGAACTGGGCGTGGGATCCGGTCGCGCGCGCGTACTTCTGGCATCGCTTCTACGCGCATCAGCCGGATCTCAACTTCGACAACCCGGCGGTGCACGCCGCGCTCACGACGGTCGTCGACTTCTGGCTCGACCTCGGCGTCGACGGCATGCGCCTCGACGCGGTGCCCTACCTCTACGAGCGCGAGGGCACCAACTGCGAGAACCTGCCCGAGACCCACGTCTTCCTGAAGTCGCTGCGCGCGCACATCGACGCGAAGTACCAGGACCGCATGCTGCTCGCCGAGGCCAACCAGTGGCCGATCGACGCGGCGTCGTACTTCGGCGACGGCGACGAGTGCCACATGAACTTCCACTTCCCGCTGATGCCGCGGATGTTCATGGCGCTGCAGATGGAGGATCGCTTCCCGATCGTCGACATCCTCCGGCAGACGCCGCAGATCCCCGACAACTGTCAGTGGGCGACGTTCCTCCGCAACCACGACGAGCTCACGCTCGAGATGGTCACCGACGAGGAGCGCGACTACATGTACCGCGTCTACACCGAGGACACGGTCGCGCGCATCAACCTCGGCATCCGCCGCCGCCTCGCGCCGCTGCTCGGCTCGCGCGACAAGATCGAATTGATGAAGGTGTTGCTGTTCACCTTGCCCGGCACGCCGGTCCTCTACTACGGCGACGAGCTCGGCATGGGCGACAACATCTACCTGGGCGATCGCGACGGCGTGCGCACGCCGATGCAGTGGAGCGCGGATCGCAACGCGGGCTTCTCGAAGGTCAACCCGCAGAAGCTGTACCTGCCGATCATCGTCGACCCCGAGTACCACTACGAGGCGTGCAACGTCGAAGCGCAGGAGGCGAACCCGCAGTCGCTCCTGTGGTGGACCAAGCGCCTGATCGCGCTCCGCAAGGAACATCCGGTTTTCGGACACGGCGACATCGAGTTCCTGAAGCCGCAGAACCCGAAGGTGCTCGCGTTCGTGCGCTGTTGGCGCGACGAGCGCGTGCTGGTCGTCGCGAACCTGTCGCGCCACCCGCAGTACGTCGAGCTCGATCTCGCGCGCTTCGCCGGGCGCACGCCCGTCGAGCTGACCGGGCGCGCGCGCTTCCCGACGATCACCGAGCGGCCGTACCTGCTGTCGTTCGGGCCGCATCAGTATCTGTGGTTCCAGCTGGAGGCGCCGGCCGGCGAGGCGCGCAGCCGTCCGATCCTGCGCGCGCGCGACGCGTGGGTGAAGATCCTCGACGATCGTCGCGGCCTCGCGCGCGTGCTCGCCGGCTTCGCGACCGAGCGCCGGTGGTTCCGCTCGAAGGCGCGCACGCAGCGGAAGGCGCGCATCGTCGACGTCGTGCCGCTCGCCGGCGCGAAGCAGATCGTCGCCGTCATGCTCGAGATCGAGTTCGCCGAGGGCGATCCGGAGACGTACCTGGTGCCGCTCGCGTACGTGAGCGGCGAGCCCGCGACCCACCTCGAGCACATCTCGCCGCACGCGGTGATCGCGGCGGTCGACGTCGGATCCGAAACCGGCTTGATCTACGACGCGCTCGCGACCGGCGAGGCGGCGCAGGCGTTGCTCGCGCTCGCGCGCGGGCGCGCCGAGGTCGCGGGCGCGAGCGGACGCTTCGTCGGCTTCGGCGCGCCCTCGCTCGACGATCCGTCGGTGGCGGAGCTCGCGCCGCGGGCGGTCGAGCTCGAGCAGACCAACACGACGGTGCCGTTCGGCGATCGCCTGCTGGTGAAGGTGCTGCGCCAGCTCGAGACCGGCGTCAACGCGGAGCTCGAGGTCGGCGCGTACCTGACGCAGGAGGCGCCGTCCGTGCGCGCGCCGGCGGTGCTCGGATCGATCACGTACCAGCGCGAGGGCGAGGAGCCGGTGGTCGTCGCGATCGCGCACCAGTTCGTCCCGAACCAGGGCACGGCGTGGGATCTGTTCATCGGCGAGCTCGACAAGCTGTTCGAGAACGTCTCGGCGTCGGAGGTCGCGCCGCCGCCGAGCGCCGCGCGCCATCCGCTCGAGCTCGCCGGGCTCGAGCCGCCGACCGAGCTGGTCTCGCGCACCGCGCAGTATCTCCGGCAGGCGAAGCTGCTCGGCCGGCGCACCGCCGAGGTGCACGCCGCGCTCGCGACCGGGCGCACGCCCGCGTTCGTGCCCGAGCACTACTCGATGATGCACCAGCAGTCGCTGTTCCAAGGCGCGCGCACGCGCATGGTGCGCACGTTCGACGCGCTCGCCGAGCGGCTCGCGCTCTTGCCCGCCGAGGTGCAGGACGACGCGCGCGCCGCGCTCGCCGCGCAGCCGCGGATCGAGGAGCGGCTGCGCACGATCCAGCAGCGCCCGATCGACGCGATCCGGATCCGCACGCACGGCGATCTCCACCTGGGCCAGGTCCTGTTCACCGGCGACGACTTCGTCCTGATCGACTTCGAAGGCGAGCCGGCGCGGCCGCTGCGCGAGCGCCGCTACAAGTCGAACGCGCTGCGCGACGTCGCCGGCATGGTGCGATCGTTCTCGTACGCGGCGGAGTCGTCCTTGCGCATCGGCCCGGGCCGCGCCGTCGACGCGACGCGCGTGCGCCCGTGGGCGGCGGCGTGGACCGCGTGGGTGTCGGGCGCGTACCTCGCGGGCTATCTGGAGCTGGGCGCGTCGCTGCTCCCGTCCGCCGACGCGCGGCGCGTGGTGCTCGACTTCTTCTTGATCGACAAGTGCCTGTACGAGATCGGCTACGAGCTGAACAACCGACCCGACTGGCTGTCGATCCCGTTGCGCGGCCTGCGCGAGCTCATCGCATGATCGGCGACGTCGATCTCCACCTGTTCAACGAGGGCACGCACCTCCGCCTGTGGCGCGTGCTCGGCGCGCACCCGACCGACGGCGGCGTGCACTTCGCGGTGTGGGCGCCGAACGCGACCGCGGTCGGCGTCGTCGGCGATTGGAACGGGTGGAGCGATCCGCGGCCGCTCGAGCCGCGCGCGTCGTCGGGGATCTGGGAGGGCGTCGTGCGCGGCGTGACGATCGGGCAGCGGTACAAGTACCGGATCGAGACGCGCGACGGACGCACGCTCGAGAAGGCGGATCCGTTCGGGCTCTGGCACGAGGAGCCGCCGAAGACGGCGTCGCGGGTGTTCGCGAGCGAGTACGCGTGGGGCGACGGCGCGTGGATGTCGTCGCGCGCCGCGCGGCCGGCGCTGTCGTCGCCGATGTCGATCTACGAGGTGCACCTCGGCTCGTGGCGCCGCGACCTCTCGTACCGCGAGGCGGCGCCGCAGCTCGCCGATCACTGCGCGCGGCTCGGCTTCACGCACGTCGAGCTGATGCCGATCATGGAGCACCCGTTCTACGGATCGTGGGGCTATCAGGTGACCGGCTACTTCGCGCCGACCTCGCGCTACGGCACGCCCGACGATCTGCGCTTCCTGATCGACACGCTCCACCAGCGCGGCATCGGCGTGATCTTGGATTGGGTGCCGTCGCACTTCCCGAACGATCCGCACGGGCTCTACGAGTTCGACGGCACGCACCTGTTCGAGCACGGCGATCCGCGCCAGGGCTATCACCCGCACTGGACGAGCGCGATCTTCAACTACGGCCGTCACGAGGTTCGCAGCTTCTTGCTGTCGTCCGCGATGTTCTGGCTCGAGGAGATGCACGCCGACGGGCTGCGCGTCGACGGCGTCGCGTCGATGCTCTACCTCGACTACGGGCGGCAGCCGGGCGAGTGGATCCCGAACCGCTACGGCGGCAAGGAGAACCTCGAGGCGATCGAGCTGTTGCGCGCGCTCAACACCGCGGTCTACGGCGAGGTGCCGGGCGTCTCGACGATCGCCGAGGAGTCGACCGCGTGGCCCGGCGTGTCGCGGCCGGTCTACGTCGGCGGGCTCGGGTTCGGGTTCAAGTGGGACATGGGCTGGATGCACGACACGCTCGCGTACCTCGCGCACGATCCGGTGCACCGCGCGCATCACCACGGGCAGCTCACCTTCCGCGGCATCTATCAGTTCCACGAGAACTTCGTGCTCGCGCTCTCGCACGACGAGGTCGTGCACGGCAAGGGGGCCTTGATCGGCAAGATGCCGGGCGACGCCTGGCAGAAGCGCGCGAACCTGCGCCTCTTGTACGCGTACCAGTGGACCGCGCCCGGCAAGAAGCTCGTCTTCATGGGCGGCGAGCTCGGCCAGTGGCGCGAGTGGAGCCACGAGGCGAGCCTCGACTGGCACCTGCTCGACGAGCCCGACCACGCGCGCATCGCGCTCACGATCGGCGAGCTCAATCGCCTCTATCGCGATCGCGCGGCGCTGCACCGCCACGACTGCGATCCGTCCGGCTTCGCGTGGATCATCGGCGGCGACGCCGCGAACTCGATCGTCGCGTACGAGCGGATCGATCCGGACACCGACGACGTCGTCGTGGTCGTCTTGAACTTCACGCCGGTGCCGCGCACCAGCTATCGCGTCGGCGTCCCGCGCGGCGGCGCGTGGCGCGAGCTGCTCAACACCGACGCGCGCGAGCTCGGCGGCAGCGGGCAGGGCAACGGCGGCGTCGTCGAGTCGCACCCGGTCGGCGCGCACGGCCGCCCGCACTCGGTCGTCCTCACGCTCCCTCCGCTCGGCGCCTTGATCCTCGCGCCCGCGTGATCGCCTGGGTGATCGCCGGCGGCATGCCGCTGCGGCATGCCGCTGCGGCACCCGAGGTAACCGCGCGACCTCGCGTGACGATCGCAGGCACATCGCTTGCGATGCAGGTGGCGATGGGATTCACGCTGAGCGGAGCCTCGGATCGATCGATTCCGGCAGAGATCGCGGCGGGCGCGGCGGTGCCGGGCAAGCGCACGCAGATCGACGCGGCGCGCGCAGGGCTGACGGGCGCGGGCGATCGCTTGCCGCACGCCGATCGGATCGCGGCGGCGTTCGGTCCGCACGACGTCTCGGACGTGCGCGCGCAGGTCGGCGGCGCGGCGGCCGGCGCGTGCGCGTCGCTCGGCGCGGTCGCGTACGCGCACGACGGCGCGGTCGCGTTCGCGGGCCAGCCCGATCTCCACACCGCGGCGCACGAAGCGGCGCACGTCGTGCAACAACGCGGCGGCGTGCAGTGCAAGGGCGCGACCGGCGAGGCCGGCGACGCCCACGAGCGCCACGCCGACGCCGTCGCCGACGCGGTCGTGAACGGCTTGTCGGCGGCGTCGCTGCTCGACGAGGTCGCGCCGCGCGGCGGCGCGCGCGGGCACGTCGACGCCGTCCAGCTCCTGCGCTTCGACGCGGCCGGCGCGGTCGCGCCCGCGGGCGCCGCCGACACGACCAACTCCAACGCGTTCCACACGTGGGTCACGCAGCGCCTGACCCAGCCGAACGGCGCGGCGGCGATCACCGCGATCCGCGATCACCTGCGCGGCATGCGCGACGCGCACGATCCGCAGTTCACGCACACCGAGGCGATCGCGCTCTCGATCGCCGAGCGCGCGCTCGACGACGTGCCGTTCGCGAACCCGCACGGCGGCCCCGCGCGCGGCGACGCGACCTTCGCCGATCTCCCGCGCAAGGATCGCTGGCGCATGTTCGTCGACGTCGCGCAGCACGGCAACGGCGCGCTCGCGTTCGACGCGCAGAGCTCGCCCGGCTACTACGCCGCGATGATGCGGTCGTTCGACACCTACCTCGACGGCGCGCACCAGATGCGCCAGAACGGCGACGAAGAGCGCGTCGACGCCACGCTCTATCGCGAGATGCACGATCGCGTCACCGACGGCGCCTTCACGCGCACCAACAACGGCTTCGCGAACCTGCCGCAGCCGTGGAGCGGCGCCGGCACCAACTATCCGATGGCGATCGGCGGCCAACACCAGGTCGATCCGGCCGCGCTCGCCGAGCTGCGCCAGGAGGGCGTCGCGTGCGTCGCGCCGGGGCACGGCCCGATGCAAGGTGCGCTCGCGCCGCTCGGCCAGACGCTCGCGCACGGGGTCGCGCCGAACCCCGCCGCGTTCGGCGTCCACTACGGCTATCAAGATCTGCGCGCGCAGCCCGGCGGGATCGAGCGGGTCGCCGCGGTCACGCAGTACGGCAACGGGCAGGCCGAGCAGTTCGCGGAGACCAAGCTCGCCGCGTACTACACCGAGGTCGACGCGATCGACGGCGTGTTGCACGGGATCCAGGTCCCGCAGCTGCAGGCGGAGGCGCGCGCGATCCAACCCTTCGGCGCGCTGCCCGCCGATCGCGCGAGCCTCGAGCGGATCTGCCGTCCGCGCCGGATCGTGCAGGCGATCGCGCGCGCGATCCGCGCGCTCCACGTCGGCCACGTCTTCCCCGACGCGAACGGGCGCCTCAACACGATGCTGCTGCTCAATCGCCTGCTGATCGAGCGAGGCTTGTCGCCGTCGATCGTGAACGACACCAGCGTGTTCGGCGGGCGCGCCAGCCTCGCCTCGCTCACGCGCGACATCGAGCAAGGTCAGGATCGCTTCCAGGACGTGGTGCAGCAGGTCAACCCGATGCACGACGTCGACATGGGCGCGGCGTGATCAATCGCCGTTCCAGTAGCGGACCTTGCCGACGTCCATGTGGACGAAGCCGCTCTGGAGATAGAGGCCGACGCCGCCGAGCTTCTGCGCGACCGCCCACGCGTGCAGATCCTTGATCGGCACGCCGGGGAGATAGAAGTCGACCGCGTTGCCGTGCGTGTGCTGCGAGTCGCGCGCGACTTGATGGCCCTTCTTGCGCAGCATCAAGTTGTACTTCGGGTGGCGGAAGCCGCTGACGATCTGCACGGTGTCGACGTGGAAGTGGTTCGCCGCGTCGAGGAGGATCTTCACGAGCCGCGGATCCATGGTCGTCGGCTCGTTCGTGTAGTGGCAGCGCAGGAAGTGATCGACCACGTCCGCAGGCGCGGGCGCGCGGTCCTTGCCGGAGGCGTCGAGCGCGAGCCACTCGTGCGTCCACGTGTTGTACAGGTTGACGAGCTTGGTCTCGCTGCGCGGCGCGACGTAGGGGCGCACGCTCTTGGTGATCGCGAGCTCGGACATCGGCGTCGCGTGCGCCGCGGCGCCGCCGAGGGCGATCAGCGCGAGCAGCGCCTTCACAGCGCGCGCCTCTTGAGCGACACCAGCTGCTCGTTCATCGAGCCCGAGCGGAAGCCGGCGAGATCGAGCGCGACGTACGCGAAGCCGAGCTGCTTCCCGAGCGCGACGATCGAATCTCGCACGTCGATCACGCGCGCGAGATCGATCGGATCGATCTCCAACCGCGCGACCTGATCGTGCCAGCGCACGCGCAGCTGCTTGAAGCCGAGCGCGCGCAGGCCGTCCTCGAAGTCGTCGACCTGGCGCAGCCGCTCGGGCGTGATGCGCGTGCCGTACGGGAAGCGCGACGACAGGCACGCGAGCTGCGGCTTGTCCCACGTGCGCAGGCCGAGCCGCTGCGACAGCGTCCGGATCTCGGACTTCGAGAGCTGCGCGTCGACCATCGGCATGATCGCGCCGTGATCGCGCGCGGCGGCGATGCCGGGCCGGTAGTCGCCGAGATCATCCATGTTGGTCCCGAGCGCGACCTTGGCGCCGAGCCGCGCGGCGAGCGGCGCCGCGACCTCCATCAGCTCGGTCTTGCACATCGCGCAGCGATCGGTCGGGTTGTCGGCGAAGCCGGGGCGCTCGAGCTCGTGCGATTCGATCACGTGATGGCGCGCGCCGACCAGCTCGGCGCCGAGCGCGCGCGCGTCGGCGACCTCGCTCTTGGCCATCGTCACCGAGACGGCGGTGACCGCGTGGCAGCGATCGCCGAGCACGTCGGACGCGACCGCGAGCAGGAAGGCCGAGTCGACCCCGCCCGAGAAGGCGACGACCACGTGCTCCGCGGCTCCGAGCCGGGCGCGTAGATCGTCATACTTCGTATCGATCGAGCCGGGCGACATCGCCGATCAAGCTAGCACACGCGCTTGATCAGCGTGATCGTCCATTTTCCGTCGGGGACCGCCTCGACGGAGGCGACCTCCTGGCCCCACTCGACGGCGGACCGGGGGATGTTCTTCACCGCCGGCGCGTGATCGACCGTCACGCGCAAGCTCGCGCCCACCGGCAGGGCCTCGAGGGCGAGCCGCGTCCTGACGAAGGTGAACGGGCAGACCTCGCCGGTCAGGTCGAGCTCACCAGACGACGGCGCGGTCGGCGGCGAAGACGAGGTCGTGGAGCTGGGCGGCATCGATCGGTCCGGGCGGAAGCGGCGGCGCGCCGTGCGGCTCGAGCCGCCAGCCGTCGCCGTCTTCGTATACCACCCAGTCGGTCTCGGCGAGCGCGACGGGCACCCCGCGGCGCACGACGTGCAGGAGCCGCGTCACGTCCACACCTCGACGCCGCGCGCCTCTCGGATCGCCGCGTCGATCGCGGCGTCGGGCGCGTGCTCGATCACCTCGTGACCGAACGAGCGCAGCGTGTCGGCGGCGCGGCGCGCCTCCTCGGGCAAGGTCGCGCAGAACGCGCGCACGTGATCGCCGCGCAGCGTGAGCCCGAGCGCGGCGCGCAACGCCTCCGCGATCCGCGCGCGATCGGTCGTCTTCACGATCACCACGATCATGTGAAGGCCACCACGCGATCGGCCTTGTGCACGATCGCCGCGTGATCGTCCTGCGAGCCGAGCAGGACACCGACCGCGTCCTCGCCGAGCCCGCGCACGTGCGCGGACAAGGCGCACGCGATCACCTCGACGTCGTCGTCGATCAACGCACCGACGAGCTCGCGCGCCGCCGCGAGCGCCGCGACCCCGTCGTCCATCGCGAAGATCGACACCTCGGTGCCGCGCGCGCGCGCCGCGTGCGCGAGCTGGGCGACCCGATCCAGATCGCGCGACGTCGCGATCACGATCCCGAGCAGCCTCACACGTCGGCTCCGGCGAGCCGCGCGACCTCGACCCAGCCGCGCTGCTCGTCGGACCACGCGTAGAGCGCGGCTTCCACGACGCGCGATGCGTCGATCCCGACCACCAGGTGCGCGACCGGATACGCGGGCCCGTCGCCCCACGGCGACGTCGCGACCTCTCGGTCGGTCTTCGAGAAGTACGCGCGGCCGTTCGGGTGCGAGTGATAGATGATGCGCGGCGGGTCGGGGCCGTCGAGCGTGCGCGCGAGCTCGAGCAGATCGGTGCCCGCGATCACGTACGCGGTCTCGGCGCCGCGCTCGGGCGCGGTCGGGTGCTCGTCGCCCTGCGCGTTGACGCACGGACGGATCGCGTCGGACGTGAGCCAGCCGCAGCACTCGTACGGGAACGCCTTGCGCGCCTCGCGGTACACGGCGTCGAGCAGATCCGCGCGAATCTCACCAGACATACGTCCTCTCCCAGCGCATCGGCGCGAAGTAGCGATCGCCGCGATCGGGGAGGATCGTGACGACGACATCTCCCGCCCGGGCGGTCCTCGCGATGCGCAGCGCCGCCGCGACGTTGCCCCCCGCCGAGTGCCCGACGAACAACCCTTCCTCTTTGACGAGCACCTCGGACATGTCCCAACCCTCGTCGGTCGGCATCCAGATCGTCTCGTCGACGATGCCGTCGGGCGCCCAGATCGGCGGGACGATCGAAGACGGCAAGTGCTTCAGGCCCTCGAGCCCGTGCAGCGAGTCGTCGGGCTGCATCGCGTAGACGCGGATGCTCGCGTCGTGATCCTTCAAGCGGCGGCCGGTGCCCATCAGCGTGCCGGTCGTGCCGAGCCCGGCGACGAAATGCGTCACGCGATGCTCGGTCTGCGCGAGGATCTCGGTGCCGGTGCCGAGGTAGTGCGCGCGCGGGTTCGACGCGTTGGCGTACTGATCCGGATAGAACCAGCGCGCCGGATCCTGATCGACGATCTCCTTGACCATGCGGATCGCGCCGTCCGACCCCTCGAGCTCCGACGAGTAGATGATCTCGGTGCCGTACGAGGTCACGATGTTCTTGCGCGCGATCGAGACGTTCGCGGGCATGACGAGCGCGATCTTCACGCCGAGCGCGGCGCCGATCATCGAGTACGCGACGCCGGTGTTGCCGCTGGTCGAGTCGATCAGCGTCTTGCCGCCGGCGAGCTCGCCCGACGCGATCGCGTCCATCATCATCTGCTTGGCGGCGCGATCCTTCACGCTGCCGCCGGGGTTCGCGAACTCGCACTTCGCCCAGATCTCGGCCCCGGTGCCGGCGCGCCGCTCGACGGAGCGGAGTCGCATGAGCGGCGTGTTGCCGATCAGATCGACGACGCTCGTCATGATCCGGTCGCGAGCCGGTGGAGGAGCATGGTCGCGGCCGCGCCCGCGCGCACCCACGGATCCGGATCATCCGGGAACACGATCTGCGGGCCGGCGCCGACGATCACGCGCACGTCGGGGTTGAGCGCCGCGGCGCGCGCGACCAGGGCGTCGTCGGGCGCGGGGATCGCGATCGTGCCGACGCCGGCGGCGACCAGGTACTCGAACGCGATCCGCGCCGCCGGTTCGCGCGGGTCGATCGCGACCGTCGATGCGAGCAGCCGTTCCTGTCCGACGCCACCGACGTCGGGCAGGAGCACGTGCCGCGCGTAGCGACGGATCTGATCGTCCCGCAACATGACCGGATCAGCCGCCGGCGATCGCGGGCACGATCGAGATCTCGTCCGTGTCCTTGATCGGCGTGTCGAGGTTCTGGAGGAAGCGGATGTCCTCCTCGTTCGCGAACACGTTGATGAACTTGCGCACGGCGCCGGCGTCGTCGCAGATACGCGCCTTCACGCCGGGGTGCTGGCGCTCGAGATCGTCGAAGACGGCGCGCACGGTGGCACCGGACGCGGCGACCTCTTCCTTGCCGGCGGTGAGCTTGCGGAGCGGGGTGGGGATGCGGACCTTGGCCATGATTTCCTCTCGATCAAGCGGACGCGCGCGCGGCGCAAACGCAGCCGGCGCGAGGACGAAACGAGACCCGGCGCGGCGCGAAGCCGCGGCGCAGATCTTCGACGACGAGGATCGTGCCGGCGTCGCCGCGATCGCCGTGGATCAGACGCAGCGCATCGCGGGCGGCGAGGCCGCCGATGCACGCGCACACCGGACCGAGGATGCCGGCGTCGGCGCAGGTCGGCCCGTCGGCATCGGGCGCCTCGAACAAGCAGCGGTAGCACGCGGAGCCGGGCCCGCCGCGGAAGACGTTGCCGCCGTACCGCAGCGCGCCGGCGATCACGTACGGGATGCCGCGCGCGATCGCCGCGTCGGCTACCGCGAACTTCGTCTCGGGCGAGTCGGTGCCGTCCATGATCGCGTCGCAGTCGTCGGCATGCGACGGCTCGAAGCGCGCGTCGATCGCGTCGCCGCCGACCCTCGCGGCGAGCACCGCCGCCTTCGAGCGTCCCACGTCTGCGGTCGTGAACTGGATCTGCCGCTGCAGGTTCGAG
>DATJIA010000190.1:0-20474 GCA_035493675.1 Kofleriaceae bacterium | reverse complement strand
CGGCAACCTTCTCCTTCTGCGGTTTCCTCGTGGACGTGTCGCTCTCGAGGGACCGCGGCCCGATACAGTTCACCCGCTACTCGCTTACGCCGAGATGCTCGTCGGTGCCGACGAACGGCAACGAGAAGCGGCCGCCGAGCTTCTCGATTCCTTTGCCTCGAGCGCCGCGCCATGATTCCCGACATCGCGCGAGCCGATTTGCGCGAATTCGTCGTCGGCACCGATCGCGACGTAGTACTGCTCGGCGCCGCGGCGTTGCGGATCGCCAATCCGCGGTTCCTACGCCGAATCACCGACGATCTCGATCTAACTGTAGCGGTCGACGTTTCCGACCTTCCCAGCATCGTGCCTCGCACCTGGCGACCGCATCCCTCATTTTCGCATCGCTGGTTTGGCACCAATGGAACCAAATTCGATCTTGTTCCATCGAGTCGCACGATCCTGGAAAGCGGCGTGATTCACTGGCCCGACGGGTACGAGATGAATGCTGCTGGTCTCGACCTCGCGCTCCGACATCATCAGCCAACACCGCTCGCTCTTGGAGACGGCGCGGAAGTCAACGTCGCTTCAGTTCCTTCGATCATCGTGTTGAAGATGGTGGCGTACCTCGATCGGCCAGGTGCTCGCGAGAAGGACCTCGGTGACCTCGCGCATACCATCGCCCTGTATGTCGATGATGACGACGACCGACGTTTCACGGACGAAGTATTTGAGCAGCAACTCGCATTCGAAGATGCGGCACCGTTCCTGGCGGGCCAGGACGTCGCGTCGATCTGTGAGACCCGCCATAGGGATCAGGTCGCCCGCTTTCTCGATCGTCTCTCGCGTGAAGGTGTCGAGATCTCTCTCATGAGACGAGATGGCCCTGATGCCTGGGCACGTGACGGTGCTGCCGAACGAGGGATGGATGCCTTCCGGCGCGGCTTCGCCTAGCGCATCCAACTCGCAAACCCTCGCGTCGGATCACAGCCCGCCGAGCTGCGCTCTGATCTCTTCTTCGGCGCCGGGATCGTCCGGGCGACCGTCGAACCACGCTTGATAGGCCTTCTTCGCGGCGTCGCGATCGCCGCGCGCGCGGGCGGTGGCGCCGGCGAGCTCGAGCGCCTCGGGGAGCGCCGGCGTGCGGGCGAGCGCGCGCGCGACGGCTTCGTCGGCGCGCGCCGGTTCGTCGTCGGCGAGCGCGGCGCGCGCGGCGCGGAGATCTTCGCGCGAGGCGCGGATCGCGGCGTCGGTCGGATCGGTGCTCTCGGCCGCGGCGACGTCGGCGGGCGGGGCGGGGCGGTCGCCCTCGCCGCGCAGCTCGAAGCGCAGATCGAACGCGCGGAAGCGTGACGACGCGCCGCCGTCGGCGACCCACATCTGCATCGCGAACGGATCGATCACGACGACGTGGACGGCCGCGGCGTCGTCGATCGCGCCGCGATGACCGGCGGCGAGCGGCACGTCGTCGGCGCCGCGCCGATCGCGCAAGAGATTCACGACGGAGAGGGGATCCGCGAGCGGCGTGCGCGCGAGCTTCGCGACGCGCGCGAGCCGCGCGACCGTCGGCAGCGTGCGCTTGCCGCGATCGTTCTCGAGATCATCGGCGAACGCGGGCGCGACCAGGAGATCGCCGACCGCGGGCGCCGGCGGATCGCGCGACACGATCATCTTCGCGGGCGTGCGCTCGAGCACCGCCCAGTGGCCGGTCTTGCCGTCGACGATCGTGATCGCGGCGGCGCCCAGCGTCGGCGTCGCGTCGGCGAGCTTGACCGCGTCGTCGATCGACGCGCACTGCTCGAGGATCGATCGCGCGAGCAGCGCGATCGGGCGCGCGGTGCGGGTCGCGCGGACGTCGCCCGCGCGCACGGGATTCACGGTGACGACCAAGCCCTCGCTGTTGATGCCGGTCACCGCGCCCGCGAGCCCGGCCCACCCGACGCCCGCCCACGGGAAGCCCTTCGCCGGCTTGAGGAACCGCACGACCGGATGCGCCGCCGCGGCGTCGCCGCCGTCGCCGGTGCCGGGCAACGCGAAGCTGCGCCCGATCCACACGCGGCCCGCGCGATCGGGCTGCGGCACGACGAACGTCAGCCCGCGCGCGAGCACGTGCGTGCGCGCCTCGCCCGAGTACGGCGCGGGCACGCCGACGTCGAGCGCGGTCTGATCGCGGACGAGATCCTGGTAATCGATCTCGACGCCGCTCGCGTCGGCGCCGCGCATCATGCCGGCGATCGCGCGCCGCTGATCCTCGGACATGCCGTCGTCGAGGAAGCGGTAGCGCCACGACACGCGCATGCCGTGCGTGAGCGCGCCGCCACCGATCGCGCCGTCCATCGGCGCGGCGAAGCCCTTGCCGACCGCGGCGACGTCGGCGGCGAGCAGCCGCCCCTCCGCCGCGCCGATCGCGTGGGCGTCGCCGGCGACCCGCAGGACCGCGATCGATCCCGCCCATGCGAGCGACGCGGAGCCGTATCGAAGGTGCGGTGGCCCACCATTCGCGGGCTCGATCACGAGGGGATCACTCGGCGCGACGCCGGCGGGGACGTCGTACGACACGGCGCGGCGATAGATGAACCACGCGACGACGAACGCGGCGACGACGATCGCGACGACGAATCCGACCGCGCGCACCCATTTCTGCGGGTTCGCGCGCCGCCCGCCGATCACGAGGTCAGCCACGCGCGAAATCTAGCAGCACTCCGGACGTCCCGCTCCCACCTCGGCCCACCTCGCTCGGCGATCTGCTGCCAGATTCGCGCGGGAGATCGGGACGAGCGCCGTGCTATTTTTCGATCCTCGCTCGTGTTCGTTCCTGCTGTGCTCACGATCGCGACGGCGGCCGACTCTTCGGAGACCCGGACCACGCTGGTCGCCGTGATCCTCCTGCTCGGCGCGGTGCTGGTCGGGTTGGTCGCGCTGCTCGTCGCGCTCCGGCGCCGCGCGCCGAGCGAGGAGCCCGCCGAGACGCCGGCGCCCACGCCGATGCCGCGCCCGATGCCGCGCGTCGCGTCGCCGCCGGTGCGCCAGACGCGCCGTCGCGCGCCGTCGGTGCCGTCGGCGGGCGGCGATCTCGCGGTCGCGTCGTCGGCGACGTCGAGCTCCGGCATGGTGTGCCCGACCTGCCGCAGCGAGTACCAAGGCCACACCTACTGCATCCGCGACGCGCGCCGCTTGGTGCCCGCCGAGGAGATGCTCGCCGGCGGGCGCGGTCCCGGCGGCATGTGCGTCGCGTGTCGTCGCGCGTTCGAGCCCGGCCTGCGCCGCTGCCCGCACGACGGCGGCGACGTCGTCCCCGCCGCGCTGTTCTGGGCGATGCGCGGCAAGAAGAGCCGCGAGCCACAGCCGATCACGGGCGTCAACGCGAAGGTGTGCCCCGTGTGCCGGCAACGTGCGGATCTCGCCGCGCGCTTCTGCGGTCACGACGGCGCCGAGCTCGTCGTCGTGAACTGAGTCACGCGCGACCGGCGCCGCGCATCTGTTACGATCGCCGGATGCGAATGGCTTTGTTGTCTTGTGCGGTCGTGGCCGCGCTGGCCTCGAGCACGCGCGCGGACATCATCTCGGCGCGCGCCGAGCTGCACGCCGGCGGCGGCGGCGGGGTGGGCGTCGGCGGTGATCAGAAGGACAGCGCGTTCTTCAAGACCTCGCCCAACGGCATGTACGGCGTCTTGGTCGGCGCGAAGATCCTGATCGCCGACGCGTACATCGATCACACGCAGTACACCGACGGCTCGCGCATCACGACCTGGACGCAGTTCGCGCTCGGCTTCCGCATCGACGTGAAGACCGGCGCGCCGCCGGCCGAGAAGGACAAGCCCGAGCCCAAGCCGACCGGCTACTTCGAGCTCGGCTTCCACCTCGGCTTCGGCCTCGGCACCGGCCAGCAGGTCATGCCGCCGCTCGACAACGCGCAGCTCAGCGACAAGGCGTTCCTCGTCGAGATCCGGCCCGGCTTCGGCAAGCTGCTCGGCAACGGCTTCCGCGTCGGCCTCTCGCTGCCGATCTCCGGCGGCTACTTCTTCAAGTCCGGCAACGGCGCGACCGCGAACGATCTGTCCACGCACTACCAGGGCATCGAGGCCGCCGCGCTGATCACGCTCGGCTGCGAGCTCGGCGCCTGGTAGCTCGGTGCGCCTGTCTAATTGTTCATCGCGCTGAGATCGCGCCGGCGGTCTTCTTGATCGTCGCGGCGGCGGGGTCGAGCACGCAGTGGAAGTCTTCGGCGTCGACGTAGCTCGAGACGCGGCCGAGCTCCTTGCCGCTCGCGTCGAGGAAGATCACGGCGGGCAGGGTCTCGGCCTTGTAGCGCTCCTGCAGCTCGGTGTCGCGATCGCTGCCCTTGGACACGTCGAGCTTGAGCGGCACGAACTGCGCGGTGATGCCCTCGGCGACGCCGTCGGCGGCGAAGGTGTGCTCGAGCTCGTTGCAGGCGCCGCACCAGGTCGCGCCGAAATCGATCATCACGCCCTTCTTCGCGGCCTTCGCCTGCGCGAACGCCTTCGGCTCGTCGTCGTGGATCCACGGCAGCTCGCGCGTGACCGCGAGGAAGTAGCTGACGATCGAGAAGATGCCGGCGACCGCGAGCACGACCGCGGCGGACTTGCGCGCCTTGATCTTCGCGCTGTCGTGGAACGAGAGGTGGATCGCGCCGAGCCCCAGGCCGAGCGCGGCGATCGCGACCGACGCCATCAAGAAGCCGAAGTTGTGCTCGCCCCACTCGCGGATCGCCGGGACGATCGGGCGCAGGAAGTAGAGCGCGACCGCGAGCAGCGCGACGCCGCCGCCCGACTTCACCCACTCCATCCAGCGCCCGCTCTTCGGCAGCGAGATCGCGAACGCGGCGAGCGCGAAGAAGAGCACGCCCATGCCGATCGCGTACGTGAACAGGAGCGAGCCGCCGATCACGACGTCGCGCGACTGCGTGACGAACACGAGCAGGCCGCCGAGGAACGGGCCGGTGCACGGCGCCGCGGTGAAGCCGCCGACCAGGCCCATCGCGAACGCGCCGCCGTAGCCCTGACCGCCGACCGACGACAGCTTCGCCTGCCACGACGCGGGCAGGTTGAGCTCGAACGCGCCGAACATCGACGCCGCGAGCACGAGGTAGAGGATCACGATCGGGATCACGAAGCGCGGATCGGCGAGCAGCGTCCCCGACTTGGTGCCGATCAGCGCGAAGATCACGCCGAGCGCGGTGAAGGTGACGCCCATGCCGAGCACGTAGAGCGACGCCAGCGCGATCGCCTTCCAGCGCGAGACATCTTTCCCGCGCGCGCCGAAGATGCCGAGGACGATCGGGATCATCGGGTACACGCACGGCGTCAAGGACGTCGCGAAGCCAGCGCCGAAGGCGGTGATGTACGCGGCGAGCCAGCCGTCCTTCTTCGCCTCCTCGAACGACGCGGCGTCACCGCTGCACGACGCGGCGAGCGCGATCGTCGGGATCGCGACGACGGCGGTGAGCACCACCAACTGCAGGATGAGACGGCTTCGGGGGGACATCTTCATGCGGACGCGGGGAGCTATAGTACATTCCGCCGCGATGTCCGCCGAAGAAGACCTTACAACGCTTCGCACGGCGATCGACTCCATCGACGACAAGCTGCTCGAGCTCCTCAATGATCGCGCACGCCTGGTACACCGCGTCGCGGCGTACAAGACGACGTCGGGGAAGCCGTTCTACGTGCCGACGCGCGAGCGCGCGATCGTGGACCGTCTACAGGCGGCGAACGTCGGGCCATTCCCGACCTCGGCGGTTCGCCCCGTGTTCCAGGAGATCATCAGCGCTTGCCTCGCGCTCGAGGTCGGCCATCGCATCGCGTTCCTCGGACCCGAGGGCACCTTCGCCCACCTGGCGGTCAAGCGTCACTTCGGGACCGCGGCGCCGACCCTGCCGTGCGGATCGATCCCGGCGGTGTTCGCGGAGGTCGAGCGCGGCGGCGCCGACTTCGGCGTCGTGCCGGTCGAGAACTCGAGCGAGGGCGTCGTCTATCACACGCTCGATTCGTTCGTGGAGTCGTCGCTGACGATCCAGGCGGAGATCGCGGTGCGCGTCGAGCAGTGCCTGGTCGCGCGGCTCGGCGTCGACGAGCGCACGATCGAGCGCGTGTACTCGCACCCGCAGGGGCTCGCGCAGGCGCGCGACTGGCTCACGCACAACCTCGCGCGCGCGCAGCTCGTCGAGACCGCGTCGACCAGCGAGGCGGCGCGGCGCGCGGCGGAGGATCCCAACGGCGCGGCGGTCGCGAGCGAGCTCGCGGCGCGGTTGAACGGCCTCGCGGTGCTGCGGCAGGGCATCCAGAACGCGAGCTTCAACGTGACGCGCTTCCTCGTGCTCGGGCGCGGCGGTTCGGGCGCGAGCGCGCCGGTGCCCGGTGAAGACGTCAAGACCACCGTGCTGTTGGTGTTGGGCGATCGGCCGGGCGACTTGTTCGAGGCGCTGCGTCCGTTCAGCGAGGCGTCGATCAACCTGACGCGGATCGAGAGCCGGCCGTCGCGGAAGGGGCCGTGGGAGTACGTCTTCTTCCTCGATCTCGAGGGGCACGCGGCGGATCCGCGGATCGCGTCGGCGCTCGCGAAGACGTCCGAAGGCCGGACGATGCGCATCCTGGGCTCTTATCGCAAGGCAGACGAGACATGAGCGGTTCTTGGATCGAGAGCATCACGCCCGCGCACGTGCGCGGCCTGGACGTCTATCAGCCCGGCAAGCCGATCGAAGAGCTCGAGCGCGAATTGGGGATCACGGGCGCGCTCAAGGTCGCCTCGAACGAGAACCCGCTCGGGCCGTCGCCGAAAGCGATCGACGCGATGAAGCAAGCGTTAGGCGGCGTGAACCTCTACCCCGACGCGGGCGGCGTGGTCCTGCGGCGCGCGCTCGCCGCGAAGCTCGGCGTCGGCGCCGAGCGCATCATCTTGGGCGGCGGATCGAACGAGCTCCTCTATCAGCTCGTGCTCGCGTTCTGCGAGCCCGACGACGAGGTCGTCTCGCACGAGGCGGCGTTCCTGTCGTATCGGCTGGCGGCGGGCGTCGCGGGCCGGAGGTTCGTCGCGGCGCGCGCGACCGCGGAGCGGAGCTGCGACGTCGACGCGCTGATCGCGAGCTTCGGCGCGAAGACCAAGCTCGTCATGCTCGGCACGCCGAACAACCCGACCGGCTCGGTGATCACGCGCGCGGAGATGGCGCGCGTGATCGCGGCGCTGCCGGCGCGCGCGCTCCTCGTCGTCGACGAGGCGTACGGCGAGTACGCGGCGGCGTGGCCCGAGATCGATCACGCGCGCGGCGAAGAGCTGTGGGGCGATCGCCGCGTGATCGTCCTGCGCACGTTCTCCAAGATCTACGGGCTCGCCGGGCTGCGCGTCGGCTACGGCGTCGGCGACGCGGCGGTGATCGAGATGCTCGGGCGGGTCGGGCGCACGTTCAACGTCTCGACGCTCGCGCAGGTCGCGGCGCTCGCCGCGCTCGACGACGACGAGCACGTCGCGCGATCCGCGCAGCAGGCGCGGCGCGCGATCGAGCGGCTGCAGTCCGAGGTTCGCGCGAAGGTCTACAGGTCGCTCGCGAACTTCGCGCTGATCGAGACGGGACGGACCAGCGCGCCCTTGTACGACGCCTTGTTGAAGCGCGGCGTGATCGTGCGTCCGATGGCGGCGTGGGGCCTGCCGACGTGCCTGCGCGTGTCGGTCGCCGCCGACGCGCAGATGCCGCGCGTGATCGACGCGCTCAACGCCGTGCTGGCATGAAGTGTCTCGCCCTCGCGAGCGTCGCGGTGGGCGCGTGCATCTTCACCGGTCCGCGATCGAGCTACACGGCGGTGCCGAAAGCAGCGCCGGCGATCGCCTCGACCGCCGGCGATGATCTCTTGAAGTTCGTCCCCGCCGGCGCGCAGGTCGTGATCGAGATCGATCTCGCGCGGCTCTACGCGAACCCGACGATCGGCGACGCCGCCAAGCGCGCGATCGCGTCGCCGGATCCTTCGTTGCTCCTCCCGCGCGTGGACGCGCCGCTCGCGAGCGCGAAGATGATCGTGATGGCCGCGTACGACGTCGGCACCGCCGACGCGACGACCGCGACGATCGTCGCGACGCGCGGCGAGGTCCCGAACGGCGTCGCGATCGCCGACGGCGTGATCGCGCTCGCGCCGCCGCCGATGATCGAGCGCATCCGCGCCCACGGTCCTTCGATCGCGAGCGACCAGGGCTTCATGGCGCTGCGCGCGCGCGCGATGCCCGACGGCGCGCCGGGCGCGACCGTGCGCATGACCGCGCGGCTCGATCTCGACGCGCGCATCGCGCTCGCGCCCGTGCTCGGCCCCGATCTCGCGCCGGCGTCCTTGTCGCTGTGGGCCGACGTCGTCGACGACGCCGCGATGGTCGCGATCCTCGACGGCCATGACGCGGAGGCCGGCGGCGGGTCGCGGCTCTACGCCGCGCTCGAGCGAACCCGGGTCGCGGTCGCCGGCTCGACGTCGCTGATTCACCTGGGCCTGGTGCCGACCTTGCGCGAAGCGACGTTCACGCGCGCGGGCGAGGTCGTGAAGGTCGTCGCGACGATCGGCCCCAAGCGGCTCCGCGCGCTCGCCGATGCGCTGTATCCTCGATCGCCATGACCACGTTCGTCGTCGAGCCCGTGAAGCGACCGCTCGCCGGTCACGTCCAGATCCCCGGCGACAAGTCGGTCGGGCACCGCGCGCTGCTCTTCTCGCTGCTGTCGGAGACGCCGGTGCACGTCACCGGCCTCGGCGACGGCGCCGACAACGGCCGCAGCGCGAAGGCGATCACGCAGCTCGGCGCGACGATCACGCGTGAAGGCGGCGGCCTGATCATCGAGGGCACCGGGCTCGGCGGCATGAAGGCGCCGAGCGCCGACATCGATTGCGGCAACTCGGGCACGACGATCCGCCTCTTGTGCGGCTTGCTCGCGGGCCAGCGCTTCTCGTCGATCTTGTTCGGCGACGAGTCGCTGTCGAAGCGGCCGATGCGCCGCGTGATCGAGCCGCTCGCGAAGATGGGCGCGGTGATCCGCGGGCAGGGCGTCGGCGGTCAGCTGGGCGACATGGTGCCGCCGCTCGTCGTCGGGCCGGCGGCGGGCCCGCTCACCGGGATCGAGTACGCGCTGCCGGTCGCGAGCGCGCAGGTGAAGAGCGCGCTCTTGCTCGCGTCGCTCTGGGCCGACGGCGTGACCAAGCTCGTCGAGCCGGGGCCGTCGCGCGATCACACCGAGCGCATGCTCGCGCACATGGGCGCGCCGATCGTCGCGTCGGGGCGATCGATCACGCTCGATCCGGCGGGCTGGAACCGCACGCTCGCGTGCGATCGGCTCGACGTGCCGGGCGATCCGTCGTCGGCCGCGTTCTTGATCGCGGCCGCGGTGATCGCGGGCGCCGACAACGTGACGTGCAGCGACGTGGGCGTGAACCCGACGCGCACGGGCTTCCGCGACGCGCTCGCGGCGATGCACGCGCTCGTCGAGCCGCAGGCCGAGCGCAAGGGCGCCGGCGAGCCGGTCGCGGATCTCGCGGTCACGCGCGGCGCCGGCGATCATCTGAGCGGGATCGAGATCGCGGGCGATCTCACCGTGCGCGCGATCGACGAGATCCCGATCCTCGCGGTGGTCGCCGCGCGCGCGAAGGGCCGCACGGTCGTGCGCGACGCCGAGGAGCTGCGCGTGAAGGAATCGGATCGCGTCGCGACGACCGCGGCGATGCTGCGCGCGTTCGGCGTCGAGGTCGAGGAGCGCAAGGACGGCTTCTCGCTCGAGGGCGTCACCGATCGGCCCCTTCGCGCCGCGCGCGTCCACGCGCACGGCGATCACCGCATCGCGATGGCGGCGGCGGTCGCGGCGCTGGTCGCGGACGGACCGACCCGCATCGACGACGCCGACAACGTCGCGACCTCGTTCCCCGGCTTCGTCGACGCGCTGCGCGGGCTCGGCGCGACGGTGCGCGTCGAATGAGCTGCCGGGATGAGTGATATCTCCTGGATCGCGACGGCGTGGGGTGACGCGGCGGCGGTCCGGGTTGCGGACGACGCGCCGGCGGCCGCGCTGCCCGCGATCGATCCCGGCGAGGTGCTCGCGCGGTTGCACCCCGAGGAGCGCGCCGCCGGCGCGGCCTTGCCGATCGCGCGCCGGCGCGAGTGGGCCGCGGGACGCTTGGCGTTGCGCGCGGCGATCGAGCGCGCCGGCCTGGCGCTCGACGCGCCGATCGGCGCCGATGATCGCGGCGCGCCGCGCGTCGGCGCGGGCGTGATCGGATCGATCAGCCACAAGCGCGGGCTGGCCCCCGCGATCGCGGCGCGCGACGACGACGGCGCGCGGCTCGGCCTCGATCTCGAGCTCGACGCGCCGCCCAAGATCGACATCGAGCGCCGCGTGCTCACGCCCGCCGAGCGCGAGGCGCTCACCGATCCCGATCGCGGCCGCGCGGTCATGCTGCGCTTCGCGATCAAGGAAGCGATCTACAAGGCGATCGATCCGTTCGTGCGCCGCTACGTCGGCTTCCAAGAGGTGGAGCTGGAGCTGCGCGATCAAGAAGCGATCGTGACCAGCTCGCTCGAGCTCGCGATCGAAGCGCGCTGGCTCCGCTTCCATGACTGCATCCTCGCCCTCGCCCGCGCCCGCCGCCTGACCCGTTCGCCCTGAGCGAAGCCCGTCGCGAAGCGACGGGCGTAGTCGAAGGGCGGCGTGGTCCTTCGACTACGTGCTCGTTTGTGCTCACGCTCCGCTCAGGACGAACGGGGGACGTCATCTCCGTCGCAGCAGCTCGGGCATCGGCGTGCCGTCGAAGTCGGGCGGCGAGCGCTCGTCGAGGTCGTCTTGATCGCGCGGGCGGCCGAGGATCGCGGCCGGCTCGCCCTGCGCGACCACCTTGCCGTGCTCGAGGCGCACCGCGTGATCGGCGAGCGCGCGCGCCTCGCCCATCGAGTGCGTCACGTAGATCAGCGGCACGTCGAGATCGTCGACGAGATCGCGGACCAGCGCGGCGAGCTGGATCTTGAGCTCGCGATCGAGCGCGCTGAACGGCTCGTCGAGCAGGACCACGCGCGGCGACATCGCGAGCGCGCGGGCGAGCGCGACGCGCTGCGCCTCGCCGCCGGAGAACGTGTGCGGCCGCCGGCGCGCCAGGTGCGACGCGCCGACCCGCTCGAGCAGCGCGCGCGCGCGATCGCCGCGCTCGCCGCCGCGCATCGATCGATCCATGCCGTAGGTCACGTTCGAGATCGCGTCGAGGTGCGGGAACAGCGCGAGCCGCTGGAAGACGTACGCGACGCGGCGCAGGTGCACCGGCGTCGACGCGCGCGTCGACGCGTCGAACCAGACGTCGCCGCCGAGCGCGATGCGCCCGCGATCGGGCTCGAGCAGGCCCGCGACCACGCCGAGCAGCGTGCTCTTGCCCGCGCCCGACGGACCGACGACGCACGTGATGCCGGCCGCGAACGTGAGATCGACGTCGAGCGACGTCGCGGCGCCGCGCGTCACGATCGCCCGCACCGCGAGATCAGTGGTGGCCACGATCTCTCCGCGTCAGCGTGTTCGACAGGTACATCGCCGCGATCGCGATCGCGGTGAGCAGCAGCGCCATCCCGTTGGCGAGGTTGTCGTGCCCCGCGATCACCTGATCGTAGATGTAGAGCGGCGCGGTCTGCGTCTCGCCGGGGATGTCGCCGGCGATCATCAACGTCACGCCGAAATCGCCGAGCGCCCGCGCGAAGCCGAGCGTCGCGCCCGCGATGATGCCCGGCGCCGCGAGCGGCAAGGTCACGGTGAAGAACGCGCGCACCGGTCCGGCGCCGAGCGTGCGCGCCGCCGCGATCAAGGTCGGATCGACGCCTTCGATCGCCGTGCGCGACGACTTGATCACCATCGGCAGCGCCTCGATCGTCGACGCGACGATGCAGCCGGTCACGGTGAAGACGATGTCCTTGTCGAAGATCGCCTTCCACGCGCGCCCGATCGCGCTGTGCCGTCCGATCGCGGCGAGCAGGTAATAGCCGAGCACCGTCGGCGGCAAGACCATCGGCGCGGTGAGGATCGCGTCGATGATGTCGCGGCCCGGCGTCTTCTTCCACGCGAGCAGGGCGCCCAGCGCGACGCCGAGCACGATCGCGATCATCGTCGCGATCGCGGCGACCTCGAGCGAGAGGAGGAGCGGGCCGGTGTCCATTACTTCGTGCAGTCCAGGAACGAGTTGGTCGGCGTCTGGCCCGAGCCGAGGGTCGGGCGCGCCTTGCACGTCGAACCGTCGACGCAGCGGGCGAGCAAGCGGCCGCCCGGGTAGTCGACGTCGAGCTCGAGCGCGCGCAGCGCGTCGACGCCGAGGATGCCGTCGACCTCCGCTTGATCGGGGCGCAGCTCGGCGCGCAGCGCCTGCAAGGTCGGATCGTCGTCGGGCACGACGATCACGTCGATCGTCTGCTTCATCTCGATCGCCGCGGGCGCGCCGCACTCCGACGCGCTCTTGCAGTAGTCGGTCATGTGCGCGTTGCGGCAGCTCTCGCGGGGCAAGCAGTAGCTCTGGAAGAGATCGTTGCACGGCCCCGCGGTCGTCTTCGACGGATTCGCGACCAGCGCGAGGCGCTCGATCGATCCGGCGCCGCCCGTGATCATCCCCGACGGTAAGAGCACCGACTTGGCGGGCAGGCCGGCGGCCGCGCCCGCGCCCGCGTAGCGCTCGTACGCGGTGGTGCCGATGATCGACGGGCCGAGGCCGGTCGACACCACGAACAGCGCGTTGGTGCCCCCGTTCTCGACGGGCTCCTGGTACGCGCCGTGCTGCAGGCACGCGCTGATCGCGATGCGCCGGCCGCTGAAGTCGACGTCGGCGCCGCCGAGGACGAGCGTGCCGCCGCCGCGGAACGGCCCGGGGAAGCGCGCGTCGCACTCTTGATCGCGCTTGTCGTTCGAGCCCGCGATGTCGGGGAACACGAACAGCTCGCTGGCCGCGAAGTCGAAGCGGATCGCGCTGCCGCCGAGCGCGTCGGCGCCGAGCACCGCGCCGATCGGCACCGGCGTGCCCGGATCACCGACCGCGCACGCGGGCGACATCGCGTCGCACGGGTGGAGCAGCACGAGATCGACCGAGAAGCGCGCGCGCTCGACCAGCTGCGACGACCCCGCCGTCGCCTGCCCGAACAGGTCGAGCTCGGTCGACGCGCGCTCGACGTCCTCGCCGACGCCCGGATCGATCAGCGTGAACGGCGCGAGCACGTCGACGGTCGCGACGATCGGCGCCTCCCCCGGCCGCGCGACGTGCGCGATCACCGGGCCGCTCGTGAGATCGACGTGCACCGGGAACGGATCGCCGGCCGGCGTCGACACGCTGCAGGCGGCGAGGCCGAGCGCAAAGATGCCGGCGCGAAGAGGGGCAGGGCCGAGGCCGAAGGCCGAGCCGAGCGGGACGCGCGAAGCGCGCCGCGAGGACCCGGGGTAGCACCCCGAGCGCCGGCTGGAATCGAGCCTCACAGCGTGAGCTTATACGAACGGCAGGTCCACGACGGTCGCCGCGCGCCCGTCGACGGTGACCGAGCCGCCGAGATCCCACGCCGACCGGTGCAGGTAGGCGAGCGCGATCGCGCCGAAGTGCGGCGAGACCACCGACGACGTCACGCTGCCGGCGTCGGCCTTCGCGGGGTGCACGACCACCGCGCCGGGCGCGACCGGGTGGCCGCCCTCGATCTTCAAGCCGCGCATCGTGCGCGCGGCCTTGCCCTGCGCGTGCACGCGGAAGACCGGCTCCTGCCCGATGTAGCAGCCCTTGTCGTAGTCGAGGAAGCGGGCGAGCGGCGTCTCGAACGGGAAGCAGTCCTCGTCGACATCGACGCCGTAGCGGGGCAGCCCCGCCTCGACGCGCAGGATCTCGACGACCCCGTCGGGCGCGGGCGCGGGCTCCGCGTTGCCGAAGATCGGCGCCGCGGTCCACACGTCGGCCGCCGAGCCCCACACGCGATACGCGTCGCGCTCGACCTTCTCGAACGCGACGTCGTCGAGCATCGCGTGCTTCTCCAGGATCGCGAGCGTCTTGTCGGCGATCGACGGCTCGGTGTGCACCCAGAGGTGATCCTGATCGAGCACGAGCTCGATCACGCTGAGCACGCGGCCCTTCGGCGAGAGGATCGCGCCCCACGTGTGCGGCGCGTGCGCGGTGAGCTTCTCGACGTTGCAGGTCGTGAGCCCCTGCAGGAAGCGCACGCGATCGTTGCCCGTGACCTTGATGTGCCCCCAGCCGGCTTGATCGACGATCATCAGATCCTCCCCGCGGCGCGCAGGCGATCCATGCGGCGGCGCTCGCCGTCGGCGAAGCGGCGCCGATCGTCGTCGGTCGCGAGCTCGAGCGGCGGCACCGGCAGCGGGCGCCCGTGGCCGTCGACCGCGACGAACGTCAAGTACGCCTTGGTCGTGTAGCGGCGGGCGCGCGAGCGCATGTCCTCGGTCTCGACGCGCACGCCGACCTCCATCGAGGTCTTGTGCACGAAGTTGACCTGCGCGCTCATGACCACCACGTCACCCAGGTGTACCGGGCCGAGGAAGTCGAGGCGATCGATCGATGCGGTGACGACCGAGCCGCCGGCGTGGCGCATCGCCGCGACGCCGGCGCAGACGTCGATCCACTGCATCATCACGCCGCCGAACATGACGCCCGCGGCGCCGTTGGTGTGCGTCGGCATCACGATCTGCGTCATCACGCAGCGCGATGCTTCGGGCGTGAGCGGCATGTTCGTCCGACTTTACGACTTCTTCTTGCTCGGCGCAGGCGCGGGCTTCTTGGTGGCCTTGCCGGCGACGATCGAGCGCTTGATGCGCGCCTTGAGCTTCGCCTGCGAGCGGCGGCGCTTCATCTTGTGCGTACGGCGGTTGTCTCCGTTACCCATGGTCAGCTCCTTCGAGAGGGGAGCCTTATATCAGAACACGCCGGTGACGGCGACCCCATTGCCGGTCGGGACGACCGCGAGGTCGTGGTCGTGCAGGCGGGGGACGAGGAGCCCGGCGGCGGTCCCGACGGCGGCGCCGGTGAGCACGTCGGTCGCGTAGTGCTTGTCGGCGGCGATGCGCAGATATCCGGCGGTCGCCGCGAACCCGAGCCCGACCCCCCAGACGACCGGCGCCCAGCGCTGATGCCGCTTCGACGCGATCGTGCCGCCCGCGGTCGCGAGCGCGAACGCGAGCGACGTGTGGCCCGAGAAGAACGACAGGTTGTCGTCGCTGTCGCCGTTCCGCGCGCCGGTGATGTAGTGGACGAACGGGCGCTGCCGGCCCGCGCTGAACTTCACGACTTGATCGACCAGCGCGGTGGCGACCCCGGCCTCCGTGATCGCGAGCGCGTCGTCGATGCCCTCGCTGCGATCCGCGCGCAGGGTCGGCGTGACCGACAAGAGATACGGGATCGCGGGGACGAGCATGAACGCGTCGAGGCTCGACAGGAAATCGGCGGTGCCGGTGTTGTCGCCGTGCCAAACCAACGCGCTGCGCACGCGATCATCGAAGCCGTTGGTCCCGCACCAGCGACACGCGTCGGGCGCGAGCGACGCCTTGAACGCGGTCTCGCTGAAGATCCACGCGACGCCGCCGCCGACGGTGATCGCCGCGTGGGTGACGAGGTGCTTGCGATCCGGAGATGCAGACGCGACGCGCGCGCAGACGATCAGGATGATCAGCGCCTTCATCTTCGCTCAGCGCAGCGCGACCGAGATCGCCCAGAAGCCGAGCGGGTTGTCGCCGAGCCGCGGCGCGAGCGGCACGGCGTAGTCGATCGAGAACGCGCCGAACGGCGCGAGCAAGCGGAAGAGCGACACGCCGATCGACGGCCGGATGTCCGCCGGCCGCGCCGCGCCCCAGGTGTTGGTGACGAGGCCCGCGTCGCAGAAGATGCCGCTCGCCGCCGGGATGCCGAACACGCGCCACACGCGCACCTGCATGTCGACGGAGACCAGCGTGCGGATGTTGCCGCCGGCGGGCAGCACGCGGATCTGCCTCACGCCGCCGAACGGGGGCACGCCGGTCTCGATGATCTCGGTCGCGACGCGATCCTCGGCGTAGCCGCGCACGGTGGTGTCGCCGCCGGCGAAGAAGCGCTCGACCTCGGGCAGGAGCACCGCGCCGCCGAGCGGGAAGCCTTCGTCGAGCTTGGCGTCGAGGTGGAACTGCAACCGATCGTTGACCGTGTGGATCACCTGGAGCGAGCCGTTGATCTTGAAGAAGTCGTCGCCACCGCCGAGGTAGCGGGTCGCGAACGAGCCGCCGGCCTCGACGCGGAAGCCGTGATCGGGGATCAGCGGGTTGAGGTTGCCGCGCGCGTCGAGGCGGCGGTCGTAGACGAACGTGAGGCCGACCGAGCCGGTCGACGTCGTGACCGGGACCTGGCTCGCGTCGCTGAGCGGCCCGCTCGCGCGGATCGCGTCTTGATCGCGCGATCGGAAGCGATAGTCGTAGCGGAGGGTCGCGGCGATCGATCGCGCCGGCGCGCGATCGGAGCGCGGCCGCTGCCACACGCGCGAGAGCGCGTCGGTGAGGCCGATCGTCTGCAGCTGCCCGAAGCGCGGCGTGTCCTGCTGGCGGATGAACGCCTGCGAGTCGTTGTCGACGGGCAGGCGGATCCAGTTGCGCAGCATCCAGCGCGGGATCTTGATGTCGGCGTCGATCGACTCGAACTTGGCGTCGGCCGGCAAGTAGAAGACGAGCGGCGGCACCCAGTGCAGCGGGAAGGTCAGCGCGAGCGAGCCGGAGATGCCGCGCCCGAGGAAGTTCGGCACCGTCGCGGTGCCCTTCGCGTAGTCGCCGTTGATCTGCGTATAGCCGACCTCGAGATCGACCTGCACCGCGACGTCCTTGCGCTCCTCGACGCGCACGACCACGTCGACGACGTCGCGCTCGTTCTCCTCGAAGCCGAGCAGCTCGACGTTGACCGCCGAGAACAGGTTGGTCTCGCGCAGGCGGCGCGGGCCGGCGGCGTAGAGATCGCCGGTGAGCGGCGCGCCCTCCTTGAAGCCGAGCACGTCGAGGATCACCGGCGTGCGCGTGCGGAAGTTGCCGCGCACGATCACCTTGCCGATCTTCACGTCGGCGTGCTCGGCGACGGTGTAGATCGCGAGCGAGTGGTGCGGATCGTTCTGCGCCGCCTTGACGACCAGCGTCGCCTCGGCGCGCGGGCGGCCGAGGCTCCAGAACCAGTCTTTCAACTTCGCGCCCGCGGCCTCGAGCGCGTCGGGGCGGGTCGGGATCGACAGCGCGGTGAGATCGACGCGACATCCGCCTTTCGCGCGATCGGCGAGGTCGCTCACGCCGACGCCGTCGGCGAGCTGCGCGAGCGCGGCGGCGCAGGTGCCGCGGTGCGGGCCGTCGTACGCGACCTCGACGGCGTCGAGCAGCGTGCGCGGTCCCTGCTCGATGTCGAAACGGATGTAGAGCCCGGCGCCGCTCGGATCGTTCGCGAGCAGGGCGCCGAGCACCGCGGGGCTCGACAGGTGATCGGGATCGGGCCCGACGCGCACGGCGACGCGCGCGTCGCCGTAGCCGGCCTGCACGTACATGCGGCGGACGCGCTCGGCGTCGTCGGCGAGCGTCTGCGCGGTCGGTGAGACGTAGCCGCCGCCGCCGAAGAACGAGGTCGTCTTCAAGCTGACCTGCGCCTCGAGCTCGCTGTCCTTGAACGCGAGCGCGCCGTCGCCGTCGACGCGCGCGAACGAGATGCCGCGCAATTCGCGCGTCGGGCCCTCGTCGATGTAGAACGTCACGTGATCGACGAGCTGCGAGGACTCGCGCTTGTACGTGATCTGCGCGTCGAAGTGGCCGCGGCTCTGGTAGAAGCGCTGGATCGCGAGCGCGGAGGCGGCGAGCTCGTAGTCGTCGGCGCTGCCCGCCTCGTCGAAGGTCAGCTGCGCGCGCAGCGTGCTCTCGTCGACCGAGTTGCCCTTGAACGAGGTGTCGGTCTGGCGCCGCTCGCTGACGTGGACGGCGAAGCTCACCGTGTGCGTGCGGCGATCGAACGACGTCGCCGGATCGAAGTCGGTCGAGACCTTCACCGCGTGGAAGCCGCGGCTCTGGAACAGCTTGGTGACCTCGGCGCGATCGGCGTCGTGCTGTGCGCGCGTGAAGCGCGGATCGATCGCGCAGCCGAAGCGCGGCACGCAGAAGCGGCCCTCGTGCGTGAACGCCGCGATCACCTCCGCTTCACTGACCGGCGACTGCGCGCCGACGCCGGTGACCTTGACCTGCCCGGTGACGTACTTGGTGCCGAGCGCGACCTGCACGGTCGCGCGCAGCCACGGCGTGGTGGCGTCGGCGTCGTGGCGCAGGATGATCTTCGCGCGCGCGTCGAAGTAGCCCTCGTCGTGGAGGTAGTCCTCGACGCGCGCCTGCTCCTCGTCGAGCTGGCGCTGGCGATCGACGGTGTCGTACTCGAGGTACGCGCCGGGCCGCAGGCGCAGGCGGCGCTTGATCTCGTCCTCGAACGGCGGCTCGGTCAGCTTCGACCAGAACGTCGACGCGACGGTGACGTCGACCGAGCGCACCATCGGGTTGCCGTCGAGGACGAGCACCGCCTTGACGCCGCCTTCGGCGGGCGGCGTGTCGAGGCGCACGAGGTGATAGCCGATCTTGCCGCACGCCTCCGCGATCTCCTCGAACGCGGACTGCGTCAGCGCGCGGTGGGTCGCCATCGTCTCCTCGAGGACGCCGCGCACGCTCTCCATCGTGTCGCCCGGGATCAAGCGGCCGCTGATCGACCACTCGACCCACTGCGGCGGCGGCGCGCCCACCTCCGTCGGTGCGGGCGTGGGCGTCGGCGTCGCATCTTGCGCGCGCGCGATCCCGGCGAACGCGCAGATCAAGAGGAGAGAAAGCTTCACGGAATGAAGAAGTGATAGACGAGCTTCACCTCGAGATCCGAGACGTCCTCCTCGGCGGCGTCGTCGAAGGTCTTCATCAGGTAGCCGCCCTGCAGGATGAACTTGTAGGGAGCGTGCCACTCGCCGCGAACGTACACCGTCCGGCCGCGCACGGTCTGCTCGAGATCGCCCAGGATCGTCGTGGTGTCGGTCAGCTTCTTCTCGCCGTGGAACCCGACCGAGCCGGTGCCGATCTCCAGGCGCGCGACGTCGAGGCGCGAGACGTCCTTGAGCGAGTCCTCGACGAGCAGCGAGATGAAGTCCGCGGCGACGTCCTTGATCAGCTGATCGGCGTAGCTGTCGTTGGGGTTGGTCGAGGTCTCGATGTGGGTCGGGTCGGTGCCGACGGTGTCGTTGCCGGCTTGGCGCTTGAGCTGCTCGGGCGTGCGGCCGGAGAGGATCAAGGACAGCGTCTGCGCCTTGTTCAAGCCGCTCGACGTGAACAGGTTCCAGTTCAACTGCGACAGCGTGCCGTCGACGGTCAGCGTGATCAGGTGCGGCTGGCCGGCCGAGTCGACGAAGTCGGACTCGCTCTCGAGCGCGAGCGACGGCGTGTCATTCGGGAAGCGCGACAGCCGCGAGAACGTCACCGAGCCCGACGAGCGCGTGAACTTCGCGCGCGAGGTCGGGATGCGGAACGCGCCGCGGTTGACCTGGATCGTGCCGTCGAAGCGCGGGTCGCGCGGCGTGCCGCTGATCAAGAGCTGCCCGCTCATGTCGATGTTGGCGAGGTTGTTGTCGACGGAGAACTTGCGCACGTCGACGGATAGATCGAGCGACGCGTTGCCGATCGCGGCGTACTCCTCGTAGAACGGCGCCGCCGATCCCGACGGCGTCGCGGCCGGCTTGATGATGTCGGTCAGGAAGTCGAACTGCTTGGTGTAGCTGCCGGTCACGATCTCGACCGCGCCGGTCAGGTTCCAGTTGCGCGCGGCCTCGTCCCAGAAGACGTGGATGCTGTCGGCGTTGATCGTCGCGTCGACGACGTGCGGCACGCGGAAGGGCAGGTTGTCGGCGGTGAGCGTGACGTCGCCGCCGGCGAGCTCGCTGCCCTCGAGATCGAGCGTGCCGGTGATGCCGCGCAGGCGGCCTTCCTCGTCGATCGAGCCGCCGACCTTGCAGAAGTCGATGCGGTAGCGGCGCACCGATCCGAGCTGGCCGACCATCGCGTTCATGTCGCCCTTGGGCGGATGGCATGCGTCGCCGCTGGTCGATCCGCTCGACGCGTCGACGACGTTGACCCAACCGTCGTTGAAGATCAGCTCGCGCCGCATCGTGCGCGGCATCAGCGTGAACGGCCGCTTCGGATCGAAGGTCATGCGGCCGTCGATCGCGGGCTGTGCGCCCTGGCCCTGCAAGAAGACCTCGATGTCGGCGACGCCCGACGCGTTCGAGAACGAGTCGTTCGCGATCGCGAGCACGAGCTTCGCGGGGAGCTCACCGTCGAGGGTGACGGCCCACTTCTTCGGCTTCCAGTCCTCGAGCTTCACGCCGCCGCCGAGATCGAGCTCGCTGAGATCGCCGGTGTCGTTGTCCATCACGGTCAGCTTCATGCCGGTGAAGCCGAGGTCGTTGTTGTCCTTGAGGCCGATCGTGCCCTCCGGCAGGTGGATCAC
>DATJIA010000189.1:0-28077 GCA_035493675.1 Kofleriaceae bacterium | reverse complement strand
GCGCGACGCGGGCCGATCGATCGCCGCCGAAGCGCTCGCCGCCGGACGCGCCGCGCGCCGCGCCGCCGGCTCCCCGCCGATGCCGCTGCGCGGACCCGCCGGGTTCGATCCGAACGCGCGCAACAAGCGGCTCGCGCGCTGGTTCGCGCCGCACGTGCGCCGCGAGCTCGAGCTGATCGCCGCGCGGATCGACGAGCTCCGCGCCGACGACGAGGAGCTCGCGATCCCGCTCGAGGTGTGCCTCTCGGCGATCTTGTACAAGGTGTCGTCGCGCGCGAGCGACACCGATCCGACCTGGGTCGAGCGCAACGTCGCGCGCGGCAACGCGGCGCGCCTGTTCGCGCAGCGCGTGGAGATGTTGTGCGCGGGGCTCGACGATCTCGCCCGCATCCCGGGCATCGCGCCGGAGGTGATCGAGGCGGACGCGCGCGCGCTCGCGGAGAAGCTGGGCGCGGGCAACGCCGCCGGGCTCGTCACGTCACCGCCGTACGCGGGCACCTACGACTACGCCGAGCAGCATCGGCTGCGCTTCGACTTCCTCGGCCTGCGGCACCGAAATCTCGACGAGGGCGAGATCGGCGCGCGGCGTTCGTTCGGCACGCCCGACGGCGATCGCCGCTGGCGCGCCGAGCTCGCGCAGGTGCTCGCCATGATCGAGACGATCCTCGCGCCCAACGCGCGCGCCGCGCTCGTGATCGGCGACTCGATCGCCGGCGGCCGCGCGATGTACGCCGACGACGATCTGCGCGCCGCGCTGCCGCGCGGGCTCGCGCTGCACAGCTGGGCCTCGCAGGATCGCCCGATGCTCGGCGCCGCCGAGCGGCGCGCGTTCGAAGGCGGCGGCCGCCCGAAGCGCGAGCACATCGCGCTCGTGGTCAAGGCCGGCCCGGGATCACCTCCGGCTTCACGCGCGGCCAGGTGATCCGGAAGTTGGTCGTGCCGTCGGCGATCACGTCGCAGATCGCGCCGTGGGTCAGCGCGATCGCGCCGACGATGTAGAGCCCGAGCCCGAGCCCTTCGCCCTGCGTGGGCCCGCGCCGGAACGGCTCGAACAGGTGCGCGCGGACCTCCTCGGGGATCGGCGGCCCCGGGTTCTCGACCTCGGTGACGACGTGCGCGCCCTGATCGATCGCGCGCACGTCGATCGGATCCTCGCCGTGCGCGATCGCGTTCGCGATCAGGTTGGTGAGCGCCTGCGCGACGCGATCGTGATCCCAGAAGCCGCGCAGATCGCCGCGCGTGGTGACGACGATGCGCCGGCCCGGGTGCGCGCCGCGCGATTCGTCGACGGCGGCGCGGCAGATCGCGCCCATGTCGTTCGCGGTCGGGCGCGCGGGCAGGCCCTGACCGAGCTGCGTGCGCGCGAAGTCGAGGACGTCCTTGATCATGCGATCCATGCGCTCGACCGCGCGCTGGCCGCGATCGAGCGTCTTGGCCGCGGCGTCGTCGGCGCCCTCGCGCATGCGCGCGAGCGCGAGCGAGACGACCTGCAGCGGCGCGCGCAGATCGTGGCCGAGGATGCCGATGAAGCGCTCGCGCAGCTCCTCGCGCGCGGCGACGTAGCGGCGCACCGCCTTGAGCACGGCCTCGTCGAGGCCTTCGTTCAAGCGGATCAGATCGGTGCGCACCTCCTCGGTCGCGTCGAGCTCGAGCATCGATCGCAGGAGGACCGTGCGGAGCACCTGGTACTCGATCGTCAGCGATCCGAGATCGATGCCGTGTCCGAGACGCTGCAGCGCGTGGCCGACGACCAGCGCCTCGAACGCGGTGTACGCGCGCGGCCTGTCGCCGTCGACCCAGGCGGCGAGCCCGTCGAGGAGCTCGGGCAGGTGATCGATCAGCATCGCGCGATCGAGCCCGCCCAGCGACGGCACGTGCCGGCGCACCGCCTCTTCCCAGCTCGCGCCGATCGCAGCCTTCTGGGCACGGATGCGATCGGATACGCGCATCCGCAAGCGTACCCTCGAGCGAGTCACGGCGCCGTGATAAGCGATGCTCGTGCAGCTCGATCTGTTCGGGAGCGCTCCCGTTCCGGCGGGTGGTGTGTCACCGGCGCTCGTCGGGGAAGATCTCGCGCGCATCGCTGCCACACTTCCGCGCGGCGTGCACCTGGGGACGTCGTCGTGGGCGTTCCCGGGCTGGGCCGGGCTGGTCTGGCGCGATCGGCACGGCGAGGCGCTGCTCGCGCGCCGCGGGCTCGCCGCGTACGCGCAGCATCCGCTCCTGCGCACGGTCGGCGTCGATCGCACGCACTATCAGCCCGTCGATCGCGCGCAGCTCGCGGCGTGGCGCGCCGACGTCCCGGATGGCTTCCGCTTCCTGGTCAAGGCGCACGAGGCGTGCACGCTCGCGATCTGGCCGACGCACGCGCGCTACGGCGCGAACCGCGGCGCCGGCAACCCGCGCTTCCTCGATCCCGCGTACGCGCGCGACGAGGTGATCGGCCCGTTCGTCGACGGCCTCGGCGCGGCTTGCGGCCCGTTGTTGTTCCAGTTCGCGGCGCAGCCGATCGAGCCGCTCGGCGGATCACCGCGCCGCTTCGCCGAGAAGCTCTATCGCTTCCTGCGCGATCTCCCGCGCGGGCCGCTGTACGCGGTCGAGGTCCGCAACGCGTCGCTGCTCACGCCCGACTACGCGGCGGCCTTGCGCGCCGCCGGCGCGGTGCACTGCCTCGCGATCACGCCCGGCATGCCGCCGCCGATCGCGCAGTGGAAGCTCGCGGGCGCTTCGGATCATCCCGCGCTCGTCGCGCGCTGGCTGCTCGCGCCGCACCACGACTACGAGAGCGCCAAGGCCGCCTACGCGCCGTTCGATCGCTTGGTCGATCCCGATCCGTCGACGCGTGCGCAGCTCGCGACGCTCGTGACCGATGCGATGCGCCGCGACGTCCCCGCGTGGATCATCGCGAACAACAAGGCCGAGGGCTCTTCGCCCCTCACGCTCGCCGCGCTCGCGCGCGATCTCGTCGACGGCTCCGAGCCGCCGTTCTAGAATCGCCGCATGCGGAGAGGGTGGTGGCTGGTTCTCGCGATCGTATCGATCTCCGGCGCAGCCCACGCCGATGACTTCGCCGCCTGGCTCGAGATCGTCCCGCCGACGGGGCATGCCGCGCCGCAGATCCGCGCGCACGTGAAGAACCCGGATGGCTGGCGCGACGACGCGCACGTGCGCCTGGTCGAGACCGACGTGAGCCCGCACGTCTCGGTCGCGCCGACTTCGATCGCGCCGACCGACGAGCCGATCGCGGTCGCGATCCTGACCGAAGGGCATCCGCTCTGGATCCAGGTGATGGGCTTGGACGGTTCGCCGAGCACGCTGGACGCGATCGCGCGCGGCGCGCCACGCGGCTCGATCGCGCAGCTGCTCGTGTACGGCGATGGCACCGTCGAGCGCTCGCCGTTCATCGCGATGGACCGCCTGCGCGGACCGATCGACGGCCACCTGCTGCACGACCAGATCGACAAGCACACGCTGATCGAGGGCTTCGCGCGCGCGCTCGCGGATCTGCGCGACGTGAAGACGTCACGCAAGGCGCTGATCGTGATCGGCGACGGCAGTGACATGGAGCCGGACCCGTCGAAGCCGCAGCTCGCCGAGCTGAAGAAGCAGTTCGAGGCCGCGGGCATCCGCCTCTACGCGATCTACTACTCGCCGCGCGACGACGGCGACGCGAGCGTCTTGAAGGCGCTCGTCGGCGTCCACCTCCACACGGCCAACTCGATCGAGAACTTCGCGGCGCAGGCGAGCGCGATCATGAACGAGCTCGACGACGGCTTCGTCGTGACGTTCCCCGGCGAGACGCTGACCTGGGACGGCAAGCCGCACAGGTTCGATCTGCATTTCGGCGACTCGGGGGTCGTGGGGCTCACGACGAACCTGTGCTGCAGCGATTCGTTCGCGAGCTCGCCGCGGATCTGGCCGTGGTTCCTGCTCGTCGCGGGCGTGATCGTCGCGATCGGATCGATCGTGCTCGCGCTGCGGATGCGCGAGGTCGCGTCGCCGATCGCGCGCGCGTCACTTCGGCGCGGGTAGCTGGTAGTAGTCCTTGCCGACCTTCAGGCGCGCGGGCTTGCCGTGCGCGGCGGGCGTCGCGACGTCGATCTTGCCGGGCGGCAGGACCATCGCGGGGACCAGGCAGCTCTGGCGCGAGAGCAGGATCCACGAACCGCACGCGTGACTGTCGGTGTCCTTGTCGCACGGCACGTCGAAGGCGCCGTCGGGTTGGCCGTCGCCGTCGACGTCGAAGGTCGCCGACGGCGCGCCGCCGCCGAGGCAGAGCTGCGCGGCGTCGGGCGTGACCCCGCCGGTGCACGGCTCGCCGTCGTGCGCGGGCCCCGCGTACGTGCAGCCTTCGAAGGCCGAGACGAACTGCGTGCCGGTCCACGCATAGACGGTCTCGTCGGTCTCCGCGTGCACCGCGCTGTCGGTGTGGATCAGCGCGACGCCGCGCGAGGTCAGCGGCAAGACGTCGGGCTTGCCGCGCACCATCTCGAGATCGCCGAGCGGCGTCGGGCAGCCGTCCTTGACGAGGAAGACGTGCAGCGTGCAGTCGTCGCGGCCGTCGCAGTCGGTCGGGACGAGCTGGTCGGCGACCTTGTCGCCGTCGAGATCCGCCTCGATGACCTCGTGATCGGTGTCGGCGCCGGGCAGCGGCGCGCACTTCGGCTTCGCGGGCGCAGGCGCCGGCGGTGGCGATGATTTCGGAGCAGGATTCGGCGCCGGCGCGGGCGAGTCTTTGGCCTTGCCGCACGCGGCGCTGAACGCGGCACCGACGACGATCCATGGCAGAATCGCGCGCCGCACGTGCGTGAGCCGATTGGCTACCTCCGTCATTTCTTCCTCCCGCCGTCGGAGACGTTCATCTTCACGTCGATGCGATCTCTAACGCGATACGCGCCGCGCGTGTTCGCGATCGCGCGGCGCGCGCCCGACAAGCATCCGTGGGACGACGTCACCGCGCTCAAGTCGCTGCGTTTCGGTTGGTGGGAATCGTGGCTCTATCGCCTGACGACGTGGTCGCCGCGCTACTTCCGCTGGGCGCGCACGGTCAAGCTCCTCCATGCGCACATGGGGTACACCGGCGTGTACGGGCTCTGGGCGGCGAAGAAGCTGGAGCTGCCGCTGATCACGTCCTTCTACGGTCATGACGTGTCGATCGGCGTCTCGCGCGATCGCTTCAACCCCGACTACTGGCACTACGCGGCGCTGCGCCGCCGCTTGTTCCGCCGCGGCGATCGCTTCCTCGTCCTGTCGAAGCACATGCAGGCCGCGATGGTCGCGCAGGGGTGTCCGGAGGAGAAGATCCGCGTCGTGCCGCTCGGCGTGAACCTCGCGCGGTTCGATGTCCGCCGGCCGGACACCGAGCGGAATGAACGTTCATTCCGCGTGCTGATGGTCGGGCGCGAGGTCGAGAAGAAGGGCTTCGACGATGGCCTCCGCGCATGTGCGCGCGCGAAGGAGGCGGGGATCGACGTGAAGGTGACGATCCTCGGCACCGACCATCCGCGCAAGGCATCGCTGATCGCGCTCGGGAAGGAGCTCGGCCTCGACGTCGCGTGGCCCGATCCGAAATCGCCGGTGCCCGACGCGATGGCGCGCGCCGACGTCTTGCTCGTGCCGTCGAAGACGACCGCGTCGGGCGAGCAGGAAGGCACGCCGACCGTGATCTGCGAAGGCTCGGCCGCGCGCCTGCCGATCGTCGCGACCCGCCACGCCGGCATCCCCGAGCAGGTCGAGCCCGGCGTCACCGGCCTCCTCGCCGACGAGCGCGACGTCGACGGGCTCGCCGCGCACCTCGTCGCGCTCGCGAACGATCCGGCGCGCCGCGAAGCTTTCGGAATCGCGGGGCGGCTCAAGATGGAGCACGAGTATTCGCTCGAAGCTCACACCGCGCGGCTCGAGGCGGTGTATGACGAGGTCCTCCGATGAGCCTGCCCGTCGTCATCCTCTGCGGAGGTCAAGGCACGCGCTTCCGCGAGCAGACCGAGCGCAAGCCGAAGCCGATGATCGAGATCGGCGGCCGCCCGATCCTCTGGCACATCATGTCGTTCTACGCGGGCCACGGGCACAAGGACTTCGTCCTGTGCCTCGGCTACATGGGCGACGTGATCCGCCGCTACTTCCTCGACTTCGCCGCGCTGTCGTCGGACTTCACGATCGATCTGAGCGCGCCCGGGAAGATCGAGTACCACCAGGGCGGCGTCCGCGACTGGAAGGTCACGTGCGTCGAGACCGGCGCGGAGGCGATGACCGGCGCGCGCTTGAAGCGGGTCGCGCGGTATCTGAGCGGGCATGACGACTTCATGCTGACCTACGGCGACGGCCTCTCCGACGTCGACGTCCCCGCGCTGCTCGAGTTCCACGCGTCGCACGGCAAGATCGCGACCGTCACCGGCGTGCGGCCGCAGTCGCGCTTCGGCGAGCTCGCGGTCGACGGCGATCGCGTGACGACCTTCAGCGAGAAGCCGAACGTGAGCCAGGGCTTCATCAACGGCGGCTTCTTCGTGTTCAAGCGCGCGATGCTCGAGTACGTCGACGACGACGATCGCTGCACGCTCGAGCGCGAGCCGCTCGAAGAGGTCGCGAAGGACAGCGAGCTGATGGTCTACAAGCACGACGGCTACTGGCAGTGCATGGACACCTATCGTGACCTGATGCGGCTCGAGCACGACTGGCACGGCGGCGACGCGCCGTGGAGGAGCTGGTGATGGGCTTCTGGACCGATCGCCAGGTGTTCGTCACGGGCGCGACCGGCCTGCTCGGCTCGCACATGACCGCGGAGCTGGTCGCGCGCGGCGCCAACGTCGTCGCGCTGGTGCGCGATCAGGTCGCGGGCTCGCACTTCTTCCGGCTCGGGCTCGACGAGAAGGTCGTGATCGTCCGCGGCGAGCTCGAGGACTACCTCCTGCTCGAGCGCGCGCTCAACGAGCACGAGATCGAGAGCGTCTTCCACCTCGGCGCGCAGGCGATCGTCACGATCGCGAACCGCAACCCGCTGTCGACGTTCGAGTCGAACGTGCGCGGCTCGTACAACTTGCTCGAGGCGTGCCGGCGCAACGGCAAGAAGGTGAAGCGCGTCGTCGTCGCGAGCTCTGACAAGGCGTACGGCGATCAACCCGAGCTGCCCTACACCGAGAGCTCGCGGCTCGAGGGACGCTTCCCGTACGACGTCTCGAAGTCGTGCACGGATCTGATCGCGCGCTCGTACTTCGAGAGCTTCGCGGTGCCGGTCTGCACGACCCGCTGCGGCAACCTGTTCGGCGCCGGCGATCTCAACTGGAACCGCATCGTGCCGGGGACGATCCGCAGCGCCTTGCGCGGCGAGCGCCCGATCATCCGCAGCGACGGCAGCTTCGTGCGCGACTACGTCTATGTCGGCGACGCGGTGTCCGCGTATCTCGAGCTCGCGGAGCAGATGGATCGCGCCGAGGTGATCGGCGAGGCGTTCAACTTCTCCGACATGAAGCCGCTCGACGTCCGTCAGATCTGCGCCGCGACGCTGGTCGCGTGCGGCCGCACCGATCTCGAGCCGGTCGTGCTCGGCGAGGCGACCAACGAGATCAAGGCGCAGTACTTGTCGTCGGACAAGGCGCGCGCGCGGCTCGGCTGGGCGCCGCGCTTCGGCCTCGAGCAAGGCCTCGCGCAGACCGTCGGCTGGTATCGCGAGCACCTCGGGCTGGGCGGTTGATGAAGGTCGCCGTCGGCGGCGGCCGCGGCTTCATCGGCGCTGCGATCGTGCGCGCGCTCGAACGCGCGAAGCTCGAGGTGATCGTCTTCGGCCGCGAAGGCCCGCCGCGCGAACCGGCGGACGTGCTCGTCTGGGCCGCCGGTGGCCGCGAGCCCGACTTCGCCGCGAACCGCGCGGCGCACGTCGACGCGCCGCTCGCCGCCGTGCGCGCGACCCAGCCGCAGACGATCGTCTATCTGTCGTCGGCGGAGATCTACGGCGGCGCGCCGGTCCCGTTCAGCGAGACCAGCCCGATCGATCCGCGCACGCCGTACGCGATCGCGAAGCACGAGGGCGAGCGCGCGCTCGCCGGCGTCGCGCCGAGCTTCTTCGCGATCCGTCCCGGCGTCGTCTACGGGCCGGGCCAGGCGCCGCGCATGCTCGTGCCCCGCGTGATCGACGCGCTGCGCACGAGCACGAGGCTCCCGCTCACGCCCGGCGATCAGACGCGCGACTTCCTCTACGTCGACGATCTCGCCGCGCTGGTCGCGAGCTGCGTCACCGACGATCCGTCGCCGGGCATCTACAACGCGGGCACCGGCCGCGAGCTGTCGATCAAGCAGGCGTGCACGCTCATCGCGAACGCGATCGATCCCGCGCGCATCTCGCTCCTGGACTTCGGCGCGGTCGAGCACCGCCCCGACGAGCAGCTGCGCTACGTCCTCGACGCGTCGCGCGCCGCGACGCGCGCGCACTGGCGCGCGCAGGTCGCGTTCGAAGACGGCGTCGCGCGGACGATCGCTAGCGCGCCTTCCCGTACACCGTGATCACGATCCGTCCGCCGAGGCGCGCGACCTCGCGGACGACGTCCTCGTCGAGCGCGACCGCGAACTGGAACGGGGTCGCGCCGCCGCCGATACCGACGTCGAAGTCGCGCCGGTGGGCCGCGCGCCAGCACCGCTTCGCGGCCGGGCTCAACCGATCGAGCACGCGCACGATCGCGCGGATCGCGGCGCTCGGCGTCTTGGCCCGCTGGTCGTTCGTCTCGTAGCAGGCGAGCCCGCGCTCGCGATGCAGCTCGAACATCGCCGCGCGGAGCTCGTCGGTGAGCGGCGCGAGCGCGCGGCGCGACGCGATCTCGAGATCCACGTTGAGGTACGTGGTCTTCACTCGCCGCGGACGGACTCGGCGCGCACGGCGGCGGCCTCGGGCTCGCGCGCGGTCGCGCTGACCGCGAGGTGCGCGATGAAGATCGGCAGGTTGATCAGCGCGATGATGCCGCCCCACACGACGACGCCGAACGACAGCCCGGCGACGCACACGAGCATCCAGCCGAAGACGTAGGTGTCGCGGCGACCGAAGCTGCGGATCCACGCCGCCACGCTGGTCAGCTCGTAGACCTCTTCGGCGGTCTCCTTCTCGGATTCGAACCAGTAGCGGAACGAGAAGACGTCGCCCGTCCCGGTCTTCTTGTAGACGATCCAGTACGTGCCGGCCGCGACCATCCAGCGCGACACCGCGGCGGCGATCGCGATCCACATCCACGGACCGCCGGCGCCGTAGCCCGCGCACAAGATGAAGACGTTGTCGACGATGTCGTCGCCGACGTTGTCGAGCCACTGGCCGAGCTTCGAGAACTGGAAGCGCAGGCGCGCGAGCTCGCCGTCGCACGAATCGAGGATCGAGTTGAGCTCGATCAAGACGCCGCCGATCGCCGCGGGCCAGTACGAGCCGCCGCGCACGAACGCCGCCGCGACCAGGCCGAGCACGATCGCCGCGAGCGTGACGTGGTTCGGTGTGAGCCGTGTCTTCGCCAGGACGCGCGTGATGCGCATCGAGATCTTCGAGTTGACCAGCGCGTCGACCGGGCCCTCGAACGACTTGTTAATCCGGCGCAGGAGCGCCCACTCGGCCGCCGCGCGCGTCTCGTCGTCGCGGACGATCACGCCCGCGATCTCGTCGCCGCGCTCGACCCGATCGCCCTCGGGCGGCACCGCGCCGGGCTCGAACGAGACGTCGATCCCGCGCACGTTCACCGCCACCGGCTCCGCCACGACGATCACCTGGCGCACACCACGGGCCGCGAGCTCGCGCAGACGGCGCTCGATCACCGTGAGCCCACCGACGATCAGCCGGAGTCCCTCGGCGGAGCCGACTTGGAGCCACACGGGACTCGGTCGCACGACAGCCATTCGTTACCACAACGACGAGATCTTGTGACTGTCAAAGGTCCAACACTCGCGGGGCCTCGCGCCCCGTAGTACATGTCGAGATCCGTGACGGACGACCGCGCAGCGGCCCGTAAGGAAGAGAACCGCAAGGACTCCAAGGCCGCGGCGGTCTACCTGGCCGGCCGCACGATCGGGATGCTCCTGCTGGCGGTCACCCAGATCGTCGCGAACCACCTGTATGACGAAATCGGCTTCGCCTATGTCGTCATGGTCTTCACGATCTACCAGACGTCGATCGCGCTCGGCTCGCTGGGCCTGCCCGACGCCGTCTTCTACTTCATCGGGCGGTACCCGGACCGCGCGGGCGCGATCGTGCGCCAGACCAGCGCGCTCCTCCTCGCCGCCGCGATGGTGGTCGTGCCGATCGCGCTCGGCGCCGCGATCGCGGTCTCGCACTCCGACGGCAAGATCGATCTGATCCCGGCCCTGCCGTGGCTGGCGATCGTCGTGCTCGTCGAATTGCCGACCCAGCCCGCGGTCAACCAGCTCATCGCGCACGGCTACGCGGCGCACGCGTCGGTCCTCTACGCGGTGTTCGCCGCGTTCCAGATGGCGAGCGGGCTGGTGCCGGCGATCACCGGCTGGTCGATGACGTCGATCCCGATCGCGATGGCGATCTTCGGGCTGACGCGGCTCGCGGCGCACCTGTGGATCCTGCGGCGCATCTATCCGATGGAGCCGGGGCAGTCGTGGTGGGTGCCGAAACAGATCCGCGAGATCTTCTACTTCTCGCTGCCGTCGGGGATCGCGGCCACCGTCGGCAAGATCAACCCGCAGATCGACAAGTACGCGGTCCAGTTCGTCCTCGGCAGCGAGATGGTCGCGCTCTACGGCGTCGCGGCGTTCGAGCTGCCGCTGGTCACGATGATCCCGTACGCGATCGGCGCGGTGATGCAGGTGCGCTACGTGCGCCTGTTCGCCAGCGGCGAGCGCGAGCAGCTGAAGGAGCTCTGGTACCAGACCGTCGAGAAGACGATGATCCTGGTGGTCCCGCTCGCGGTCGCGATCATCGTCTTGGCGCCGGATCTGATCATGCTCGCGTACAAGCCCGAGTACGTGGTCGCGTCGCAGCCGTTCCAGATCTTCACGCTCGTCCTGCTCCATCGCGTCGCCGCGTACGGCCCGATGCTGCAGGCGACCAACCAGCAGCGGCTCTTGGTCGTGTCGAGCGCGATGATCGTGATCACCAACCTCGCGATGCAGTACCCGATGATCCACATCTTCGGGCTCAACGGCTCGGCGATCGCGACCGCGTTCGCCAACGCGCCGGCGTGGATCTTCGTCTTGTCGCGCATCGGCTACGCGCTCGGCGGCGGCGTGCGGGTCGCGATGCCGTGGGGCTTCTACGCGCGGACGCTGGTCGTCGCCGGCGCGGTCGGCGGCCTCTTGCACTTCGCGCACCGCTGGATGACCTGGCACCCGGGCATCAACCTCGGGGTCGGGCTCCTCGCGTACGCGATCGTGTTCGTGATCGCCGGGCGCCTGACCGGCGTGCTCAAGCGCGAGGATACGGCGTACTTGCGTCGAACCGTGAGCTTCGGGCTGCTGCGTTGAGCGCGCCGTCGCGCCGCCCGAACGGGACCCGCAGCGCGGTGAGCGCGAGCAGCGGCCAGACGAGGAAGAACAGGAAGCTTCCGCCCAGGCGCTGCGCGAACGATCGATGCGACATCGAGTCGGCCCAGATCCACACGAAGGTCCAGATCAAGCCGAAGAACGCGTAGGCGGGGTAGAGCAGGCGCACGCGCGTCGGGTAGTAGCGGCCGAGGATCGCGTGGACGAAGCGCATGAAGCGCTCGAAGAAGCCGCGCGGCGACATGCCGCGCTTGTTCAGGCCGCCGTCGAGATCGAGGCGGCGCTGCAGGCGCGGGCGCGGATCGAAGCACAGGTACTCGCCGTCGCCGAGGCCGCGCGACACGCGGATGCCCAGCGATGTCTCGTCCTCGATCGGCGTGTCGATGTCCCACACGCCGAAACGCGCGAACACGCTGCGCCGGTACGCGCCGCCCGAGCCGTGCACGTAGTCGACGCGCGCGACGTGCTCGTCGTAGCGCGGGTACGTGCGCGGCAGCTTCAGGACCGGCGAGAAGCGCATGCAGCGCGACGCCGCGAGCGCGCGATACGCGGGATGGATCTCCTCGCGATCGCCCCACACGTGGCGGCAGGTGACGCCGAGGCAGTTCGGATCCTCGAACGGCGCCTCGATCTCGCGCAGGAAGTCGGTGCCCATCGGCAGGTCGTCGTCGTCGATGCAGACGATGACCTCGCCGCGCGCGTGGGTGACGCCGAGGTTGCGGGCGCGCGCGCCGCCGAGCGGCTCGGTCCGGATCATCCGCACGCGCGGGTCGCGCGCGAGGGCGTCGAGGCGCCGGACCGCGTCGGCGGGGCGCACGGTCGACTGCTCGACCACGACGATCTCGTACGAGTCGTGGTCCTGCGCGAGCAGCGCCTCGATCAGCTCGCCGAGGGCGGCGAGCCGATTGAAGGACCTGATGACGACCGAGACCCGAGGATGCATCGCGCTCGACCGATTTCAGAGCAAACCGCGTGCGAAGGCAAATCCCCGTCGCCGGGAACGCGGGTGTCAGGAATCTGTCGCTCCCGGCCGCGTCGGCGGGTGCTACCCCGGCTCCTCGCGCCCCGCGCTTCGCGCGGTCGGCGCTCGGTTCGGTCCTTCGGACCTCAGGCCTGCCCCGCCTCCGCGTCTCACTGCTTGTTGCCGGTCAGCGCGAAGCTCGACGAGCCGGTCGCGTAGCCGCGCACCATCACGTAGATCGGCGCGGGCTGCGCGAGGGTGACCTCGCACGTCTCGTTCGAGCCGGTCTTGTACGGACGGCAGTCGTACGTGCGCGTGGTGGGCGCCTTGCCGATGCGGACGTAGAGATCCGCGTCGCCGCCTTCGCCGGTCATGTCGAAGCTGTAGGTGCCCGCCGCGAGGGTCGGGGTCGTGAACGACTTGGTCTTGCCCTTGTCGACCGCGCCCGACTCGCTCATGCCGTTCCACGTCGACGGCTGGCCGCCGCCGCCCGGCGTGAAGACGTTGTCCTCCTCGCCGGTGACCATCACGACCTGCGACGACGAGATGTTCTTGAAGATCTGCTCGTAGGTCTTCGGCTCGTCGTACGCGAGCAGGCCGCGCGTGATCGCCATCGTCGAGTCGGCCATGTTCGCGAAGAACGCCGGCATGCCGTTGTTGACGATGTCGAGGTACTTGGTGCCCTTCGGGTCGTCGCTGTTGACCGCGGCGTGCGCGTCGTTGAGCGCGCTGTCGACGTACGCGAACGTGTCGCAGCCGTTCTGGAACATGATCAGGTACTGACCCTTGACCCACTTGCCGTTGCGCGCGAGCGCGCGGATGTTCTGGCCGAGGCCGGCGTGGCCGTTGTACGCGATGAGATCCGCGCGCGACGACAGCGCCTCGTAGCGCGAGCGGAACGCGGGCTCCGAGAGGCCGCGCGTGATGTTGTCGGTGAGGAGCGCGACGACGTGCATGGTGCGGCCGCCGGGCAGGCCGACGGTCAGCTCGACGTCGGGGTTGGCGACGCCGGGCTCGCTCGGGATCTGGGCCGGAACGGTGGTGACCGCGCCGTACGCGCCCATGTCCTGCTTCACGGTGCGGACGAACTCGTCGTACGCGTCGATGCCCGCGTCTTCGGAGGTGGTCGCGCCGTCCTCGAACTTGCCGAACACCGCGACGACCTCGAGGCGCTGGTCCTCCCAGATCTTGGTGTACTCGGGGAACTTGCCGGTCGTGTTGATCGTCGAGACGTTCACGCTCGCGGTGGTCGTGAGGATGTCCGCCTCGGCGAGCTTGCAGCCCGAGCGCGACGGGCGGAAGTAGTACCAGAGGCTGCCGCTGTCGACGTCGTGCGCGCCGAAGTCGACGCAGCTGGTCTTGTACTTGGTGACGAACGCGTCGACCGCGCTGTAGCGCAGGTCCTTCGGCAGCTTCAGCGCGAAGGTCGACGGGATATGCGCCTTGTCGCCCCACGAGACGGGCAGCTTCGCGTGATAGCTGATCAGCGTGCCGCCGCCGGTGTTCGCGGTGGTCTTGATGTCCGAGAGCGTCATCGTGTCGAGGCGACCGACCGAGTTGACGCCGTTCAGCTGACCGATCGTGTAGAGCAGCTGATCTTCGATCTGCGACTTCGGGTTCCAGCTCGAGTCGACGACCATCGAGGCGTCGAACTCGAAGTCGACGAAGATCGCGAGCGCGCTCGCGTCGTACTTGCCGTCTTCGGAGCCGTCCGGTTTGACCGCTTCGCCCGCGAACGGGTCGGTTTCGGTCATGCAGCCGGCGAGGAGGAGGGACGCCGCGAGGAGCTTGCGCATGTGGCGCGCCGATTCAGCAAGCGCGGTGCCTCGCGGCGCGGGGCGCAATGCCCCGGATTCTCGACGAGCGCGGTGGCGGATCGAGTTGCCGGGCTGTGCTCGTGGCCGGCGCTTCGTGCCTTTGGTTGCCGAGCCACAACGCCGTCACGTGACCCGCGACCTCGTGCTGGCCTCGACGTTCGAGTCGCCGTGCGACGACGGCACCGACTTCACGTGCGAGTCGACCGACCCGTCGTCGTAAGCGGTATGCTCGGCGGATGCCGCCGACCTGGAAGCCGGATTTCGACTTCTACATGACGATGATCGACGACAAACCGGCGTCGATCGTCGTCGATCTCGCGGCGGGTCCGGCGGCGCCGGTCGAGACGCATCCCGTGCTGCTCGGCATCCGCGTGCCGATGCGCAACCCGCGTCCGGACGGCCTGCGCGACGGCGACGAGCTCGACGCGCTCGCGGAGATCGAGGATCGCTTCAGCGACAAGCTCGCCGAAGCGGTCGATACGCTGTACGTCGGCCGCATCGTCCACGACGGCGACACCACGCTCTACTACTACGCGCCCGAGAAGGAGCGGCAGCGCCTCGACGACGATCTGCCCGCGATCACGGGCGACCCGGGCGAGTACGAGCCCGAGTGGTGGGTCGACGACGATCCCGAGTGGAAGCTGTACGAGGATCTGCTCGCGCCCGGTCCGTACGACGCGCAGACGATCTGGAACCGGCGCCTGATCGAGGTCTTCACCGAGAAGGGCGATCGCCTCGCCGAGGCGCGCGAGATCGACCACTTCGCGTACTTCCCGTCGCGCGAGCAAGCCGATCGCGCCTCCGCCGGCCTGATCGCCGCGGGCTTCCGCTGCGACGATCCGCAGGAGCCGGACGAAGACGGCGGCTCGTGGGGCCTGCAGTTCCACCGCAGCGACTCGCTCGCCGACGATCGCCCCGACGAGTTCGTCACCGAGATCCTCGACATCATCCTCGAGGAAGACGGCGACTACGACGGCTGGGGCGCGCCGCATGTCGGGCCGGAAGTGAACTGAGGTACACTCGATCAGTCATGGCGGCGCCCAATACAGCTAACACCTCGCTCCGGCTTCGGACCGAGAGGCGCGTCGAGGGCTGGTACGCCGAGATTGAAGGCGTGTCGGGTACGGGCTCGCTCGACGGCACGCCGGAGGGCGCGATCGCCACCACGCTGCGCAAGTTCGCCGCGATCGTTGAGAACCATCAGCTGGATCTCGTCAGGGAGCCCGCGTGGCCGCCGCCGGATGCGGAATTCACCGGCGGTGATCTCATTCGTCTTTGGGATCGCGCGACGCATCCTGATGCAGGTTGGGCCGATGACGTCGAGCATGCGACCGCGAACCAGCCGATCACGTCGGATACGTCCGCATGGGACTCCTGATCGATTCGACGGTCTTCATCGCGGCCGAGCGCGGCAAGCTGGATCTGCGGGCACGTCTCGAGTCGCGATCGACTGATTGGGTCGGCATTGCAGCCATCACGGCATCGGAGCTCCTACACGGCGTGCATCGCGCCGACTCTGACGAGCGACGGCGAACGCGGGAGACGTTCGTGGAGAGCATCCTTGCCTCGATGCCCGTCGTCGCGTTCGATCTCGTGGTCGCCCGCGTGCATTCTCGGTTACACGCCGAGTTGCTCGCGAAGGGGGCTCCGGTGGGTCTGCACGATCTCCAAATCGCGGCGACGGCGATTGCGTTCGACCATGTCGTCGTCACCGGTGACACCAAGAGCTTCCCGAGGATCACCGGGCTCACCTTCGAGGCGTGGTGACGATGTTCACACGCTGATCGTCTCGCTGATCCAACCGACGCGGCAGCTGCCGATGCGCAGCTTGAGGGCGCCGGCGCCGCGGACGAGGTAGGTCGCGCGCGCGGCGTTGCCGTTGCCCTTGGAGCGCATGTAGGAAGGATCGTTGCCGCCGTTGTGGAGGCCGCGGCCCCAGCCGTCGAGGTGGCCGAGGACCTGGTGGGCTTCGGCGGTGCCGACCAGCGTGCAACCGTCGGGCGTGCAGTCGACGTGGACCTGCTCGTTCCAGTCGAGCTTCTTGGCGCTCTCGAGCACGTGGCTGCCGAGGTAGCCGACGTTCTCGATGCGCACGTCGACGCGCGTGAGGCCGTCGCCGATCGGCGTGCGCGTGATCGCGCCGACGCGGATCGAGGGCGCGAGCGAAGCGAGCCGCAGGTACACGTTCGCCTGCGCGATGCAGATCGCGTCGAGCTGCTCGTACGGCGGGTTCCAGATGCCGACGCGCGGATCGATGCCGCCGATCTCGACGGGACCGAGCTGCGGATGATCGAACGGCGTCCACTTCTGGAAGATGCGTCCTTCGTTCTCCTCGCGATCCCACCACGACAGGCGCACGAGATCGGCGCGCGACATCCGGTTGTAGTAGTCGACGAACTTCTTCGGGCGCGGCTGCCCGAGCTTCGCGAACAGATCCCAGAGCTCGACGACGTACGCGATCGTGCCGCGCTGGTTGTACGCGTAGTCGGTGAGATCACCGTGCAGCGGCTTGTCGGGCTCGTAGAGGAACTCCTCGTAGCCCGACACCGTCGGGTAGCCCTGGTGCTCGTCCATCCACGACTCGAGCTGGCGGTAGAGCGCGAGGTCCTCTTGATCCATCTTCGCGTCGGGCGCGTGGCCGAGCGGGCGGATCAAGACGCCGCCGAACGTGTGCAGGTTGAGCCAGCTGAAGATCTCGGGGTGCTTGGTCGCGAACGCGACGACGTTGCGCGACTCCGGCTCGCTGAGCGGGAACGGGCCGGCGCCCGGCTGCTCGTGGTGCGGGCTCCACGACCACGGGAAGTTGCGGTTGAGATCGATCGGGTTGTCGCCGAGGAAGTAGGGCGCGGGGATCGTGTGGCCGTTCCAGTGCTCGATCGTGCCCTCGGGATAGAGGCGATAGAACGGGCCGTCGTCGTCGATCTCGCGCTGCACGAGCAGGCCCGGGCGATCGGGCGCCTCGACGAAGTCGCCGCCCGGATCCTTCACGCGCATCAGCAGCGAGCGGCCGTCGCCGTCGACGTCGGCGCACAGCCAGCGCGGCGCGGCGCGATCGGGGCGCTCGTCGCGCGGCACCGAGCGCACGTAGCGCCCCGACTTCAGGATCGCCTCGGCGCCGTCGGGCGACATGCGCGGCAAGACGTAGAAGAGGACGCGCTTCAGGCGATCGGCGGTCGCGGGCGCGAGATCGCGCGCGCCCTCGACGTGCAAGCGGATCATGTCCTCGGCGATCGCGAGCGCGACCGAGCTGCCCGCGACCTCGGCGGCGTGCATGTTGCCGTCGATCCACGCGGCGGGACGGACCTGATCGGGATCGGGGCCGATCGTGAGCAGCCACTGCTCGCGGCCTTCGGGCGTGGTGCCGAGCGAGCTGAGCCTGACGACGTTCGGGAAGCACTCGGCCCAGCTCTTCACCTGCGCGGTGAGCGTGGCGTAGTCGAGGTAGTCGGAGCGGAAGCCGCGGTGCAGCTCGGCGAGGGACGGCGGAGACATCGGCGCCGAGGATAGCTCACGCGAGGCAGGTCTTGACTTCGTGACACATCGTGATACATATTGTGATACAACGTGACACGGAAGAAAGACACGCCTCCCGAGGAGGATGATCGGGAGAAGCAGGAGCGCGTGATCCATACGCGCGTCTCCGAGCGGCTCGAGCAAGAGCTGAAGGACCGCGCGTCCGCGCTCGGGGTCTCGGTCTCGAACCTGGTGCGCAACGTGCTCGACAACGCCTTCGATCTCGTCGAGGACATCGTCGCCGATTCGGCGCGGGTCGCTTCGTCGGCATCGAGCGGATGGCGCGCGGTCAAGGGATCGCGCCCACCCGAGCCGACCGTGATCGGCTGGCAAGAGCTCGTCATGAACATCAACGCGGTGTGCACGCGCTGCAACGCGATCCTCCCGCGCGGCGCGCACGCCGCCATCGCGATCGTCTCCGGCAGCGGCGATCGACCCATCGTGTGTGCGAGCTGCCTCGAGGAGATCAAGCATGGCGAACCCGACCCCGAGACTGAGCGACGCAAGCGGTGATCTGTTCGCGAGCGTCGCGCGCCTCGTGAAGCGCGTGACCGACAACGCGGTGCGCCTGTCGAACGACGTCGTGCGCGACGCGTCGATGATCGGCCGCGACAGCGAGCGCCTCGCGTTCGCGGCGCGCGAGCAGTGGGAGACGTGGGCCGGCGCGGGCCGCGCGGCGCCGCGCGTGATGCGCGTGATCGCCGAGGGCGCGTCGCTGCTCGCGCTCTATCGGTGGCACCTGATGCGCGCGAAGATCGGCGGGTTCGATCACGTCCCCGACGACGTGCATCGCGTGCTGGCGGCGCGCGCGAAGGCCGCGTGCATCGAGCTGCGCGGCGGCGTCTTGAAGATCGGGCAGATCGCGAGCTGCCGGCCGGATCTGGTCGGGCCGATCTGGGCGCGCGAGCTGGCGGAGCTGCAGGATCGCGTGCCGCCCGTCGACACCGCGCTGATCGTCGCGCGGATCGAAGCGGATCTCGGCGCCCCGATCGCGGAGCTGTTCGCGCGCTTCGACGAGACGCCGGTCGCGGCGGCGTCGCTCGCGCAGGTGCACCTCGCCGCGCTCGCCGACGGACGCGAGGTCGCCGTCAAGGTCCAGGTTCCGGGCATCGACGAAGTGATCGAGGCCGACATCGCCGCGCTGCGCGCGCTCGCGATGGTCGCCGGCGATCTCTTGCCCGGCGCCGACATCTTCGCGGGCGAGCTCGGCGTCTCGCTGAAGAAGGAGCTCGACTACGCGCACGAGGCCGACAGCGCGCGCGAGGTCGCGACTCAGGTCGCGGCGCCGCTGTTCGTCCCCGGCGTGATCGACTCGCACAGCAAGGGCGCGGTGCTCACCACCGATCGCGTCGACGGCGCGCGCCTCGGCGAGTACCTCGAGGCCGCCGCGCCCGACGAGCGCAAGCGCGTGATCGGCGCGATGATCGCCGACGTCGCGCGCGCGGTGTTCGTGCACGGCGTCGTCCACGCGGATCCGCACCCCGGCAACTTCCTCGTCTGCGCCGACGGACGGATCGCGGTGCTCGATTTCGGATGTGTCCTCCGGCTCGATCCGATCGAGCGCAAGGGGTACGCGAAGCTGCTCGGCTACGTCTTCGCGGGACAGCCCGAGAAGGTCGCGTCGGCGCTCGAAGACCTCGGCTTCTCCGGCGCGCACGAGTCGCTGGTCGCGATGGCGGATCTCATCTGCGGCGCGATGAAGCCCGGCGTCGCCGCGGCCGACATCGACTGGAGCGTGCAGATGAAGGCGATGGTCGAGGAAGCGACCAAGATGTCGCGCGCCGGCGGCGTGCGCGTCCCCGCCGGGTTCGTGCTGCTCGGCCGCGTTCTCGCGACGATCGCCGGCTATGTCGTGACGTATCGCCCACCGCTGGAGCTGTTCCAGTTGATCGCACCGGCGATCGCGCGCGCCGCGTGACAGACTGATGCATGGATTCGGATCAGCTCCCGAGCGCGCACGTGGTCCGCGATCGCGGCACGCCCGTCGCGCCGCCCAGCCCCCCGATGGGCGATCACCTGCGCCGCGCGTGGGCGCCGCTCGCCGCGCACGGCCGTGACGCGCTGACCGTGGTCCTCGGCCTGTGGCCGCTGACCGCGATCATGGCGGTGATGTTCGCGCTCTTGTGGGCCGCGGGCACGACGCACTAGCTTTTTGTGCGAACAGTTTTCGCGTGGCCTCCCGTCTTGGAGACAGGAGGTCACCATGAAGCTCTACGATTTTCCCTTCTCGCCCAACTGCCGCAAGGTCCGCGCCGTCGCCTACGAGCTCGGCATCACGCTCGAGTACGCGCCGGTCGATCTGATCAAGGGCGACCAGCGCGCGCCGGCGTTCCTCGCCAAGAACCCGAACGGCCGCGTGCCGGTGCTCGAGGACGGCGCGTTCGTGCTGTGGGAATCGACCGCGATCATGCGGTACCTCGCGAACGGCACCGCGCTGGTGCCGCGCGATCGGCGCGAGGCCGCCGAGATGGATCGGTGGATCGCGTGGCAGCTCGCCCACCTCGGCCCCGCGATGTCGAAGGTCGCGTTCGAGCGGATCGTCAAGAAGCTGACCGGACGCGGGACGCCCGATCAGGCGCGCATCGACGAGGGCACGGCCGAGTTCGCCGCGGCGTCGGCGATCCTCGATCGCGCGCTCGAGGGGCGCGAGTTCGTCGCAGGTCCGCTCTCGCTCGCGGACTTCGCGCTCGCCGCGCATTATTCGCTCGCGGCGCCGGCGGGGTTGTCGCTCGATCCGCACCCGCGGGTCGCGTCGTGGCTGCAACGCGTGTGCGCGCGCGATAGCATGAAGCGCGCGCTCGCCGACGCGCAGGGGTCTCGATGATCGATGCTGCCTTCACCGAAGCGGTCGAACCGCTGCGCGCCGCGCTGCGCCTGCACTGCTATCGCATGCTCGGCTCGTCGCACGACTCGGACGATCTCGTGCAGGAGACGATGCTGCGCGCGTGGCGCGCGCGCGACACGCTCGAGGATCCGGCGCGCCTGAAGCCGTGGCTCTATCGGATCGCGACCAACGCGTGCCTCGACGAGCTCGCGAAGCGACCGCGCCGCGTGCTCGCGTCGGATCACGGCCCCGCTTCGCCGGGCGGCCTCTATCCGCCTGCCGCGCCGATCGAAGACGCGCCGTGGCTCGAGCCGATGCCGGACGCGTGGCTCGCGGGGACCTCGGCCGATCCGCAGGCGCGCTACACGCTGCGCGAGTCGGTCGCGCTCGCGTTCGTCGCGGCGCTGCAGGTCCTGTCGCCCGCGCAGCGCGCGACGCTGCTCCTGCGCGACGTCGTCGGCATGAGCGCGGACGAAGCCGCCGCTGCGCTCGCGCAGACCGCGCGCGCGGTCGAGTCGACGCTGCACCGCGCGCGGGTCGCGATCGACGAGAAGGTCGGTCCGCGCGACGCCTACGCGCACGCGCCCGCGGATCGAGACGTCCTCGCCCGCTACGTGCGCGCGGTCTCCGACGGCGATCTCGACGCGATGCTCGCGCTGATCCACGACGACATGCACACGACGATGCCGCCGTCGCCGACCTGGATCCGCGGCCGCGCCGAGAACATCGCGTTCTACACGCGCATGTTCGAGCGCTTCGCCGGCGGCGTCGCGCGCGTCCTACCCATCGGCGTCAACGGCGGCGCGGGCTTCGCGTTCTATCGCGAAGACGTGCTGCGCGCGATCGAGGCGGTCGAGGTGCGCGACGCGGCGATCTTCCGGCTGCACCACTTCATGCAGCCCGCGCTCCTGCCGCTGTTCGCTCAGTAGTGCTTCGTCTTGCAGCAGTAATCCGAGACGCCGAGCCACGTGCAGTCGGACGGCACGGACTGCTTGTCCTTGCACGTGAGCCCGTACGGCCCTTGCACCGAGCCTTCCTCCGACGCCATCTGGCACTCGCCGTCGACGCCGAAGTCGGGGGCGGTGCAGCCTTGCATCACGACGCACACCTTCGCGGGCGCGTCGTCGAGGAGCTCGCAGATCGTGCCGTGCGGGCACTCGCTGTCGCCGCCGCAGGCGTACGTGCAGATGCCGTTGCCCGAGTGGTCGGAGTTCTTGATGCACCAGCCGCTCATGCACTGGTCGCTGTTCTGGCACGGCGTGCCGTAGTCGGCGTGCGAAGAGGATCCGGTGGGCCCGCCTTCGTCGGCGCACGCGGAGAAGAGGATCGCGGCGGTGAGCATCAACGTCTTCATCATGGGCGCGCACCCTAGTCGACGAGGCCGGCGGCAGACTTCGATCTCGGGTGCGGCGGCGCGCCAATCGCGTACGCGGGCGCGTCACATCACGCGCGCGTGTCCCACTACCAACTGCCGATGCACGACGTCTGCTACGCGGGCGCCCGCGTCTGGGTGTGGCGCCGCGATCCGTCGCTGTGGATCACGGTCCTGTGGGACGCGCCCAACGCCGACGACGTGCGCGCGATGGCGCGCGCGCAGGATCCCGCGTTCGATCGCGACGACGCGTTCGAGTCGCTCGTCGATCTCGGCGGCGTGACGGTCGTCGATCCGCTCGCGTTCGAGGCGATGGCCGCGTTCGCGCGCCGCCGGCGCGACGGCTTCGAGCGGTTGATCCGCAAGCAGGCGCTGGTGCGCCCGCCCGGGATGATCGGCGCGATGGTCACCGGCTTCTTCGAGAGCGAAGGCTTCTCGATGCCGGTGCGCGCGTTCGACGATCGCGCGAGCGCGCTCGCGTGGCTGCGCCCGGATCACGGCCTCGCGTTGGCGCGCGAGGTCGACGCACGGCTCGCGCCGGTCGCGCCGATCTTGATCGCGGTGCGCGCGAAGCTCGTCGAGACGAGCGCGATCGGCGCGTGCGCGCGCGCGCTCGGCGTCTCGGTGCGCACGCTGCAGCGCCAGCTGCGCGACGCCGGGACGTCGTTCCGCGCCGAGGTCACGCGCGCGCGGCTCGAGGTCGCGATGCGCTTGTTGCAATCGCCCGACGCCAAGCTCGCCGCGATCGCGCTCGAGGTCGGCTTCGCGACGTCGCAGGCGTTCGCCGCCGCGTTCCGCGCGCACACCGGCGAGACGCCGAGCGCGTGGAGAGCTACTCGTCTTCGAGCGGCATCGCCCGCAGCGTGCGCGGGAGATCCAACAGCGACGAGCTCGGCGAGCCGACCAACATCGCGGGGCTGACTTCCGAGAGTCCCCACGGCTCGACGCGGCCCGCGGTGACCGCGAACGCGCCGCCGTCGATGCGCCCGACCACGCCGAAGCCCGACTGCATCGGCACGCGCGCGGTCTCGATCACCAGATCCGGGAGATGAGACACGTCGATCTCGATCAACCCCTTCTCGCACGTGACGACCAGCCGGTAGTTCAGCACGCGCCGCTCGATCAAGAGGATGTTGCCCATCTCCGAGCGGAACACCTCGTGCCAGTTCTCGCGCAGGCCTTCCTTCGCGAGCGCGGCGAGCTCGAGGTGGAAGAGGTTGGGCTGGTTGATCTTGCGCGCGAGCAGGCCCGCGGTCGTGACGACGACGTCGACTAGCCCCGACGCGTGCAGGTCGGTCGTGCGCGATCGGTGATCCTGCGCCCACCACGATCCGGGCTGGTGCGGCGTACAGCCGAGGAAGACGTTCTTCGCGCCGCCGCCCTTCAGCCACTCGCTGATCGCGCACGCCACCTCCGGCGCGGAGCCGGTGTCGCCGAGCCGGCGATCGCCGTTCCACAAGACGCTGTCGCCGGGCAGGCGATGGATCGAGTCGAAGTGGAAGTAGCGTCCTTGCCACGGCGGCTCGAGCGAGAGCTTGTCGCCGACGCGCACGTTGGAGACCGCGTCCCAGTCCTCGGGCACCGCGAGGTACGTCTCGCCGCGCGGATCGAGCGCGACGAACAGGAGGCCGCGCGGGGTGAGGCCCTGCTTGCGCAGCTCCTTCAGCCCGAGGATCACGGCGGCGGGGTCGCGATAGTGGAAGACGCGGGTCGGGATCACGGGGTCACAAGAGGATACCCGTGAGGATGAGCTTCGCGATGGTGAAGAACATGATCAGGCCTGTCACGTCGCACAAAGTCGCGACGAACGGCGCCGACGCGCTCGCGGGGTCGAGCTTGAACGACCGCAGGACGAACGGCAGCATCGCGCCGGCGAGCGTGCCGAAGGTGACGACCGCGATCACGCTCGCGCCGATCGTGACGGCGAGGATCTCGTACGACGCGCCGTAGGTGCCGAACGCGCCCCAGACCAAGACGCGCAGGAAGACCAGCGTGCCGAGGAAGAGGCCGAGCGCCAAGCCGGTGATGAGCTCGCGGCCGAGGATGCGCCACCAGTCGCGGATGCGCACCTCGCCGAGCGCCATCGCGCGGATGACCAGCGTCGAGCCCTGCGATCCCGAGTTGCCGCCGCTCGAGATGATCAGCGGCATGAACATCGAGAGGTAGACCGACGCCTCCATCTCCTTCTGGAAGTAGCCGAGCGCGGTGGTCGTGAGCATCTCGCCGATCAAGAGGATCGCGAGCCACCCGCCGCGCTTGGTGAGCATGTCCTTCCAGGTCGACTGCAGGTACGGCATGTCGAGGGCTTCCATGCCGCCGAACTTCTGCGCGTCCTCGGTCGCCTCTTCCTGGACGACGTCGACGATGTCGTCGACGGTGACGATGCCCTTCATCACGCCGTCCTTGTCGACGACGGGGATGACGGTGAGGTCGTGCTCGGCGAAGACGCGCGAGACGGTCTCCTGATCCATCTCGTCGTTCACGCGGACGACGTCGGTCTCCATGATCTCGGCGACCGTCTTCTTGGGATCGGCCGCGAACAGATCGCGGAACGAGCACACGCCGAGGAGCTTCACCTGCGCGTCGAGGACGTACGCGTAGTAGATCGTCTCGACGCGGGTGCGCGCCTGGCGGCGCAGGTAGCTGATCGCCTCGTCGGCGGTCATGTTGGGGCGCAGGCGCGCGTAGCGCGGATTCATGAGGCCGCCGGCCTCGTCCTCCTCGTACGCGAGCAGCGCCTGCACTTCCTTGCGGGTCGGCGCGTCGAGCAGCCCGAACATGCCGGTGCGCTCCTCCTCGGGGAGCGCCTGGATCACGTCGGCGACGTCGTCGGGCTCGAGCATGCGCAGCCATTGGCGGCGCAGGCCGGGGCGCCAGTGGCGGAGCAGCGCGGCTTGATCCTCGGGCGTGAGCGCGATGAAGAAGTCCTCGGCCTCTTCGCGCGGGAGGATCAGGAGGCCGTCGGAGCGCTCGTGCAGATCGAGGAAGGGCCAGGCGTCGCGGAGCTCGTCGGGCGAGAGCGGCTCGACGGGCTCGGGCGCGCCGGGCGCGGTCGGCTGGCGCGGCGCCGGGGCTTCCTCGCCGCCGAGCAGCGGCAGATCGACGACGTTGGAGTCGTCGCCGCGGGACTCGGCGACCGCGCGGATCTCCTGCGTGACGTCGGCGCGATCCTCGAGCGCCGGGACGTCGGGCTCGCCGATGCGGTGCTGGCCTTCTTCGGCGAGGCCCCAGCCCTCGCTCAGGCCGCCGCCGTTGCCGTTGCCGTCGCCGTCGCCGCTGCCCGTGGGTGGCTCGACCGGGGGCGGGGTGAGCTCCGGATCCTTGTCGTCGTCGTTGGAGCCCACAGCGCCAACCTGCCAAGGTCGCGGGGCGATTTCCAGGTCTATGCGCGCTCTTTATTCGAAGAGCGACGCGCGCATCGCGACGCCGTCGCAGCACGTCCGCGCGCCGTCGACGGCGCGCACCACGTCGGCCCAGTTCATGTGCGGATCGACACGCACCTCGACGTCGTGGATCTTGTACTGCGCGACGATCGGCGACATCGCCTCGCGGATGAACGACTTCGCGATGTGCTGCTCGTCGAACGACTTCACCTGCGTGCCCTTGCCGCCCGGGTGCCCGACGAAGAACTGGCCGCGCGACGCGTCGAGGGTGAGGTGATCACCGGGGTGGAGCTCGGCGAACGGCTCGAACGCGCCGATCTGGTCGGTCGAGCCGACGCCGCACAGGAGCACGGGCTTCGAGCCCTGTTGCTCGAGGCGCTTGGCGACGACCTCGACGCGCCGCCACGACACGCCGCGATCGGCCGCGATGCGGACGACCGCGCCCTTGGGCAGCGGGTACTGCTCTTCGTGCGCCTCGGCCCAGAACGCGAAGGTCGGGCCGTCGGGGGCGGCGACGGATTCGTCGCACTCCGGCAGCGTCACGCCGTCGATCTGCGCCATGTGCTTGTGCGTCGTGCAAGCGGCGGCCGCGCAAGCGGCAAGTGCGATGCAAAACAGCAGGGCGCGCCTCATGGGGTGAACGTGGCGCACCGCGCGCGTCGGGGCAAGGCCCTGCTACCGTCGGCGCATGGATCTCGACGCCGCGATGACACCGGTGCGGGCGGGCGGGGGCTTCGACTGGGACATCCCCGACGGCTGGCAGCAGGGCAAGGGCGCGTTCGGCGGGCTGGTCGCGGGGGCGATGATCAACGCCGGATCGGCGGTCCTCGACGACGAGGCGCGGCCGCTGCGCGCGATGACGCTCGAGATCATGTCGCCCGCGATCGTCGGCGCGTCGGCGATCGAGGTCGTGCCGCTGCGCGCCGGCTCGTCGGTGACGGTGATGCGCGTCGAGCTGCGCCAGGCCGGCGAGGCGGTCGCGCACGCGGTGCTCACGTTCGGGCGCGATCGCGACGATTCGCAGTGGCAGGCGATCGATCCGCCGGAGCTGCCGCCGTGGGAGTCGGTGCCGGTGGCGCCGGTCAGCGGGCCGCCGGCGCCGGTCTTCACGCGGCACATGGAGTATCGGACGTCGGCGGGGACGCCCTTCACCGGCACGGCGGTGCGCGAGGTGGTCGGCTGGGTCCGCCCGCGCACGCCCGGCGCGGCGCGCGGCGCCGGCTACATCGCCGCGTGCATCGACGCGTACTGGCCGGCGTCGCTGATCGGGATGCGCGCGCCGCGCCCGATGGCGACCTTGACCTTCACGTTGCTGATCGCTTCGGATCTGCGCGGCGTCGCCTCGGATGCGCCGCTGGTGTATCGCGCGCGCGCGCTGGCCGCGGGCAGCGGCTACGTGCCGGAGCTCCGCGAGCTGTGGACGCCCGACGGTCGCTTGATCGCGATCAATCCGCAGACCTTCGCGGTGTCGCGATGAAGTTCTTGTTCGACTACGTCTCGCCGTACGCGTACCTCGCGTGGACGCAGCTCCACGCGCTCGCCGCGCGGGTCGGCGCGACCGTCGAGCCGGTGCCGATCTTGTTCGCGGCGCTCCTCGACGCGCACGGCACGCGCGGGCCCGCCGAGATCCCCGCGCGGCGCACGTACCTCGTCGACGACACGCTGCGCAGCGCGCGCCGGCTCGGCGTGCCGTTCACGCCGCCGCCCGCGCATCCGTTCAACCCGCTGCTCGCGCTGCGCGTCTCGACGATCGCCCCCGAGCGCGCGCTGATCGACGCGCTGTTCGCCGCGACCTGGGCCGGCGGCGGCGGCGTGACCGATCCGTCGCGCGTCGCCGCGATCGCGCGCGACTGCGGCCTCGACGGTGACGCGCTGGTCGCCGCCGCGTCGTCGCAAGCCGCGAAGGATCGCCTGCGCGCGGCGACCGGCGACGCGATCGACGCCGGCGTCTTCGGCGTGCCGACGGTGATCGCCGACGGCGAGCTGTTCTGGGGCCTCGACTCGCTCGCCAACCTCGAGGCGCACCTCCGCGGCGAGCTCGCGATCGATCCATCCGCGCGCGCGGCCTGGGCGGCGCTGCCCTCGGGCGCGACCCGGAAGTCGAGCTGACGACATCAGACGAGGCCGGCCTCGATCCAGATCTGCCGCATCCCGCTCGGCATGCGCTCGAGATGCGTGCGGTTCGAGCCGGCCGGCCTCTACGGCGAAGGATCACGCGCTTGACGTCGCCAATCGGCGAGCGCCGAACGCAGATCACGACCTCGATCGAAGCCGCGTTCGTGGATGAGGTCGACAGCGACGCGTGCGCACTCCCACTCGTCCTCACTTGCTGCCTTCGAAAGCGCGCGTAGATCGGCCTGATCGGCAGGACGATTCCGGTCGTCTCTTGCGACGAGCTTCATCGCGATCAGGTGGCCGATTCGCGCGACCGGAACGCGCTGTCCGAGCACGGCGAGGGGAGTCGCTTCCTGCGCGATCTCGGCTTCGATTCCGCTCGAGAGGAACAGGAGGTCGACAATAGGTGCGCGCGGATTGCGGCGAAGGCGCATCGTCGCGAGGCGGCCTCGGATTGGGTTCTCGAGGACGGATTCGCTGAGGAACCCGGCCTTCAAGAAGGAATGCACGATCATCTCGGCGTCCTGATCACTTGCGACGGCGATCGCAAAGTCGACGTCGCGCGTGAAGCGAGGCTCGGTTCGCGCAGATACCGCCAAGCCGCCGATTAGCGCGAACGGCAG
>DATJIA010000188.1:0-17236 GCA_035493675.1 Kofleriaceae bacterium | reverse complement strand
CGATCGATCCCGCCGGGCTTCCGGATCTCGCGGGATCGATCGGCGCGACGTCGACCATTCAGCTGATCGGGCTCGCCGATGGGAAGCGCTATCCGATCCAGGTCACGTTCCAGGAGCAGGCGGGCGTGTACGGCGCGCCCGATCTGATCGCCGCCGTGCCGCTGCAAGGCGTGCCGCTCTCGCCCGGTACGTACGCCGCGGTGATCACCACCGATCTGCACGACGCGGGCGGCGCGCCGCTCGACGCCGCCACGAGCGGCGAGCTCGATCGATGGAGCGCGCAGCTCGATGCGCTCGCGCAAGCGGGGATCACGCGCGAGCACATCGCCGGGTTGACCGTGTTCACGACCGGCAACGCGACGAGCGCGCTCGCGCAGGCGCGCGTCGCCGCGCTCGCGCAACCGCTGCCGCAACCGACCGCGTTCACGCGCACGGATCTGTTCACCGACTTCTGCGCGTATCACGCGACCATCGACATGCCCGACTATCAGTCGGGGACACCACCGTTCGACGGCACCGGCGGCACGTGGCAGCTCGACGCGAACGGCGCGCCGATGATCCAGCGCACCGAGACCGCGAACTTGGTCGTCACGCTGCCGCGCACGCCGCCGCCCGCGGACGGCTATCCGATCGTCGTGTTCGTGCGCACGGGCGGCGGCGGCGATCGCCCGCTCGTCGATCGCGGACAAGAGACCACGCACGGCGGGCCGCCGCTCGAACCGGGGGAAGGGCCGGCGCGCTACCTCGCGCGCGCGGGCTTCGCGGGCATCGAGGTCGACGGTCCGCTCGGTGGGCTGCGCAATACGACCAACGGCGACGAGCAGTTCCTCACGTTCAACGTGACGAACCTCGGCGCGATGCGCGACAACATCCGCGAGTCCGCGCTCGAGCTGCAGATCCTCGCGCACGTCGCGGTCGGGTTGCACATGAACGCGACCGACTGTCCCGCCGCGGGCACCACTGACCCGGGGTCAGCGAACGTCGGCTTCGACGCCGCGCACGTCGCGATCATGGGCCACTCGATGGGCGCGTGGATCGCACCGCTCGCCGCGGCGGACGAGCCGTTGTTCCGCGCGATGATCTTGTCGGGCGCCGGCGGCAGCTGGATCGAGAACATCATGTGGAAGACGAAGCCGACGCCGGTATACCCGGTGATCGCCGCGTTCCTGCACGAGAGCGATCTGCGCGCGGATGATCCGGTGTTGGGCCTGTCGCAATGGGCGCTCGAGAGCGCCGATCCGCAGGTGTACACGCAGGCGTTCATCGCGCGCGGCGGTCACGTCTTGATGGAGCAGGGGATCGTCGATGACTACATCCTGCCGAACATCGCGAACGCGACGAGCTTGTCGTTCGGGCTGGATCTCGCTGGCACCGAGCTCGACACCGAGAACGATCCGCGGCTCGCGGACCAACGCCCGCTCGGGCCGCAACTCGCGCTGGTCGGCCGTCGCGCGATCGCGCTCCCGGCGAGCGCGAACCACGGCGCGAGCACCGCGGTCGTCGTGCAGCACCTCGAAGACGGGATCGAAGACGGACACGAGGTCCTGTTCCAGACCGACGCTCCGAAACATCAGTACCAGTGCTTCCTCCGGAGCTGGATCGCGAAGGGGAAGCCGATCGTCGACGTCGACGCTGCGCGCGACGCGCCGTGTCCGCCGTGACGTGACGCGCCCGATTGCGCGTGCACGCCCACGCGCGCGCGGCATACTCGCGGGCATGAGCACGCCGGAGCCGGGGACGTCGCGCAAACGACCGATCGTGCGCTGGCTGCTGGTCGCGCTGTGGTGCGCGGTGTTGTTCCTCGTGCCGTCGGCGGCGTTGATCGATCGCGGCGCGCCGTTGTGGGCGGCGGCGATCGCCGGCGTCGCGTCGTTCCCGATCGCGCCGATCGCGTGGCAGGTGATCGCCGAGCGTGCGCGCAAGCGCCGCGTCGCCGCGATGAAGATCGCGCCCAAAGCCACGCTCACCGCGGGCGATCGCTTCGTGTTCCGGACGATCGCGGTCGCGCTCCTCACCTGCGCGCCGTGGTTCGTCGTCGCGCGTGGCCGCACGTTGCGCGCGGTCTGGCATCACGCGACCTGGCCGGTCGATTGGATCTCGTCGGGCGAACAGGCCGCGCGCTTCGGCACCCTGCACGTCACGACCGATCGGAAGCTGTTGCAGTACGTGCCGTCCGACGCCGAGGCGATCATCTGGCTGCGCGCGGCGCCTGATCTGACGAAGCTGGGCAAGAGCGACGAATCGAAGGACGAGCAGGACAAGGACGACGACGGCTTCGTCCAAGGCGTGCTCGCGCTCAAGAAAGGCGAGCTGTTCGCCGTCGTCCAAGCCAAGAAGCTCGACGACATCAAGCCCGACGCGATCGATCAAGAGGAAGCCAAGAAGTGGTTCGGCCACGAGCTGCACTTCAAGCAGCACCGCATCGCCGATGACACGCTCGTGATCGTCACCGAAGACTGGGATCAGGCGTACGTCGATCGCGTCGCCGGGAAGTCCCCCGCCGCGACCGCGCTCATCGACAAGCTCGGCCCCGCGCCCGCGGACGCCGTGATCGCCGCCGCCGCGATCCCGCGCGAGACGATCGCGGATCTCACCTTGCGCGACGCGATCGCGTGGCTGCGCGTCGACGCCGAGTCGCAGAAGCTCGCCGCGCGCGCGACGATCCACACGATCGACGCGGCCGCCGCGGCGCACTTCAAGGACGACGTCGATCGCGCGCTCGCGCAGGCGAAGCGCGCGCTGCCCGACAGCTGCCGCGAACCGGTCGGCGCGCTGATCGACGGCATCCACGTGACGACGAAGGGCGACGAGGTGTCGATCGACACCACCGTCGCCCCTGATCAGATCGCCGGCGCGATGTTCTGCGCGCTGGCGAAGCAATGACCCGCGGTCAGTGACCCGCGGTCAGTCGCGGTTCACTTGCCCTTCTCTTTGGTGTCCGGGCAGTGACCCGAGATGTTCGTGAAGTCGGCGTCGCCGTCGTACTTCAGGCTGTCGTAGCAGAGCTCGTACGAGTCCGCGGTCGCCGGGACCTGATCCTCGGGGAAGCCGCCGATCTCGATGTCCCAGTCGGTCTTCTTGCCGGGCTCGAGCGCGCCGTTCCACGACAGCGGCGTCTTGGTGTGCGCGACCTGCTTGCCGTCCTTGTCGTACGCGTAGCCGTAGATCGCGAGGAACGTGATCTTCTTGGTGCCGAGGTTGTACGCCTCGTAGTTCGGCCAGCCCTTGCCGCTGCGCTTGTCGAGCATGCGGAACTTGACCGCCTCTTCCGGCTTCTTGTCCGCCGGGGTGATCGCGCCCATCTCGGGGTCCGCCTTGAGCGCGGGCAGGTTCACCGCCGCGCCTTCCGCCGGCTTGTCCGCCGTGCCCGAGCCGCCGCCCGACGAATCCTTCTTCTTGCCGCAGCCCACCGCGAGAGTGGCCATCAGTGCCGTCATGAGAACCTTGCGCATCGTTTCCTCCTGGGCGCCGACGAATTGCAACCGCGCGGCCAGCGCGTGCCTCGCGCAACCGCGCGAATGGTGCAGCGGGTGATCTGGCACGTGTCGACACACGTGTCGTTCTGGTCCACCCGTGGTCCACGTGTGTTGCCCTCACCTGCCGCGCCCGCACCGCCCGGAAACCGACGTGGATCGGATAGGATGGGCGCGAATGGCAGGTCCACGCGACCAAGGATTCCGCGCAGACGACGGCATCGTCTTGCGCACGCCGCTACTCCCCCTGGACACGCTCGTCGAGTGGACCGCCGCGGGTGACGTGCACGCGCTGCGGCGCGCGCTCGCGAGCATCATCGATCGTCCGGACGTGCGCGAAGCGCTGTTCGTCGCGTCGCCGAGCCTGTCGGGCGCGATCGAGAAGTGGCGCACCGCGCCCGATTCGCCCGCGGGGCAGCGCGTCGAGAGCTCGCTGTGCAAGTACGTCGCGCGGATGGCGGGACGCTCGACGCCGTTCGGGCTGTTCTCGGCGGTGTCGCCGGGCAAGCTCGGCAAGCAGACCAGCCTCGAGCTCGCGCCCAAGAGCGAGTACCGGCGCCGCACGCGCCTCGACAACGACTACTTGTTCCTGCTCGTCGGCGAGCTGTTGCGCGCGCCCGAAGTGCGCGGCGTGCTCACGTGGAAACCGAACACGAGCATCTATCGGATCGCGGGGCGCTTGCGCTACGCGGCCGCGCGACTCGACGGCAAGGAGCGCAGCTATCACCTCGTGTCGGTCGAGCCGACCGAGTACCTCGACGCGACGCTCGCGCGCGCGACGAACGGCGCGAAGCTCGCGGATCTCGCCGCGCCGCTGGTCGGCGACGACGTCACGGTCGACGACGCCAACGCGTACGTCGGCGAGCTCGTCGACGCGCAGCTGCTCGTGCCCGAGCTCGGCGTGCACGTCACCGGCCCCGAGCCGATCGACGGCATGATCGCGCAGCTCCGCGCCGCCGGGCTCGATGGTCCGGCCGCGGTGCTCACCGACGTGCGCAACGCGATCGCATCGATCGATGCGTCCGGTGTCGGCAACGATCCCGAACGCTATCTCGCGATCGCGAAGCAGCTCGAGACGCTGCCCGCCAAGGTCGACATGTCGCTCCTGTTCCAGGTCGACATGGTCAAGCCCGCGGCGGCGACGCTCGGCACGCGCGTCGTCGCGGATCTCGCCGCCGGGATCCAACAGCTCGCGCGCCTCGCGCGCATGAGCGACGGCTCGCTCGACGACTTCAAGCGCGCGTTCAGCGATCGCTGGGAAGGCCGCGAGATCCCGCTCGCCGAAGCGCTCGACGAGGAGTCGGGCATCGGCTTCGAGGCCGCGCGCGGTCCGGGCAGCGAGGGCTCGCCGCTGCTCGCCGGGCTGCCATTCCCCGCGGGCACGCCGCAACCGCAGCGCGTCGGCTGGGGCAAGGTCGACGATCAGATGAGCAAGCGCCTCGCCGAGGCGCTCGCGACCGGGGCCGACGAGATCGCGCTCGACGACAAGGCGGTCGACGCGATGGCGCTCGATCGTCCCGCGCGCCTGCCCGATGCGTTCGCGGCGATGTTCCGCGTCGCCGGCACCGCCGACGACATCGCGAAGAGCGAGCTCTCGATCTTGTACGAGGGCACCAGCGGCCCGTCGGGCGCGCGCCTGCTCGGACGCTTCTGCCACGCGTCGCCGGAGATCGACGCGATGGTGCGCGCGCACCACGCCGCCGAAGAGGCGCAGCGCCCGGACGCGATCTTCGCGGAGATCGTGCACCTCAACGAAGGACGCATCGGCAACATCTTGTGCCGCCCGGTGCTGCGCGCGCACGAGATCGTGTTCCTCGGGGTGTCCGGCGCGCCGGACGATCAGCGCATCACGCTCGACGATCTGCTCGTCTCGGTGCGCGGCGATCGGATCGTGTTGCGATCGAAGCGGCTCGGCAAGGAAGTGATCCCGCGGCTCACGACCGCGCACAACTTCCGGCTGCGCAGCCTCGGCGTGTATCGCTTCTTGTGCGCGCTCGCGAGCCAAGGCGTCGAGCACGGCGGCTTCTCGTGGGGCGCGCTCGGCGGCATGCCGTACCTGCCGCGCGTGCGCATCGGGCGCATGGTCGTGGCGCGCGCGACGTGGAACCTCGGCGAGAAGGATCTCGCCGCGATCACGACCGCGGTGCGCGAAGCGCAGAAGGAGCCGAAGGGCAAGGACAAGGGCGCGCCCGGCACGCCGCCTGAAGAGAAGCGCGCGAAGATCCTCGGCGCGGTCAAAGCCCTGCGCGACGCGCGCGCGCTGCCCCGCTTCCTCGTGATCGCCGCCGGCGACAACGAGCTGCCGATCGATCTCGACAACGCGCTGCTCGCGATCGCGTTCGCGGACGAGGTCGCCGGCAATCCGCGCGTGCAATTGCACGAGATGTTCCCGTCGCCCGATCGCCTGGTCGCGCACGGGCCCGAAGGCGGGTTCGCCGACGAGGTCGTCGTGACGTTCACGCGCAAGGGCGAGCCGCTGCGCGCGCCCGCGCCGCCGCCCGGTCCGCAGATCGCGCGCCGCTTCACGCCGGGCAGCGAGTGGCTGTACGCGAAGCTGTACTGCGGCGAGTCGACCGGCGATCGCGTGCTGCGCGAGGTGATCGCGCCGGTCGTGCGCGAGGCGATGGCGAACGGCGACGCGGATCAGTGGTTCTTCATCCGTTACGCCGATCCGGATCCGCACGTCCGCGTGCGCCTGCACGGCGATCCGCAAAGGCTCGTCACGAACGTGCTGCCGGCGCTCTACCGTGCCGCGCAGCCGCTCCTCGACGCCGGCGCCGTCCGCAAGATCATGCTCGATACGTACGAACGCGAGGTCGAACGCTACGGCGGCGACCACGGCATCGAGCTGGTCGAGCGGATCTTCTGGCACGACAGCGAGGCGATCCTCGGGATCGTCGAGCTGCTCGACGGCGACGCGGGCGCGGACGCGCGCTGGCGCCTCGCGGTGCGCGGCGTCGATTCGCTGCTCGACGCGCTCGGCTTCGACGCCGACGCGCGCGCGAAGGTGGCGTCGAACGGGCGCGACATGCTCGGCAACGAGTTCAACGCCAACGCCGACTTCTGGGCGCGCGTCGGCGATCGCTTCACGAAGGAGCGCGCGTCGCTCGAGACCGTGTTCGCGCGCGATCCCGCGAAGGACGCCGAGCACGATCTCGAACCGGGCTTCGCGCTGATCGCGGCGCGCGACGAGCAGCTGCGCGCGCTCGGTGACGAGCTGCGCGCGCGCGATCAGCGCGGCGAGCTCGCGCCGAAGCTCGCCGATCTCGCGTGGAGCCTCTGTCACATGCACGCGAACCGGCTCCTGCACGCGTCGCAGCGCGCGCAGGAGATGCTGCTGTACGACTTCGTGCGGCGCCTGCACGCCGCGCGCAAAGCGAGAGCCAAGCAAGCATGAGCGGCATGGTCGCGGTGGTGTCGTCCGATCCGCGCGACGTCGAGCGGATCCGGCGGGCGGCCGGCGCGGGGCTCGAGGTCGTCGCGACGATCGACGCCGCCGCGACGATGGCGATGTTCGAGAGCGACTCGGTCTTGGTCGTCTCCGACGATCGCGTCGCCGCCGCGCTCTCCTCGTTCCCGCCCGACGGCGCGCCGCCGATCGTCGTGCTGGGCAATCCGGCGAACGTCCCGCCCGACACCCGTGTCGCGCACGTGGTGCGGCGCGAGCTGCCGCCCGAGATGCTGCGGCCGCTGTTGCGCGCGCTGGTCGATCGCCATCCGATCCACTCGCACGCCGATCAGCAGCCGCACGATCCGGCCGAGGCGCGGCTGGTCCAGCAGGCGTTCCAGGCGTCGCGTCGCCTCGCCGGCGCGTCGGATCTCGGCACGACCGAAGGCATCGCCGCCGACGCGCTGCTCGAGCTGGTCGACGCCGATCGCGCGTACTGCCTGTTCCACGACGCCGACGACGGCGCGCTGTGGTCCGAAGCCAAGCTGCGCAGCCCGACCGGCGACGATCGCCGCGCGATCAAGGGCATCGTGGGATGGGCGGCGCGCACCGGCCTGCCGGCGCGCACGTCGAACGCGGTCGCCGATCCGCGCTACTCGGCGGAGATCGACGATCCCGAATCGTCGTCGCAATTGCTCGTGCACCCGATCGTCGGCGCCGACGGACAGGTGCACGCGATCCTGGTCGCGGTGCGCCGCGCGCGCCGCAGCGAGTTCGGCAACACCGAGGCGCATCTGCTCGCGCGCTTCGCCGAGCTCGCCGCGCCGCTCCTCGATCAGCTCTCGATCCACGTGCAGTCGCAGGCGATCATCGAGGAGGCCGCCGGCGATCCGGGCATCTTCCGCAAGGAGGCGCTCGAGGCGCAGGTCCTGCCGAAGTGGGGCGACGTCGTGCGCGTGTCGCCGGGATGGATCTCGTGGGCGTACTGGCTGCTGGTCGTCCTCTTGATCGGCAGCGCGGTGTTCGTCGCGGTCGGGCGGGTGGCGACCTACTCGAGCGGACCCGCCATCGTGCGATCGAAGGCGCGCGGCGTGATCAACGTGCGCACCGCGGGCAACGTCGCCGAGGTCGAGCGCGCGCCGGGCGACACGATCGCGAGCGGCGACGTGATCGCGCGCCTCGACGACACCGATCAACGCGCCGCCGTCGATCGCCTCGAGCGCGAGTTCGAGACGCAGCTCCGCAACCACATGCTCGATCCGCAGGACGGCAGCGCCGACGCGTCGCTCCGCCAGCTCCGCCTCGAGCTCGAGAGCGCGCGCACCGATCTCGATCAGCGCGTGATCCGCGCGAAGTCCGACGGCGTGATCGGCGACATCCTCGTGCGCCCGGGACAACACGTCGATCCGGGTGAGATCGTCGCGTCGATCTCCGAGGGCGCCGGCGCGCTCGAGGTGTACGCGCTGCTCCCCGGCGAAGATCGCCCGCAGCTCGCGCCCGGGATGCAGCTCCGCTTCGAGCTCGCCGGTTATCGATACTCGTATCGCACGCTCGAGATCGAGAGCGTGTCGTCCGACGTCATGTCGCCCGGCGAGGCGAAGCGCGTGCTCGGTCCGGAGGTCGCGGAGAACGTGCCGCTCACCGGACCGGTCGTGCTCGTGCGCGCGAAGCTGCCCACCGCGGAGTTCGAGGCCGACGGCCGCACGTTCCGCTATCACGACGGCATGCCGGGCGCCGCCGACGTGAAGGTGCGATCCGAGCGCATCATCTATGCGCTCATCCCCGGGCTGAGGCAGTTCTGATGAGCGATCAAGCTCGCACCTCCAACGCGCCCGAGGTCGATCCCAACCTCGCCGATGCGCTGCGCAAGCTCGGCGGCAAGCGCGGCGGCCGCGTGCCGTACATCCAGCAGATGGAGGCCGCGGACTGCGGCGCCGCGTGCCTCGCGATGGTGCTCAGCTATCACGGCCGCACCGTGACGCTCGACGAGGCGCGCCAGGCGGCCGGCACCAACCGCGGCACCGACGCGCTGGGCATCGTGCGCGGCGCCGAGGCGATGGGGCTGCGCGGTCGCGGCGTGCAGCTCGAGATCCAGGATCTGCACTACCTGCCGACCGGATCGATCCTGCACTGGGACTTCAACCACTTCGTGGTGCTCGAGCGCGCGAAGCGGCACGAGGTCGACATCGTCGATCCCGCGTTCGGGCGCCGCACGATCCCGATGGATCGCTTCCGCCGGCACTTCACGGGCGTCGCGCTCGTGTTCGAGCCGATGGAGAGCTTCGTCGTCACTCCGGCGGGGCGCTCGAAGGTGTGGCGGTACCTGACCCAGCTGCTCTCGCACCGCGGGTTGGTCACGCGCGTGTTCGTCACGTCGATCGCGCTGCGCCTGATCGCGCTCGCGCTGCCGGTCTTGACCGGCATGGTCGTCGATCGCGTCGTGCCGCGCGGCGATCACAACTTGCTCGTCGTGATCGCGGTCGGCATCAGCGCCGTGCTCACGTTCCAGCTGTTGTCGTCGCTGATCCGATCGCACCTGTTGATCGAGCTGCGCACGCGGCTCGACACCAAGATGACGCTCGGCTTCGTGTCGCACATGCTGTCGTTGCCGTACGCGTACTTCAATCGAAGATCCGCCGGCGATCTGTTGTTGCGCGTCAGCTCGAACACGCAGATCCGCGATCTGCTCACCTCGAGCCTGTTGTCGACGCTGCTCGACGGCACGCTCGCGCTCGCGTACCTCGCGCTCCTGTTCCAGATGTCGTGGGTGCTCGCGTCGATCACGTTCGGCGCGGGGTTCCTGCAGGTGATCGTCGTCTTGATCTCTCGGCACCGCTACGCCGCGCTGACGTCGCAGGATCTCGAGAGCCAGGCGCGCGCGCACTCGTACCTCGTGCAGATGTTGGTCGGCATCGAGACGCTCAAGGTCGCCGGCGCCGAGGAGCGCGCGCTCGAGCACTACGCGAACCTGTACGTCGACGAGCTCAACGTGTCGCTGTCGCGCGGCCGCCTGCAGGCGGTGCTCGACGGCGTGAACAGCTTGTTGCAGTCGGCGGCGCCGCTGATCTTGATGGGCATGGGCGCGCTGCTCGTGATCCAGGGCCAGCTCACGCTCGGCACGATGTTGTCGGCGACCGCGCTGTCGACCGGCTTCTTGACGCCGCTGTCCAGCCTGACTGCGAGCGCGATGTCGCTCACGCAGCTCGGCAGCTACGTCGAGCGCATCGACGACGTCTTCAGCGCGGAGCCCGAGCAGGCGCGCGGCGCCGGCGTGACGCCGCCGCGCTTGTCGGGCGCGATCGAGCTGCACGACGTCTCGTTCCGCTACGGCTCGGCGGATCCGCTGGTCGTGCGCAACGTCAGCCTGCGCATCCAGCCGGGCACGACCGTCGCGATCGTCGGGCGCTCCGGCTCCGGCAAGTCGACGCTCGCGGCGCTCTTGCTCGGCCTGCACAAGCCGACCGAGGGCCGCATCATCTACGACGGCTACGATCTGACCGAGCTCGATCACAAGCAGCTGCGCCAGCAGCTCGGCATGGTGCCGCAGACGCCGTTCGTGTTCAGCGGATCGATCCGGAACAACATCGCGCTCACCGATCCGCAGACGCCGTTCGATCGGATCGTCGCGGCGGCGCGCAAGGCGCAGATCGACGCCGACATCCGCGCGATGCCGATGGGCTACGAGACGCTGGTCGCCGACGGCGGCGCGACCTTGTCGGGCGGGCAGCGGCAGCGACTCGCGCTCGCGCGCGCGCTGCTCCACGATCCCGCGATCCTCTTGCTCGACGAAGCGACCAGCTCGCTCGACGCGACCACCGAGCGCGCGGTGATGGACAGCCTGCGCAAGCTGCGGGCGACGCGGCTGATCATCGCGCACCGGTTGTCGACGATCGTCAATGCGGACACGATCGTCGTGATGGAGGACGGGCGGTTGGTCGAGGCCGGGCGCCACGCGGATCTGCTCGCGAAGAAGGGCGCGTACGCGTCGCTGGTCCAGGATCAGACGTTCACCGGGGGTGCGCCGTGAAGCGCCTCCTCATCTATATGTGTCTCGCCGCGTGCGGATCGGGCAGCGCACCGACCGCGACCAACGCGCCGGCGCCGGCGAAGAAGACCGACGCGGGCGCGCCCGACGCGAACACGCCGTCGAAGGGCTACGTCGCGGTGATCGCGCCCGCGCAGAGTCAGGACGTCGCGGCGTTGGCGCCGGGGCGCATCGCCGTGGTCAACGTGCGCGCGGGCGATCCGGTGAAGGCGGGCGACGTCGTCGCGGAGATGGACAAGACGTCGATGGAGCAGGAGCTGCGCGCCGCGCAAGCGGATCTCGCCGCGACCCAGGCCGCGTATCGCGCGGCCGCGGTCAACGTCGACGCCGCGCGCCGCACGCTCGCGAACGAGAAGAAGGCGGTCGCCGCCGGCGTCAGCCCGCGCCAGAACATCGAGAAGGCCGAGGTCGATCTGCGCAAGGCGATCGCCGACGCCGATCAAGCCGCCGCGACCGCGAACGCCGCGCGATCGCGCGCCGAGACCGCGAAGAGCAACGTCGGCAACACGCAGCTCGTCGCGCAGTTCGACGGCTTCGTGCAGTCGCGCTTCAAGGATCAGGGCGCGACCGTGCAGGCCGGCGAGGCGATCGTGCGCATCCTCGGCAAGTCGGATCTGCGGCTGCGCTTCGCGATCCCGACCGAGCGCGCGAAGTCGCTCGCGCTCGGCACCAAGGTCGACGCGACCGTCGACACGATCGGCGCGCCGGTCCCTGCCACGATCAGCCAGGTCGCGCGTTCGGTCGACGCCGCGTCCGGCATGATCATCGTCGAGGCGGAGCTCGCGCCGGATCCGTCGATCGTCGATCAACTCCGCCCCGGGCTCTCCGCCTGGGTCCCACTTCCTTGACCGGCCCGACACGCGCGAAGGTGCACATGAGCGAACCGACCTGGCGTCCCGTAGTGTTCGATACCGAACAACGTGTTCGGATCCTGCAGGTCGTGCGCGAGATCGCGGCCGGCGTCGCGGCGCACGAGCTCGCGCCCGGGAGCATCGACGCGCGCGTCGATCGCGCGCTCTTGCGCACGTACCTGTCGCAAGACGGCGCCGTGCCCGACGACGACGACGAGGGCGGCGCGTTGCTCGCGGCGGCGGTGACGCTGTTCGGCTCGGGCGGGTTCCCGCCGAGCTTGTTCTCGGGCGCGGGCCGGGTCGGCTTCGGCGTCGCGCACCTCGCCGCCGGCGAAGAAGCGGATGAGGTGTGCGGCGCGATCGAGAGCGCGCTGATGCGGCGCCTCGAGGAGACGCCGTGGACCGCCGACTACGATCTGATCATCGGGCTGGTCGGCATCGGCGTGTGCGGGCTCGAGCGCAGCGATCACGACGGCGGGCGCGCGTTGTGCGCGCGCGTGCTCGATCAGCTCGAGGCGACCGCGCGGGAACGCGGCGGCGGCGTCGCGTGGCACACGTCGCCCGATCTCTTGCCCGAGTGGCAGCGGCAGATCGCGCCCGAGGGCTACTGGAACCTCGGGCTCGCGCACGGCAACCCCGGCGTCGCGGCGCTGCTCGCGCGCATGGTCTCGCACGGCGTCGAGACGGATCGCGCGCGCGCGCTGCTCGAGAAGTCGATGACGTTCCTGCTCGGCGCGGAGCCGCCCCGCGAACGCGGTCGCTATCCGTCGTGGCATCCGGCGGCCGACGAGAAGGGCTCGACGCGCCTCGCGTGGTGTTACGGCGATCTCGGCGCGTGCGTCGCGTTCCTGTCGGCGGCGCAGGCGACCGGCAACGCGCAGTGGCGCGACGAAGCGCTCACGATGGCGCGCGCGTGCGCGACCCGCACGTTCGACGAGGCGGCGGTGCACGACGCCGGTCTGTGCCACGGCACGATCGGCGCGGCGCACATCTTCAATCGCCTGTGGCAGGCGACCGGCGAGGACGTGTTCGCGAACGCCGCGCGCACCTGGATCGATCACACGTTCCGCATCCGCAACGATCAGGCGATCGCCGGCTTCCCGTCGGCGGCGCGCGAGCCGCCCGACTACAAGACGTCCTGGAACGCCGACGACTCGCTGCTGTCGGGCGCGATCGGCGTCGCGCTCGCGCTCCACGCCGCGGTCTCCGAGGTCGAGCCGACCTGGGATCGCCTGCTGCTCGCGGATCTGCCGATCGCGTAACGGATAGCGCGTAATGTTCCGGCCGCTCGCGACCTGACATGGGAAGATGTGCGTACCGATGTCGTCCTGCGAGCACGCCTGCTTCGTCGCGTGGGTGACGCGACTCGTGCGCGCCGAGCGCCCGACGCTGGTCGCGATCGCGCGCGGTGAAGGCCTCGCCGACTCCGAGGCGCTCGACGCCGTGCAAGAAGGGCTGATCACGTTCCTCGGCTTGCCGTCGGCGAGCGAGCTCGTCGATCAGGATCGCGACGGCGCGCGGCTCTTGTCGACCGTGATCCGCAACGCCGCGCGCAACGCGCGACGCAAGCATCACCGAGCGCGCCCGCACGACGGCGACCTCGAGGCGATCGCCGGCGGCGAAGACACCGCCGCCGCGGTCGCGCGCGCCGAGGCGCGGCTCGCGATGAGCAGCTGCGTCGCGGAGCTCGGCGAGGGCGCGCAGCGGGTCGTGATGATGCGGCTCCTCGACGAATTGAGCGGCGACGAGGTCGCGGCCGAGCTCGGCACGACCACCGGCAACGTCGCGGTCATGCTCCATCGCGCGAAGGAGAAGCTGCGCGCGTGCCTCGAAGACGCGCGCGTCACGCCGTGAGCTTCTCGACCAGCGCGTCGAGCTTCGCGGCGCTCATCGCGCCGACGTGCTTGTAGACGAGCGCGCCGTCCTTGAAGACGACGATCGTCGGGTTGGCGCGGACGTCGAGCTTGATCGTGAGCGCGGGCTCGTCGTCGGTGTCGATCGTGCCCCAGGTGTGCTCGGGCCGCGCCGCCGCGGCGGCGTGGAAGATCGGCGCGAAGACGCGGCACGGGCCGCACCACTTCGCGGAGCAATCGAGGAAGACGACGCCGCCCTTCGAAACGACGTCGTCGAAGTTGGAGAGCCCGACCTGGATCGTGGGAGCCATGATCCGTCAGGTCGCGACGCGCGCGCGCATTACGGCTACGGCTTGCGCGCCGCCGCGAGCTTGTCGGTCAGCTCCTTGCGGAGATCCGGCTCGTCGGGCGGCGCGAGCGAGAGCGCGCGCTCGTACGCCGCGGCCGCGGCGGCGCGATCGCCGAGCGCCACCTCGACGTCGCCGAGCCCGAGCAGCGGCCGCACCGCGAGCGGAGACTTCGTGCCCTGCGACGCGTCGATCGCGCGCAGCGCCTCGGTGAACGCGGTCTTCGCCGCGGCCCAGCGCTTCATGCGCTGCTCGTGATATCCGAGCTGCTTCCACGACGACGCCGTCGCCGGCGAGTCGCGCCCCACGCGCTTGGTGTGGATGTCGATCGCGCGGTGCAGCGTCGTCTCGGCGTCGGCGTCGCGGCCCGCCTTCGAGTACGCGGCGCCGAGGTTGTCGTCGGTGTCGGCGACCCGCGAGTGATCCGCGCCGTAGATCTTCTCCCAGATCGCACGCTGGCGCTCGAGGATCGGGATCGCCTGCTCGGGCTTGTCTTGATCGAGATAGACGATCGCGAGGTTCATCAGCGACGCGCCGACCGCCGCGCTGTCGGGGCCGCTGGTCGCCTCGAGGATCGTGATCCCGCGCGTCAGGTGCGCGACCGCCTGATCGTACTTGTGCAGGAGGCGCAGCGAGCCGCCCGACGTGTTCCACATGTCGGCGACGAACGGGTGTTGCGGACCGACGACGCGCTCGGCGAGCGCGCGCGCCTTCTCCTCGCTGGCGACCGACGCGTTGAGATCGTGGACCTCCTGCTCGATGATCGCGCGCGTGTGCAACGCGCGCGCGACGTCGAGGCCCTGCGGATCCGCCTCGGTGAACGCGTCGACGGAGATCTGCGCCTGCGTGCGCGCCTCTTCGTAGTGGCCGTTCCACCACAGCTCGATCGCGCGGCTGTTGGCGAGGTTGCCGCGGCGGCGCGGCGAGTTGCCGAGCCGCGTGAGCAGCGCCTCCGCGCGCGCCGCGTGGCGCTCGCCGTCGGAGAGCCGCTCGAGCTCGTAGCCGACGACCGCGACCAGCCGGGTCTCGACGTCGAAGCGGAGCTCGTCGTCGCCGCCCGCCTCGGCGGCGAGCCCGGCTTGCTCGAGCAGCGGCTCGGCCTCGGCGAGATGATCGCTCTGGTTCGCGGCCTCGCCCGCTTCGGCGAGCGCCTCGGCGAGCGCCGGCGCGTAGCCGGTGCGGCGCGCGCGCGCGACCAGCTCGTCGCTGGCCTTGGCCGCGTCGGCGTAGTGGCCGGTGTGCACGAGCGCGCGCGAGGCCGCGAGATCCTTCTCGAGCGCGTCGATCTCGCCGCGCTTCACCGGATCGTCGGGCGGCGGCACGCGCCGCGCGAGCGTCGCGATGTCACCGCACGCGCTGATGTCGCCGACGCCGGCGACGGTCTGCGCCGCCTGCGCGACCAGGTTCTTGTCGGCCTTCTGGAGCAGCGCGACGAACGCGCCGAGATCGCCGAGCCGTTGCTCGAGGCAGCGCGCGCGCGCGTCCATCATCGCGTCGGATTGCTCGCCGCGCACGCGCGTCGCTTCGCAGCTGTCGAGGCGCATCGCCTCCCACGCGCCGCGCTTGAGATCGAGCTGGCGCGCGACCTCGCGATAGCTCGCGTCGGCGAACGGCATCTTGGTCGCGGCGAAGGCGTCGCGCACGGTCTTCGCGACGCCGGCGTCCCACACGCCCGCGAATCGATCGGTCTTCGACGCGCACGGATCGCCGGCGCGCGTGCCGATCGCCCACACCGCCGCTGCGCCGCCGAGCGCGGCGATCACGACGCCGGCCGCGATCAGCCGCTGGCGCTTGCGGCGCCGCTCCTCGTCGGAGAGCGCGGCGAGCAGCTCGCGCATCGACGGGAACCGCGACGCGGGCTGCGCGGCGAGCCCGCGCTCGAGCGCGGCGCGCACGTGGGCGGGGACCTTCGCGCCCGACGGCGGCGTCTCGAGCTTGCCGTTGTTCGTCGACGCGGACAGCTCGTCGAGCGAGTCGCCGGCGAACGGCGGCCGCTTGTAGAGCGCGCGCCACAGCGCGACGCAGAACGCGAACTGATCGGCGCGCGCGTCGACCGGGCCGCCCGCGTGTTGCTCGGGCGCCATGAACGCGGGCGTGCCGACCAGCCCACCGGCGCGCGTGATCGTGCGCAGGAGGCCGCCGGCCGAGACCTCGTCGCGGAGCGCGCGCGCGTCGTCGCTCGACGGCGACGGGGGCCGCGCCAAGCCGAAGTCGGTGACGAGCACGCGGCCGTCGTCGCCGACCAAGACGTTCGACGGCTTGAAGTCGCGGTGCACGAGCCCCGCGTCGTGCGCGGCCGCGAGCCCGCGCCCCGCGTGCGCGAACACCGCGAGGATCTCCTCGACCGATCGCGGCTTCTTCTCGAGCCAATCGTGCAGCGTGCCGCCGCCGACGTACTCCATCGCGACGAACACCGCGCCGCCGGTGACGCCGACGTCGTACACGCGGATGACGTTGGCGTGGGTGAGCCGCGCCATCGTCTGGCCTTCGCGGCGCAGGCGCAGCTCGCCGTCGGCGTTGCCGGCGCGCGCGCGCAAGATCTTCACGGCGACGATGCGATCGAGCTCGGGATCGCGCGCGGCCCACACGACGCCCATGCCGCCGGCGCCGACGCGCTCGGTCAGCTCGTAGCGGCCGAGGCGCGCGCCGACGTCGATCCCGTGGTCCTCGAGATCGCGCGGACGATCGCTGCCCTGCGACACGTCCGTGGTCGGCAGCGTCGCGTCGTCCCCGCCACCGGTGCGCGTCGGATCATCCACGATCGGCGAGCCGCGACAGCCCTGCGAGCGAGAGCCGCGCGATCCGGATCTCGCTCGGCAACACCATGCCGACGACCCACGGCGGATCGAGGCTCGGATCGTTCGTGTAGTAGCAGATCGTGAGCTCGTCGCCGCGCACGACGACGCCGGGATAGCCGGTGTCGCCCGCGCTCGGCAGATCGAACAGGCGCGTCAGGCCGCCCTCGTCGATCTTGTAGAGCGACGTGCGCTTGCGCCGGCCGAAGAAGCCGCCGCGGCGATCCCAGAAGGCGTCGCGCGACGACGGCGGATGATGACGGCCCGCCGCGTAGATCGATCCGCCGTACGCGAACAGGTTCGGACCGTCGAGGCGCGTGGTCAGGCACTTCATCGTGCGCCACGTCGTGTACGGCGCGTCGGCGAACGCGACCAGCGTGCAGCCGTCGTCGTGCCCGAACATCGAGCCGCTCATCTCGAGGCGCGCGGTCACGACCGCGCGTCCGTCGGGGAGGAACTCGAGATCGGTCTCGTCGTTGTGACC
>DATJIA010000187.1:0-8127 GCA_035493675.1 Kofleriaceae bacterium | reverse complement strand
TCGTGCGCGTCGAGCCCGACCGCCGCGCCGCTGGCGAGATCGACGAAGATCCCGACCACGCCGCCGAGCACGTCGGGCACGTACCAGAGCGGCTGCGCGTGCGTCGTGATCGTGCACGTCGCGGTCGCGCCGTCGGCCCAGCGGAAGTCGAAGCGCGCGCCGGTCTGGATCCGCGCGCGCACCGTCGTCGGCGTCGGCCCGACCTCGAGGCCGTCCATCGCGACGATCGCGCCGGGCGGATCCGAGCGCAGCGCGATCGATTCACTGCCGCGGTTGACGAGCGTCGCGCAGCCGCTCGCGATCAGGAACAAGAAGGCCCGCATTGCGATCGAGACATCGCGTGCGCGCGCACATTGCCGGCGATCGCAGGTGAGCGCCGGCACGCGCCGGCACGAGCCGGCGGACGCTCAGTCGCGGTGGCCGGGGCGCTCGAACAGGTCGATGCGCCCGTGGCGCTTCCAGCCGGTCGTCAAGAGCCACACCGTCGGGTAGTGGACCGGCAGCACCTCGTAGTCGCGCGGTAGTCGGAAGCCGGCGAAGTCCTCGCGGCCCTTCCAGCCGTCGAACGCGATCGCGGTCGAGTACGGATCGATGCGCCAGCTGCGGTGTGCGTCCTCGCGGTGCTTGCGCCAGTTGTTGAAGACGTACGCGTACGCGTTGCGCGCTTGGCGCGGGGTCGTGATCGCTTGCGCGTGATAGCGATCGGCGAGCACGCGGCCCTTGCGCCCGCATCGGCGGTTGAGGCGGCGCGCGAACGAGATCGCGAAGCCCTGCATCCCGCGCGCGAGCGCACGTTCGTCGTCCGCCTCGATCAAGAGATGGAGATGCGTCGCCTGCACGCTCGCGGCGACGACGCGAAAGCCTTCGCGCGGGAAGCCGCTGAGCAACGCATCGCTGACGCACTTGTATGCGGTGCGCCGGCGCAGACGCCCGACGCCGCGCACGACGCGGATCGTGACGTGCACCGGGTGATGCCGGCTGAGCTTCGGTCGGCGCAGATGACTGACGCCGGCGCGCGGACCGTTCGGCTTCCGCCCGGCACCGGGACGCTTGCCGCCGCGCGCGTGGAAACGAAGCTCGGTCTGGCGCGGCGACATTGATTTAGCATATATCGTTTTTATGCGGCAAGTGCAAGCGATCTGGGCCGATCGCGGGCGGCGCGATGTCATCTTGGTTTGCCAGAGCGCGCGGCATCGGCGCGGGCGCCGACGTTCGTGCGATCACGAGGCTCCGCGCCGTCGCCCTTTTGAGATTTTTCGGGTTTGACGGGCGATCAGAGCGCGATCTGGACCAGCCGGGCGGCGATCCAGAGCGCGGGGCATCGGCCGATGCTGAGATCAGGCGTGCGGGTGCTTGGCGAGCCGCTCGGCCTGCTCGCGCTCGAGATCCGCGAACGGGTCGCTCCAGTTCTCGAACTGGAGGATGCCGAGCTCGGCGAAGCGCGTGCGCTGCTTGTCCGAGAGGAGATCCATCTTCTTGATCGCGGGGACGATCTTGGCGAAGAGGAGTTGGCGGAACATGATCTGCCCTTGGCTGTGGAGCGCGATCTCCATGCAGCGCTCCTTGGGCAGGCCCATCTTTTCCCAGACCTCTTGGAAGAGGAAGCGATCGCGCATGAGGCGCGCGGCTTCGTAGACGAAGTCCTCGCGCTCGCGGCGCACGCTCTCGGGTTGATCGCGGTAGTAGTCGCGCAGCGAGAGCACGCCGAACGCGACGTGGCGCGCTTCGTCGCCCATCACGTACGCGGTGAGCTCGCGCAAGAGCGGCTCCTGCGTGTTCTGGCGGATCATGCCGAACGCGGCGAGCGCGAGGCCCTCGACCATGATCTGCATGCCGAGGAACTTCATGTCCCAGCGGCTGTCCTTCAGGATCATGTCGAGCAGGGTCTTGAGGTGCGTGTTGACCGGGTAGGAGAAGCCGACCTTGTGATGCAAGTATCGGTTGTAGACGTCGACGTGGCGCGCTTCGTCGACGACCTGGGTCGCGCTGTACATCTTCGAGTCGATGTCGCGCACGCTGTCGACGAGCTGCGCGGCCGCGAGCAGCGCGCCCTGCTCGCCGTGCAGGAACTGCGACAGCGTCCACGCGCTCGTCTCGGTGTTGCAGGTGACGCGCTCGGCGGGCGTCATGCGATCCCAGATCTCGGAGCCCCACAGCGGCAGGAGCTGCTCGGGGCCCATCGGCTTCGACATGTCGACGTCGGTGTCCCAGGGCAGGACCTCTTCGGGGATCCACTGCCCGCGCTTCGCCTTCTCGTAGAGGCCGCGCAGCTGTTCGCGCGTTTCCTGGTAACCCCACGTGTACGTCACGTCGAGGATCGCTTCGAGCGTCTCGATCGACGGGCCGGACGTAGACGACGTAGACTCGGAGATAGGCGATGCAGCCGTCGCGACCATTCGGGCCTCCACCAAAAGTGAAACTTTTTTCATTTTCCACGGACGCCCCGGTCCGGTCAAGTGAAACTCGATGCCTCCCTTGAAATCGAAACCTACACGCGCCCAGAGCGCGCCTGAAGAGCTGCTGTTCGACAGCGGCGCGCGCCGCTTCACGCAGGATCGCGCGCGCCGCACCTATGAAGCGCTCGTCACCGCGGCGGCGGAGGCGTTCATCGCGGGTGGGTACGACGCGACCGGCACGCCCGACATCGCCGCGCACGCCGGCGTCTCGGTCGGCACCTTCTATCGATACTTCGACGACAAGAAGCAGATCTACGTGGAGGTCGCGCGCCGCCACCTCGCCGAGGCGTATCGGCAGACGGTCTCGCGCCTCGCGCCGACGCAGTTCGTGGGGAAGGGCAGGCACGACACGATCCAGGCGACGGTCGACGCGCTCATCGAGGTCGCGAGCAAGCACCCGGGGATGAACAAGGTGTTCGTCGAGATGACGCTGCGCGATCCGGACGTCGCGGCGCTCAACCGCGCGTTCGAGGACATGGGGCGAAGGCGCCTCGCGGATCTGATCAGCGCGATCACGCCGCGCGGCGTGGTGCCCGATCCGGAAGCGACCGCCTACGTGCTGCAGATCGCCGCGGTCGAGACCGCGAACGCGCTCGCCGGCGTGCACGGCGCGCCGGCGATCCCCGCGGCGCGCGCGAAGGCCGCACTGACGGAGCTGATTCACCGCGCGCTGTTCGGGCTGGAACCGTGACGGCGGCGCGGTAGAGTGCCGCGCATGAAGCTGATGTTGTGTGCGGCGTTCGTGATCGCCGTGGGCTGCGGGTCGAAGAAGGACAACCCGCCCGCGCCCGGCTCGGCGTCGGCGGCCGTCGCGTCGAAGCCCGGCGAGCCGCGCAAGATCGCGATCGAGGCCGGCGCCAACGGCTTCGCGCCCGACACGATCAAGGGCGCGCCGGGCGAGAAGCTCGTGCTCGTCTTCACCCGCACCGTCGACGGCGAGTGCATGAGCCAGGTGAAGTTCGAGGGCCAGAAGCCGATCGAGCTGCCCAAGGATCAAGCGGTCGACGTGCCGGTGACCGTGCCCACCAGCGGCAAGCTGCAGTTCGCTTGCGCGATGGACATGAACACCGGCGTGATCGTGCCGAGCTCGTAGCGGCTCAGTTGCCGCGCGAGCTCGAGTCGGGCCACTTCACCGCGAAGCTGACGACGAAGCACGCCGGCGTCGCGTTGCCGTTCTGCTTGTACGGCTGATACTTCCAGCCGCTCATCGTCGACTGCAGATCCGAGCCGACGGTGCCGGGCAGGCCCTTGGTCAGGACCTTCACGGTCGTCACGTTGCCGCTGGTGTCGATGCAGAGCATCGTGCTGATCTTCGACGGCGGCGTCTCGCCGGCGCGCGGGACCGTGTTGATCGAGGGCAGCGCACCGCTCGTGCGGTGCACCGCGTTCGGCGGGACGACCGCGGGCGCGCCCGCCTTCGGCGTCGGCGGCGCGACCGCGACCTTCGCGCTGCCCGGCCCCGGGTTCGAGCCCGCGCCGCTGCCCGCGCCCTGACCGGTCGCGTCCTTGTGCTCCGGCGGCGGCGGCGTGACCGCGGCGGCCGAGCCCTTGTCCTCGACGGGCGTCGGCGGCGGCGGCAGCTTGGCCTCCGGCGGCGGCGGCAGCGACACGCCGGTGTCCGCGGCCGAGCCGACGTTGATCTCCTTCGACGCGCCCTTGTCGTGCGAGCCGACGTCGGTCTCTTCCTTGATGATGCGCGTCGGCGTCGGCGTCGGCGAGCTCTCGCGCACGCGCGGGGTCGGCGGCGAGTTGGTCGCGACGCGCTGCGCGGCCTGCTCGGCGCGCTCGCGCTTCTTCTCCTCGGTCAAGACCGGCTTGAAGTCGAAGTCCGCGTCGCCGTTCGCCATGAACTCCTGGCGCCAGACCTCTTGGCCGTTCTGCTTGATCGTCACGACGTGCGCGCCCGATTGCAGCTGCATCTTCTGGATCGGCGTCTTCTGCGCGAGCTCTTGCCCGTCGAGGGTCGCGATCAGACCCGGCGGGTTCGACTCGATCGACAGCATCGACAGCGCCGCCGCGCCGCCCTGATCGAGCACGACGCGCAGCGTCTGGGTCTCACCGCCGGAGAGATCGACCGTGGTGACGTACGACTTGAAGCCGTCGTGGCTGATCTGGACCTGGACCTGACCGGGATCGAGATCGACCTCCCACGGCGAGCCGGTGTGCGGCTCGATGCCGGCCATCTTCACCGTCGAGTCGGGCGGCTCGACGACGAACTTGATCTTGCCCGTCTGCGGCTTCGCCGCGACCGGCGGCGCTTCGTTCTTGTCGCCGTTCTTCTGCATGACGACGAAGACGGCGGCGGCCGCCGCGATCACGGCGATGCCCGCCACGATCAGCGGCAGCTTGCTCGCCTTCTTCTGCATCACGACGGCGCCGGTGTAGCTGCCGGGCTCGACCAGCGGCGAGCGCTGCGTGTCGTCGCCGGGCGTGACCGCCGCCGCCGACGGCGTGAACTCCGCGCCGGTCGGGAAGCGGCCGCGTCCCTGCGGGATCGCGTCTTCGCTCGAGCCCTGCGCCCACAGGTTGGGCTGGCTCGCGCGACGGGCCGGCGGCATCGCCTGACCGATCAACGTCTTGCGCGACGCGGGGTCCGCGCCCATCGCCGCCGCGGTCGCCGCGTTCAAGCCGCCCGGCACGGCCGGGAACTTGCTCGAGACGTCCGGGACCTCGTCGAGCAGCACCGGCTGCTCGCTCTCGTGCTCGCCGCCGCCGCCCCACGCGACGTCGGCGTCGTGCTCGTCGTGGTGGTGCGCGGTCATCGTCGGACCGGTGCCGCTGTCGTCGGCGGGCGCGCGGAGCGGCATCGGCACCGGCGTGCGCGCGGTGTCGCGCGCCTGCTGCTGGTGCGGCGCACCCGGCGGCAGGTTGATCGGCGAGCGCGACACGCTCATGCCCGCGAGCGAGTCGGTGACCATCGGGCCCGAGAAGTTGTTGCCGGGCGCTTCGAGCGAGAACGCCCAATCGCACCACGACTGCACCTCGCGGTTGGTCGCCGAGAGGTTGTACTTGATGCGGACGCCGTGCAGGTCGTCGCGCATCTGCGCGGCGCTCGTGTAGCGCTGGTCCGGATCACGCGCGAGCGCCTTGAGCACGATCGCGTCGAGCTCCGGCGGGCACGCCTGGTTGAACGTCGACGGCGGCAGCACGTCCCCGCGCTGCACCTTGATCAGCGTTTGGTATTCGTTCTTCGACGCGAACAGCGGGCGCGCGGTGAGCAGCTCGTGCGCGATGACGCCGGCGCTGAAGATGTCGGAGCGCGCGTCGAGCTCCTTGCCGCTGATCGCCTCGGGCGCCATGTAGGCGAGCTTGCCCTTGACGCGTCCGGTGGCGGTGCGCAGCTGCGACGACTGCGCCTTCGCGATGCCGAAGTCGATCACCTTCAGGTGACCGCTCTTGGTGACGAGCAGGTTCGACGGCGAGACGTCGCGGTGCACGATCGAGAGCGGGTGACCGTCTTCGTCGTGGCGCGTGTGCGCGTAGTCGAGCGCGTCGCACAGCTGGATCAAGAGCGACAGCGTGACGTTGATCGTCGCGGGGCCGGTGACCTTGCGCGCCTGGCGGAGGATCCGGCGGACGTCACGTCCGTCGATGTACTCCATCGAGATGAAGTACACGCTGCCGACGCGGCCGAGCTCGTAGAGCTGCACGATGTTGGCGTGCTGCAGCATCGACGCGAGCTTGGCTTCGCGAACGAACGACTTCACGAAGCTCGCGTCTTCGGCGAGGTGGGGCAGCAAGCGCTTCAGCGCGACGATGCGCTCGAAGCCCTCGATGCCGCGTTCCTTGGCGCGGTGCACGGTGGCCATGCCGCCGACGCCGAGGCGTTCGAACACCAGATAAGGGCCAAACGCCTCGTTTCCAGAGGTGGGTGCTTGGGGTTCGGTAGGTGCGCTCATGCGAATAGTCGCCGGCCTTTGCGACGGAAATAATCGTCGCATGAATGACATCGGCGGGCGCGGTCAAAAAGCGGAAAGTCGGCGGGCGCGCGTCCGCACACCGTTGAGGAACTGCAGAATTTAAGTGGAGCAAAACTCTCATCGCAGTTCGCACCGACATCGTAGGTGCGAGTGCGAAACGCGATCACCCGATCTACGTCATCAACGTTTCGTCGCCGCTTCGTCCGGTGTCAGCGTGTCGAGCGTGAGCGCGTGGATCGGGCCCTTCATCTCTTCCACCAGCGCGCCCATCACCAGGCGATGCCTCGCGATCAGGCTCTTGCCGGTGAACGCGGCCGACACGATGCGGGCCTTCCAGTGATCGCGCGTGCCGGTCAGATCCTCGAGGACGATCTGGGCGTCGGGCAGCGCGGCGGTGATTCGTTGTTTGATCAAGTCAGGGTCCATCTGAGTCTCACCGTAGCCGGGCGAAGGCGTCGACGCAGCGGTCGACGTCCTCTTCCGAGTGCGCGGCCGAGAGCTGCACGCGGATGCGCGCCTGGCCCTTCGGCACGACGGGGAACGAGAAGCCGATGACGTAGATGCCCTCGGCGAGCAGGCGCTGCGCGAGATCGACCGCGAGCTTCGCGTCGCCGAGCATGACCGGGACGATCGGGTGCTCGCCGGGACGGATGTTCAGCCCGTGCTCGGTCATGCCGTCGCGGAAGCGGCGCGTGTTGCGCTCGAGCTTGTCGCGCAGCTCGGTCGACTCGCTGAGCAGCGCGAGCGCTTCGATCGATCCGGCGACGATCGGCGGCGCGAGCGTGTTCGAGAACAGGTACGGGCGCGATCGGTTGCGGAGGAGATCGATGATCTCCTTCTTCCCGGTCGTGAAGCCGCCCGACGCGCCGCCGAGCGCCTTGCCGAGCGTCGACGTGATGACGTCGACGCGCGCGGCGACGCCGCGGTGCTCGGGCGTGCCGCGCCCCGTCTTCCCGACGAACCCGGTCGCGTGGCTGTCGTCGACCATCACCATCGCGCCGTAGCGATCCGCGAGATCGCAGATCCGATCGAGCCGCGCGATGTCGCCGTCCATCGAGAAGACGCCGTCGGTCGCGATCATGCGGAGGCGCTTGCCCTGCGTCGCCTTCAACATCGACTCGAGCTGATCGAGGTTGTCGTGCTCGTAGCGGTGGCGCTCCGCCTTGCACAGGCGGATGCCGTCGATGATCGACGCGTGGTTGAGCGCGTCGGAGATGATCGCGTCGTCCTCGCCGAGCAGGGTCTCGAACAGCCCGCCGTTGGCGTCGAAGCACGACGAGTACAGGATCGTGTCGTCGGTCGCGAGGAACTCGCTGACCGCGGCCTCGAGCTCCTTGTGCTTGTCCTGCGTGCCGCAGATGAACCGCACGCTCGACAGGCCGTAGCCGCGCGCGTCGAGCGCGGCGCGCGCCGCTGCGATCAACCGCGGATGCGACGACAGCCCGAGGTAGTTGTTGGCGCAGAAGTTGATCACTTGCTTGCCGCCGGCGCGGATGTGCGCCGCCTGCGGCGACTCGATCACGCGCTCGTGCTTCCACAGGCCAGTGTCGCGGATCTCGGCGAGGGCGGCGGTGTAGTGCGCGCGGGCATCGGCGTACATGAAAGACTCCTAGCGTGAGGACAGGATGGCGCCGAGCTCGAGCATGCGGCGGATCCGCGGGACGAGGTCGTCGGTCATGCCATCGAGGTCGTAGCGCGGTTTCCAGCCCCAGTCGCGCCGCGCCGCCGAGTCGTCGAGCGACTTCGGCCAC
>DATJIA010000186.1:0-65534 GCA_035493675.1 Kofleriaceae bacterium | reverse complement strand
CGGTCGTGCGCTTCATCGCGCGATCGTGGATCTCGGCCGGCGCGTCGCCGGGCGGGCACTGATCGAACGCCATCGCGATGTCCGAATGGAGCACGCCCTGGATCTCCATCGACACCTCGGGCGTGAGGCGGTGCTTCGATCCATCGATGTGCGAGCGGAACGTGACGCCTTCGTCGTCGATGTCGTTGAGCGCGGCGAGCGAGAAGACCTGGAAGCCGCCGGAGTCGGTGAGGATCGCGCGGTCCCAGCCGGCGAAGCGGTGCAGACCGCCGTGCGCGCGGATCACGTCGAGGCCGGGGCGGAGATAGAGGTGATAGGTGTTGCCGAGGATGATGCGCGCGTCGATCGGCGGCGCCTCGAGCTCGCCGGGCGTCATCGACTTCACGGTGCCCGCGGTGCCGACGGGCATGAACACCGGCGTCGCGATCGGGCCGTGCGGCGTGTGCAGGATGCCGGCGCGCGCGTGGCCGAGCGTCGCTTGCAGCTCGAACGCGAAGCCGGGCGTGGGCAGCTGCGTCAGCACGTCTCGTCTCGGCGGCTCACGAACATCGCGTCGCCGTAGCTGAAGAAGCGGTAGCCCTGCTTCACCGCGTGCGCGTACGCGGCGAGCGTGCGCTCGGTGCCGGCGAACGCGCAGACGAGCATGAGCAAGGTCGACTCCGGGAGATGGAAGTTCGTGATCAGGTGATCGACGACGTTCCACGCGTGGCCGGAGCGCGGGTGGATGAACAGGTTCGTCTCGCCCCGCCCCGTGCGCACCTGTTTCGGGCCGAGCGCGGCGGCCTCGAGGGTGCGCACGACCGTCGTGCCGACCGCGACGACCGGGCGGCCGGTCGCGATCAGCGCCGCGGTCGCGTCGGGGATGTCGTAGCGCTCGACGTGCATCACGTGATCCTTCAAGAGCTCGGCGCGCATCGGCGCGAACGTGCCGAGGCCGACGTGCAAGGTCACGGTCGCGACGTCGGCGCCCTTGGCGCGGATCTGATCGAGGAGCGCGGGCGTGAAGTGCAGACCCGCGGTCGGCGCCGCGACCGCGCCGGGCGTGTGCGCGTAGACGGTCTGGTAGCGCTCCGCGTCGGCCGCGGCGGCCTTGCGCTCGATGTACGGCGGCAGCGGCACCTCGCCGGCGCGATCGAGGAAGGCGAGCGTGTCGTGCTCGGTCGTGACGAGCACGGTGCCGTCGGCGGCGCGATCCGACGCGAGCGTGATGTCGCCGGCGTCGGTGCGCAGGACCTGGCCCTTGCGCAGCGGGCGGCGCGCGCGGGCGAGGCAGCGCCAGGCGCCATCGGCCGCGGGCTGCGGTTCGATGAAGAGCAACTCGACCTGCCCGCCGGTGTCCTTGTGGGCGTGCACGCGCGCCGGGATCACGCGGGTATCGTTCACGATCACCACCGCATCGCGCGGGATCGCGTCGACGACGTCGGGGAAGCGCCCATCGGCGAGCGGGTCGCCGACGATCAAGAGGCGAGAGCCGTCGCGGCGATCGGCCGGCGTCTGCGCGATCTGCGCAGGCGGCAAGTCGAAGCTGTAGTCGGCGCGGCGGTCCACGGGGGACCGAGGGGTAGCCGAAATCGCGGCGGCGCGCCACTGTATGCTCGCGGCGTGCGGCGCACCCTCCTCCTCTCGATCTGTTGCCTCGGCGCGGTCGCCCACGCGGGCCCCGGGCCGCAAGGGGTCGCGATGATCCAGGCCGACGTCGACGGCGACGGCAAGGTCGATCAGATCATCGTGCGCGACAACGGCTCCTTGACCGTGTTCGGCACGAAGACGACCGCGAGCCTCGAGGTGCCGCACCCGGTGACCGCGGCGCAGATCTCTGCCGCCGGGCCGCGCATCGCCGCGATGATCGACGCCTCCGACGGCACGCACACCGGCGTCGCGGTCGAGCTGCGCGGCGACAAGCTGGTCGAGCTGTGGCGCGGGCCGGTCGGGCCCGTCGGGCGCGACGCCGACTACGACGTGCGGATCGAAGCGACCGCGGGCGGGCTCGTGCGCTACCAGCACAAGCCGGGCGTCGAGCGCTGCGACGGCGCGCCGGCGCGCTTGTTCGCGGAGACCTGGGACGGCGGCGCGTGGAAGCCGGCGCGGCCCGAGCTCGCGGTGCCCGACGCGGCGACCGAGATCGCGGCGACCGACGCGAAGACGTTCGACGCGGGGCTCGTGTATCGCGCGAGCGCGGCGTCGTCGCGGGCGGGCGCGACCGACGCGGGCGAGCTGGCGGCGCCGAGCGCGATCGACGACGGCGAGGTCGCGACCGCGTGGAGCGGCGCGGTCGATCCTCGTGGGGAGTTCTTCACCTACCGCGCGAAGATGTCGGGCGTGCGTGCGGCGGCGGTGCGGATCGCGCACGGCGCGCGCGGGCGCGGGCGGGTCACGCGCGTCGCGATCGTCGGCGGCGGCAAGGCGTTCTGGATCAAGGTGCCGGACTCGGACAAGCCGATGCTCGCGACGTTGCCCGAGCCGATCGCGTCGTCGTGCGTGTCGATCGTGATCGGCGGCGCCCGCGGATCGTCCGCGGTCTCGATCGGCGAGCTCGCGATCGTCGGCGACGTCGAGCTCGCGCCGGGCGGGATGGAGAAGGCGCTCGCGGCGTCGGTCGCGGCGGGCGGCACCGACGGCGTGACCGCGGCGCGCGTGCTCGCGGGGCGCGGCGAGGCGGGCGCGCGCGCGGTGATCGAGGAGCTCGACGCGCGCGGCGGCATGGGCGGCGGCGACGTCGCGACGCGGCGCCGCCTGGTCGCGGCGCTGATCGACAACGGCGCGCCGATCGCGGCGGTGCCGCTCGCGGTCGCGCTCGCCGACGGCGACATCAGCGGCGGCGACGCGCCGCGCGCGGTCGACAAGCTGGCGACGATGGGCGACGACGGGCTCGCGGCGCTGGTGAAGCTGACCGGCGACGCGCGCGTCGACGTCGCGGTGCGCGCGGCGGCGGTGCACGGGCTGGGCGTGATCGCGGCTTCCGGATCCGATCCGCAGCTGAAGGCGGCCGAGGACGCGCTGATCGCGCTCGCCGGCGACGGCGACGCCCGCTTGCGGCGCGCGGTGATCGACGCGCTCGCCGCGCACGCGACGGTGCAGCGCTTGATCGAGCGCGCCGCCGCGTCGACGGGCGCGAAGGCCGGCGACGTCTGGCGCGCCGCGGTGATCGCGGATCGCGACGGCAAGCTCGTGCGGCCGCTGCTGCGCGACGTGCTCGCGAAGGGCGCGAGCTACGACGAGCGCTATCGCGCGATCGAGGGGCTCGCCGAGGGCGACGACGCCGACGTCGCGGCGGTCGGCGCGGCGGTCAAGACGCTGGGCGACTCGGCGGTCGCCGGCGCGCTCAAGAGCGTCGCGGCGCGCGGGCTCGGGCGCAACCATCGCGCACCGGCGGCGGCGTCGCTCTTGCTCGAGCTCGCGGCCGACGGCGATCCGGGCGTGCGGCTCGCCGCGATCGGCGCGCTCGCGTCGCGCGAGCCTTCCGGATCATCCGGCGCGTGGGTCGATCCGACCCCGGAGGCCGCGCGTGACTCGATCGATCGCGTGATCGGCACGGCGCTCGCCGGCGATCACTGGCCCGAGGTGCGGCGCGCGTCGGCGGCGGCGCTCGGCGCGCGCTGCGCGCGGCCCGGCCCCGCGGCCGCGCTCGGCGGCGCGATCGATCACGACACCGATGACGACGTGCGCGGCGATGCGCTCGCGGCCTTGGTCGCGTGCCACGCGGCGGGCGTCTCGGACCGCTTGTTCGCGATCGCCGACGACGATCGCGCGTCGCGCGGGCTGCGCGTGCGCGCGATCGATCTGACCGTCGCGCTCGGCGACGCGTCGCTCCTGCACGGCCTCGAGGACCGCTTCGCGCGCTGGCGCGGGGCTGCGTTCTCCGACGACGTCGCGCTCGATCTCGCGGTCCACGCCGCGGTCGCGCTCGGCCGCCTGGGCGATCGCGGCGCGCTGCAAGCGCTGGTCGACGCCGCCGGCGACGCCGCCTTCCCCGAGCTGCAAGCCGCCGCCGCGACCGCGCTCGGCGAGCTCGCGCCCTGCCCGCCCGCCGTCCGCCAGACGCTGGACACGCTCACGACGTCGGATCAGCGCAACGTCGCGCTCGCCGCGCGCCGCGCGCGCACGCGCTGTACGCGCTAGCGTAGGCGCTTCGTCATCATCACGCGATGCGACGGCTCGAAGTCGGCGCGTCGATAGAGCGCGATCGCGGGCGGGTTGGTCGGATCGACGAGCAGGTGCAGCGCGGCGGCGCCGGCGGCGCGCGCCGACGTCAGCGCGGCCTCGAGCAGCGCACCACCGACGTGATGTCGGCGATGTTCCGGCTCGACGTAGAGCTCGGTCAGAAACGCGTCGCGGCCCGCGAACTCGAGATCGAAGCCCCACGTCACCACCGCGTAGCCGATCGCCGCGCCGGCCGCCTCGCCGATCAAGATCAGCCCGACCTCATCTGACGACAACAACCGATCGACCGCGGTCCGCGCGACCACCGGATCGAACGCGATGCCCTCGCTCGCGTTGAACGCGATCATCATCGGCTCGAGCGCCGCGAGATCACCGACGGTGGCACGACGGATCGTCATCTGGGACCGGTAGACGGAAGTCGGACGACGGAAGTCGGAATCAGCCCAGCTGCGCCAATGCCTGCTTCAGCTTGTCGTTGCCCGGCTCGAGCTCGAGGCCGCGCTGGAACATGCCCTTGGCCTTCGGCGCCTCGCCGAGCTCGACGTGGATCACGCCGAGCGCGAAGTAGACGTCGGCCTTGGTCACGCCCGCCTCGGGATCGATGTTCTGCAGCACGAGCGATCGGTAGACGCGGCGCGCCTTCTCCCAGTCGCGCTGGCCCATGTAGATGCGGCCGAGGCCGGCCATGGTCGGCACGTCGGTCGGGTTGACGCGGAACGCCTCCTCGTACGCGGCGAGCGCCCCGGGGAGCTCGCCGCGCGCCTCGAGGATGCCGCCCTGCCGCTGGCGGTACTTCGCGACCTCCTTCATGCGGCGCGCGGCCTTCGCGTCCTCGGCGAGCTTGTCGTAGAGCGGCGCCGCGCGATCGAGCATGCCCGCCGCGAAGTACAGATCCGCGAGCGGCCCGATGATGCGGACGTCGGTCGGCGCGTCGGCGACCGCGCGCTCGAGCAGCGGGATCGCGGCGTCGGGACGGCCGAGCTTCTTGTGCACGTCGGCGAGCTCGAGCGCGATCGTCAGCCGATCGGCGGGCGCGGCGGTCGCGGCGCGGCGCGCGAGCAGGTCGGAGAGCGTGACGAGATCGCCCTTGTCGCGCGCGACCTTCTCGAGCGCGGCGATGGTCGGCGCGTGCGCGGCGTCGTGGGTGAGCGCCTGCCGCCAGTGCGCGACCGCGGTCTCGAGATCGCCCGAGTTCTTGTTCGCGACCTCGCCCAAGCGGAAGAACAGATCCGCCGCGTCGCGGCCGCGAGGCCCGAGCGCGAGCGCCTTGCCGAGCACCTCGGTGCACTTGTCCCAGTCGCCGCTCTTCTCGTAGATCTTCGCCAGCCGCGTGAGCGCGGCGACCGAGCCGGGCTCGCGGCGCAGGATCTTCTCGAGGATCTCGCCGGCGGCGTCGGGGTTCTCGAGCGGGCCTTCCCAGACGTCGGCCGCGCGCGCGAGCGCTTGGATCTCGTCGTCGGAGCGGCCGAGCGTGCCGAGCAGCTCCGCGAGGCGCTCGAGCAGCTCGACGAGATCGTGCCAGCGCTGCGCCTGCGTGTAGATGCGCTCGAGCTCGCCGTACGCGGGCAGGTGCGCGTTGTCGATGTCGAGCGCGTGGATCCACGACGCCGCGGCGTCGTCGAGCGACTTGCGCTCGTGCTCGGCGATGTACGCCATGCGCGCGAGGATCGCGACCTTCTCCGCCGAGGTCTTCGCGAGCTCCTGCCGGCGCGTGAGCACGTCCTGCACCGCGAGCCAGTCGCCGGCGGCGGCGTGCGCGTTCTCGAGCTCGCCGAGCGCGGTCGGATCGTTCGGATCGAGATCCGCGACCTCGCGCCACGCCGCGATCGCCGCTTGCTGATCGCCGAGCTGCGCGTACAGCTGCGCGACCCTGGTCTTGAACCGCTTCTCTTCCTGACCATCGGCGTAGCGCGCCGCCTGCACGAGGGTCTCGACCAGCGCGCGCAGATCGCCGCGCCGCTCGTGCAGGGCCGCGAGGTGATCGAGCGCCTCGCGATCGGCGTCGTCGAGATCGAGCACCTTGCGCCAGGCTTCGATCGCGCCGTCGTAGCGCGCGAGCCGCTCGCGCAGCTGCGCGGTCTCGACGAACGCCTTCCGCTTCTCGGCGGGATCGAACGCGAGCTCGCCGCGGCGCCACTGCACCTCGGACAGGCCCGCGAGATCGCCCGCGACGCGATGGATGCGCGCGAGCGCGTCGAGCGCGACGGTCGATTCGGCGTCGAGCTCGAGGACGTCGCGATAGGTCTGCGCGGCGCCGCCGGTGTCGGCGAGCCGATCGAGCTGGATCTGGCCCAGGTGCAAGAGCAAGGGCAGCCGCGCGTGCGGATCGTCGACGTTCTGCGCGATGCCGGTGAGCCGCGCCGCCGCCTCGCCCCAGCGTCCGAGCGATGCGGCCAGGCGATCGAGCTCGGCGATCGCCTCCGTCGACGACGGCTCCTCGGCGAGCCAGCCGCCGACCGCGTCGAGCGCGCGCACGTTGTCGCCGAGCCGCGTCTCCGCGAGATCCGCGATGCGCTGGTAGATCTCGGAGCGCTCCTGGTGATCGATCGTCACCGCGAGCTTCGCGGCGAGCAGATCGGCCAGACGTCCCCACTCGTTCTCGCTCTCGTACAAGGGCTCGAGCGTGTCGATGATGTCGGCGCGCTGCTTCTCCGCGGTCGTGAGCAAGCGCTCGAGCGCGGCGCGTCCCGCCGGATGGCGCGGCACGCGCAGGAGGACTTCGCGGTACGCCGCGACCGCGCCGGCCGCGTCGCCGAGCGAGGTCTCGCGCAGATCGCCCAAGCGGAACATGAACTCCGCGGCGCGCACGTCGTCGGGCGCGGCCTCGGCCTCGCGCGCGAGCACCTCGCCGAGCTCGGCGTGCTTGCCGCCGCGCGCGAGCACGCGATCGAGCGCGGCGAGCGGCACGCGCTCGTCGGGCGCGAGGGTCGCCGCGCGCCGCAAGGTCGTCGCCGCGCGATCGAGATCGCCGAGCGCGTCCTCGTAGATCGACGCGAGGCGCGCGCAGTACGCGTACTCGACCTCGGCGTCGCCCTTGACCGGCGACTTGTCGACCAGCGTCTGCAAGAGCGCGCCGAGCTCGTCCCACGCGCCGCGCGCGCCGGCGAGCCGCTCGAGCGGACCGTACAGCTCGAGATCGTCGGGCGACTCGGTCAGCGCGCGCGCCCACGTCGCGCTCGCCGACGCCGGATCGGCGCGCAGGATCTCGTGGACCTCGGCGAGCTGCTGCCACTGCGCGCGGCGCACGATCGGATCGGGCGCGCTCGTCTTCAAGCGGCGCTCGTACAACCGCACGAGCGCGTCGACGTTGGTCTCCGCGCGATAGACGCGCTCGAGCACCGCCGACGCGGGATCGAGGTGCTCGTCCTTCTGCGTGAGCGCCTCGAGCGCGCCGCGCGCGCCCGCGTGCGTCGGCAGGATCTGCAGCACCGCGCCGTAGCGCGGGATCGCCGCCTCCGGCTCGACCAGCTCGCGCTCGACGAGCTGCGCCGCGCGGAACGCGAGATCGGCGCGCTCCTGCGCCGCGGTCGCGAGCAGCGCGCGCCGATCGACGACGTCGAGCAACTCGGGCCACATCTTCTCGCGCGCGTACAGGCGATCCAGCTCGGCGAGCGCGAACGCGTCGCCGGCGTCGTCGGTGAGCACCGCCGCGAGCATCGCGATCGCCTCGTACGGATCGCGGAGATCCTTGTCGTAGACCTCGGCCGCGGCCAGGCGCAAACGTCTGCGTTCGGGTGGATCGATGGTCAGCTCGAGCTTGCGGACCAGCGTCTGCGCGAGCTCGCTCGGCTCGGCGACGATGCGATAGAGCCGCTCGAGCGCGTCGAGCGCGGCGAGATCCGCCTCGTCGACGCCGAGCACGTTCTTGTACGCCGCGATCGCCTCGCGCGGCCGCTCGAGGATCTCCTCGTACAAGGAAGCCACGCGATGCAGGAGCACCAAGCGCACGCCGGCGTCGTCGGCGAGCTCGGCGCGCCGCTCGACGACCTCGACCAGCTCGGCCGCGCGCCCCTCGATCGCGAGCAGGCGATCCAAGCCGCTGAGCGCGATCGGCTCGTCCGGACGGTGCTCGAGGACCTTGCGCCACGCGGTGATCGCCGCCGTGTGATCCGCGCGCTGCGCCTCGTGGATCTCGGCGACGCGCGCCATCACGGTCGCCGACACGTCGGGATCGAACGCGCCCGCGACGCCGCCCTCGAGCGTCGCGACCAGCTCGTCCCACGCGCCGAGGCGCGCGCCGAGCCCGACCAGCTCGTCGAACACGCCGCCGTCACTCACATCGATCTTCCACGCGCGCGCCAGCGCGTCGAACGCGAGATCCGGATCGCCGCCGCGCGTCTCGTGGATGCGCGCGATCTCGCCGAGCGTCTCGACCTTGGTGTGCGGATCGTCGATGAACGCGAGCTTGGCGTCGAGGATCACGACGAGCTTCTGCCACCAGTCGTGCTTGCGATAGACCGGCTCGAGCAGCTCCGCGATGCGCTCGCGGTGCTCGTCGACGACGACCAGGCGCTCGAGCGGCAAGAGCGCGCGCTCCCAGCCCGCGTTGGTCGAGAGCACCAGCTCGTACTGCTCGATCGCGCCGGTGGTGTCGGACAGCTGGTGCTCGAGCACCTCGGCGAGCCCGATGCGCAGCTCGATCTCGCGGTTCGCGTCGGCGCGCTCGATGCGCGCGTTGTAGAGATCGGCGAGGTCGTACCACTGGCCCTTCGCGCGGTAGAGGCGATCGAGCTGCGAGGTCGCCTCTTCGTACGCCGCTTGGCTGCCGAGGGTCGCGCCCGCCGACGCGATCGTCGTCATCTCGCGATACGCGTCGATCGCGCGCGCGGAGTTGTCGCGGCGGTTCTCCTCGACGTCGGCGATCTTGCGATGGAGCTCGAGGCGGCGCGCATCGTCACTCGCCGCGCCGAGCGCCTCTTCGTAGACCTCGACCAGCATGCCCCACTTCTCGGCGCGCACGAGCAGCGCCTCGAGGCGGCGGAAGATCTCGCGATCGTCGGGGACCGTCGCGGGCGAGCTCTGCGGCACCGCGAGCGCGCGGCGATACGCGGCCTGGCCGCGCTCGACGTCGCCGGTCCGGCGGTCGTAGATCGCGGCGGCGGCGAGCGCGATGTCGCGGATCTCGGGCGCGTCACCCGGGTTGTCGTCGAGGTGCTCTTGATAGACGCGCGCGAGCTCGCCCCAGTTGTCGAGCACGCTCGCGAGCCGGTGCAGCTGATCGCGGATGCCCGGATCGGCGGGCGCCTCGCGGAACAGCTTCGCGTACCAGCGCATCGCGCCTTCGAAGTCCTCGAGCTGCTCTTCATACAGGCGCGCGACCTGCCAGGTCAGGCGCAGGCGCTCGTTGGCGTCGGCGGCGGCCTCGAGCTCGATCTCCCAGATGCGCGCGAGGCGCGGCCAATCGTGGCGCGCGACGTAGATCGGCTCGAGCACCTCGGCGGCGGCGGCGCGCACCGCGGGATCGTCGAGGAACTTCTCGAGCGCGCCGAGCGCCTGCTTGTTGTTCGGATCGCCCGACAGCGCGGCCGCGTAGCTGTCGACCGCGGCGTGCGGATCGCGCAGCTCGCGATCGTGGATGTCGCCGAGCCGCACGCGCAGCGCGACCGCGTCTTCGATCGTGTACGCGAAGCCGAGCCGGCGCTCGTGCAGATCGACGAGATCGTGCCAGCGCTTGCCGCCGGCGTAGAGGTTCTCGAGCGCGGCGACCGCGTCCTTGCGATCCGGCTCGAGCTCGAGCACCTGCTCCCAGCCGAGGACCGCCTCCTCCGGGCGCCGCAAGGGCCCCGCGCACAGCTGCGCGGCCTCGGCGAGGCACGCGACCTGATCGTCGAGCTCGCCGGCTTGGCCCGCGAGCTCCGCCTTGCGGGACAGGATCTCCCACAGCTTCGCGTGCTCGCCGGCCTCGCGATAGATGCTCTCGAGCGCGTTGAGCGCGCGGCGATCGTCGGGCTGTCCGTCGAGGACGCGCGCGTAGTGATCGCGCGCGAGGTTGACGTCGCCGCGCACGGCGCGCGCGAGATCCGCGACGTCGAGATACAAGCGGCGCTGCACTTCGCCGTCCAACACGTCGGGCGCGATGCGCTTGTAGACGTCGATCAGATCGCCTTCGCGGCCGAGATCCGCGGCGAGGCGCTCCACCTCGCCGAGCGCCGCGCCGAGCTCGGGCTCGGCGACCGCGGCTTCCAAGGCTTTCACGCGCGCGTCGAACGCGCCGGCGGTGTCGCCGAGGCGATGCTCGCGGATCGCGCCGACCTCGCCCCACGCGATCATGCGCTCGCGGACGTCGTCGGCGGCGCCGGCGACGTGCGCGAGCAGCTGCGCGAGCTTGCCGTCCTGGCCGGTCGACTCGTACAGCGGGCGCAGGATCTCGACCGCGCGGCCGCGCAGATCGGGATCGTCGAGCTCTTGCTCGACGGCGGACGCGGCCAGCGCGTGCGCGGGCGCGATCGCGAGCACGCGCGCCCAGCGCTCGAGCGCGTCGGCGTCGCGACCGAGCGGCCCCGCGAGCAGCTCGGCGATCTCCGCCTGCAGGACGACGTTGTCCTTGACCGGCGCGATCGCGAGGCGTCGCTCCAAGATGTCGAGCAGCTCCAGGTGACGACCCTGGGCGCGATAGAGGCGCGCGAGCTCGCCGAGGGTCTCCGGATCATCGGGGACGTGATCGAGGATCTCGAGGTGCGCGGCGATCGCGTCCGCTTGCGACGCGAGCAGCGTCTCCTGGAGCTCGGCGACGCGGCGCAGGTACTGCTTCGCGACGTCCGGACCGCTGAGCGAGACGCGGCGGCGCAGGATCTCGACGAGCTCCGGCCACGCGCTGCGACCCTGGTACATGCGCTCGAGCGCGTCGAGCGCGGCCGGATGATCCGGATCGTCGCCGAGGATGTCGCGCCACGTCGCGATCGCGGCCTTCGGATCGGCGAGCTGATCTTCCTCGAGCTTCGCGACCCGCACGTAGATCGCGTTGCGATCGTCCGGCGAATCCGACGCCTCCGCCTGCTTGCGCAGGATCGCGACCAGATCCTTCCAGCGGCCCTCTTCTTCGTACAGGCGCGCGAGCGCGTGCGAGGCGTGGAGCGAGGTCGCGGGCCCGTGCGGATCGGCGCCGAGCAGGCGCTCGTACGCGCCGGTCGCGCGCGCGGCGTCGCCCAGCTGCACGTCGTACATCTCGCCGAGCTCGCTGTAGAGCGCGGCGCGCGTCGCGGTGTCGGAGGACGGGACCTTCTCGACCGCCTTCTCCCAGGCCGCGGTGACCTCGGGCCACCGATCGAGCGCTCCGCCGAGCCGGCGGAGCGCGGCGCGCGCGTGCTCGTCGGTCGGATCGAGGATCAGCGCCTCGGTCCAGGTCTCGAACGCGGCGCGCGCGTTGTCGAGCCGCTCCTCTTCGATCGCGGCGATGCGCGCGAGCAGCTGCGACGCCTCGGTCGGTCCGCCCGCGAGCTCGCGCTGCGCGCGCAGGACCAGCACGAGATCCTTCCAGAGCTTGTCGCCTTCGTAGAGCGGCTCGAGCAAGCGCGCGATGCGCAGGCGCAGCGGCTTCTCGGGCAGGAGCTCCTCGAGGAGCTCGCGGCCGTCGGCGTGCGACTTGTGCCGCGCGACGACCTGCTCGAGCAGATCGACCGAGCCCGGCTTGTCGTTCAGGCGATGCGCGCGCAGCTCGGCGCGCCGGTAGTAGAGCGCCGCCTGCTCCTTGTCGGGGGCGACGTCGTGCTCGCGCGCGAGCAGCGCCTCGAGCTCCTTCCACTGCTCCGCCTCCGCGTACAAGCGCTCGAGCGCCTTGTACGAGTGCAGATCGGTCGGATCGAGATCGAGGATGCGCACGTGCGCGGCGGTCGCGCGCTTCGGGTCGTTGAGGACATCCTCTTCCAATTGCGCGAGCTCGACGAGCGCGGCCTTGCGCACGCGATCGTCCATCGTGACCTCGACGCGGCGCTCGAGCAGCGCGCGCAGATCGGTCCAGCGCGCGGCGCCGCGATAGATCTGTCCCAGCGAGGCGAACGCGTCGGGCGCGTCGTGCTCGGCGCCGAGCACGGCGATCCACGCCTTCTCCGCGCCGGCCGTGTCGCCGAGGAGCTCGGAGCTCACCTGCGCGAGCTCGGCGCCGATCGCGCGCACCTGGCCCTGGTTGCCCTCTTTCTGCGCGGCGGCGAGGCCGAACGCGAGACGCTGCGCGAGCTCGGCGTGCTTGCCGAGTCCGCCGGCCAGGCGATGGAGGGTCATGCGGTTGTGATCGTCGGTGGGCGCGGCCTGGTGCACGCGACCCGCGGCCTCCCACGCGCGCGCGGGATCGGCGAGCTCGCCGGCGTAGAGCGCGACCAGACGGCGATCGATCGCGAGCTCCGGTTGGGTCGTGGTGCCGCCCGCGCGCAGGACCTCGAGCGCGCGCGCGATCTTGTGCGGATCGCGGGCCTTCTCGAAGTGCGGCAGGAGCTGCTCGGCGAGCTTCGCGCGATCGCCGAGCGCGATCGCCTTGGCAGGAGCCTCGCTGCCGTCGAGGAAGCGGGTCGCCGCCTCGAGCGGCGCGGTCCGGACGAAGCCGCGGTCGAGGATGTCCAGCGCCTTGCGATAGCGCGCGAGCGCCGCGCCCGGACGATCGAGGCTCTTCTCCTCGAGGGCGCCGAGGCGCATGAGGAGCGCGTAGCGCTGCTCGGGGTCGTCGGCGATCGCGAGCTCGGCGTCGAGGACCTGATCGAGCCCGTCCCAGTCGCCGCGCGCCTCTTCGACGCGCGCGAGCGCGTGCAGCGCGCGCAGCGATCCGGAATCGATCGCGAGCACCGCGCGATAGGTGTCGGCGGCGGCGTCGAGATCGGCGAGCCGCTCCTCTTCGATCGCGGCGGCCTTGAACAGGAGCGCGACCCGCTCGGCGCCGTTCGCGCGGTCGGCGCGGCGGCGATAGCTCGCGAGCAGCTCGGGCCAGTCGGACAGGTGCGAGGCGAGCTCCTCGAGGTGCGCCTCGGCCTGGGTGTCGTCGGGCGCGAGCGCCAGCACCGCGCGCTCGTAGTCGCGCGCGCGCTCGGGATCGTGGAGCTTGGTCGCGGCGATCTTCGCCTGCTCGCGCAGGAGCGCGAGCTTGCCCTTCGTCTCGCTCACCCGCGGGACGTGGCGATCGAACAGCGAGAGGATCTCGCGCCACTGCTCCGGCTCCTGCGCCAGGCGCAACAGATCGGCGACCAGCTTGTCGTCGCCGGGATCGAGATCGGCGGCGTGGCCGGTCCAGGTGAACGCGAGCGCGCGCGAGCCGAGCTTCTGCTCGCAGATCGTCCGGATCTCGGACAGGATCTTGCGGCGCTGCTTGTCGTCCTTGGCGTGGTGCAGCTGGATCTCGAGGATCGGGACCAGGCGCGACCACTTCTCGGCGCGCGCGTAGATCGGCGCGAGCGCCGCGGCGGCGCCGGCGTGATGCGGATCGACGCCGAGCACGCGCTCCCACACGCGCGACGCGCGATCGAACGCGTCGGCCTTCTGGCCCTTCTTCGGGCCGCCCTCCGACGGCGCGGCCTCGGCCCGCTTCTGGGCGACGCCGGCGGCGCGCTCGAGCACCGCGAGCCGCGCGGCCTTGTCGTCCATGCGATCGGCGATGCCGACCAGCGCGTCGACGAGCTCGTCCCATTGGCCGAGCTTGCCGTAGAGGCCCTCGAGGCCGTCGTAGTCGTGCGCCTGCGCGTAGAGCTCGCGCATCGTGCGCAGCGCCTTGCCGTGCGACGGATCCAGCTCGAGGATCTCGCCCAGCACCTGCGCGGCGAGCGACGGCGCGCCCGCGCGATCGGCGAGCAGCGCGCCGAGTCGCTCGAGGATCGGCACCGCCTCGGCCGCGGTCTTCACGCGCTCGCGCTGGCGGCGCAGGATCTCGGCGAGCGCGAGCCAGCGCTTCTCGCGCTCGTACAAGCCCGCGAGCGCCGCGAGCGCCTCCGTCAGATCGGAGCTCGGATCCGATTCGGCGAGGAGCTGGTTGTAGATCTCGATCGCGAGCCGCGAGTCGCCGAGGCGCTCGGCCGCGAGCCGCGCCATCTCGCTCTGCTTCGCGCGGCGATCGGCGCCGTGCGCGGCGTCGGCCTCCTTCTGCACGAGCCCGATCAGCTGGCGCCACTGGCGCCGCCGCGTGTAGATGTCCTTCAGGCGCGCGAGCGCGTCGGCGTCGGTCGGCGACAGCTCCAAGAGGCGCTCGAGCGGCCGGATCGCCTGCGCGAAGTTGCCGAACCGCTCGCTCCAGAGATCCGCGACCTCGCGCAGGATCGCGACGCGCTCGGCGACCGGCGCGCCGCCGAGCTCCGCCTTCTTCGACAGGACCCCGATCAGATCGTTCCAGCGGCCGAGCTGCTTGTACTTCGCGGCGAGCTCGTCGAGCGCGCGCGGATGATCCGGATCGAGCTTGAGGATGGTGTTGAACGTGTTGATCACCATCACGTCGAGCTTCAGGCGATCGCGATAGATGTCGACGACCTCGAGCAGGCGATCGATGCGCCCGCGCGTGTCGCTCTCGGGCAGCCGATCGATCTCCTCCTTCATGAGATCGAGCAGCGCGTTCCACTTCTCGGTCTTGCGATACAAGCGCTCGAGCGAGGTCCGCGCCTCCGCCGACGACGGATCGGCGCGCAGCATCTGCTTCCACGCCTCGATCGCCTTCTCGGGCGATCCGCCCGAGCTCTCCGCGAGCTCCGCGATCTCGATCGCGAGCGCGCGCGCGCGCGCGTCGGCGGCGGCGCTGGTCATGCCCGCGGGCACCGCCTTCTCGGCCTGGCGCAGGAGCGCGAGCAGCTTCTGCGACTCGCCGCGCGGCGGGTAGTACGCGCGATAGAAGTCGAGCGCCGCCGGATGCGCGGGCTCGACCTTGCGGATGCGACGGAAGTAGTCCTCGGCGGCGTCGAGATCGCCGAGCCGGCGCCACAGGATCATGCCGACCTGCAGGAGCATGCCGAGCTCGTCCTTCTCGGAGCCGCGGCGCGCCTTGAGCGCGGCCGAGTAGAGCGCGACCAGGCCGGTCCAGTTCTCGGCCTGCTCGTAGGCGTCGGCGAGCGACTTGATCGCCTGCGGCTGCGCGGGATCGATCGCGATCACCTTCTTGACCTGATCGACCGCGCGATCGGCGGCGCCGAGGTGCGCGCGGTAGACGTCGGCGAGGCCGAGCAGCGCGGCGACTCGCTCCTCGCGCGACGACGCGCTCTCGATGCGCTGCTCGAGCAGCGCGGCGAGCTCGGGCCAGCGCGCGGCGGCGCGCAGCAGGCGCTCGAGGTGCATCGCGGCGCGGCGGTTGCGCGGATCGACCTCGAGCGCGCGACGGAGGTATTGCTCGACCTCGGGCGCGCCGGGGCGATGGCGCGCGTAGAGCTCCGCCGCCGACAGATAGAGATGCGTGGTGAGCTGGCGATCGGTCGAGACCTTCGCCTCCTCGATGTTCTTGCCCGCGAACTTCTCCCAGTTCTCGCGCGCGTCGCCGATCTGCTGCAGGTTCTCGGTCGCGGTCTCGTCGCCGGGACGAAGAGTGAGCACCTGGCGGAAGCACTCGACCGCCGCGTTCTCGTCGAGGAGATCCTCTTCGAGCAAGAGGCCCTTCTCGAGCAGCAGATCCGCGCGGCGCGACGGCTCTTGCACCGCGCCGATCTCGACGTCGAGCAGGCGCGCGACCACGTCGACGCGGCCGCGTTCGCGCAGGTTCTTGCGCGTGTCGGCGAGCGCGGCGAGCGAGGCAGGATCCCCGGCGGCGCGCGGCGCTTGCGCGGCGAGGCCCGCGAGGGCCGCCGTGTCATCGGGATCGCTGTCGAGGATGGCGAGGTACTGGAGGAAATCGGCCATGACCAAAGGGCGATCGGTCCGCGCGAAGGCGCAGCTCCCGAGCCGGTCGATGCTATCGCGACGGCGCGCGCGCACACAACGCGCCGAGCGTGCAGATCCGAAAGCTTACGGTGAGTTCCGGAGTGGTCTCACTGCAGCGTGATGCCCTCTTGCAGGCAGACCTGCAGGATCATCGGACGCGACGACTCCGGCAGCCGGCGATAGTACGACGCCGCGCGATCTTTGTTGCGGCCGCGACACGCGGCCAAGGCGCAGAGGCGAAGCGCGTCCGAGTGCGTGTGGTCGATCTCGAGCACCTTCTGGCACGACGCCATCGCCTTGGCGTACATGCCCATCGAGATCGCGTCGCGCGCGTCCTGCATGAGCGCGTTCACGTCGCCCGCGGGCGCGGCCTCCGTGTCGATCGGCTCGGGCCGCTTCATCTTGCACGACTGCGCGAGCGCCGCGATCTTCTCGCCGTCGGCGCCGTAGTCGTCGCGGAGGATCTTCGCGAGCTGATCGGCCGACGGGCAGTCGTGCGCGGCGATGAGGTGCTTCATCTTCGCTTGCGCGTTGGCGAGCGCGCGCTGCTTCGGGTCGTCTTGCGGCGGCGGCGGCGGCGGCGCTGGTGTCGGCGGCGCTGGATTCAGCCGGTCGCGGATCACGCCGATCACCTTCTTCGCGATCAGATCCTCGACGACCGCGCTCTCGCAGTCGGTGCGCGCGGCGTCGATGTCGGCCGCGCTCTGGCCGGTGGAGACGCTCGCGCCGCCGTGGATCGTCGCGACCAGCGACTTGTCCGGGACCGTGTGGAGCACGAGATCGAGCGAGCACTTCACGGCGCCGTCGGTCGCGTGATCGTCGGAGTTGCTGGTGTCGAGGTAGAAGACGCGGCCGGTGGCCACGCTCGACTTGTCGGCGTCGATGATCACGCGCAGATCCGGCGCCGACTTCGCGAAGGTCGCGGCGGCGCTCTTCTGGATCGCGGTGCCGCCCATCGCGCCGAGCACGATCGTCGGCGCGTCCGCCGCGTAGGTGGGCACCGGCACGGGCGCAGGCGCCGCATCGATCGTCGGCGTGATCGCCGCGACCGGCGCTGCATCGGGCGCCGCGACCACGGCAGCGGTTCCGGTTCCCGATCCCGCACTCTTGCCGCCGCCGCCGCCGGCGGCCACCGCGATCGCGATCCCGCCCGCGACCAGGGCGCCGCCGCCGAGCGCGCCAAAGACTTTGATCGACAACCCGCGCTTCGACTTCACCGGCGGCGCGGGGATCGTCGCCGGGGCGCCCGCGCTCGCGCTGAGCGTGGTCGGCGCGGTCGGCGTCATCGTCGGCGCGTGCGCCATCGAGTCGTGCGCGACCGGCGGCGGCGCGACCGAAGCGACCGACGGCGACGATCCGCTGAGCTTCTGCAGCTCGACGATCACCGCGTCGGCGCTCTGCGGCCGATCGGCCGGCTTCTTCGCGAGCAGCCACGCGATCAGCTGCTCGACCTCGGCCGGCACCGACGGCGCCAGCGATCGCGCCGACGGCGGCGGCAACAAGATGTGCGAGCTGATGATGTCGCCCGCGCCCTCGCCGACGAACGGCACGCGCCCGGCCACCATCTCGAACAACATGCAGCCGAGCGAGTACAGATCGCTGCGGTGATCGACCGCGCCGGCGCCGCGGCACTGCTCGGGCGACATGTAGTAAGGCGTGCCCATGATCGCGCCCGTCGACGTGCGCGCCATCCCCGGCGAGCTCGCGTCGCCGGCGAGCTTCGCGATCCCGAAGTCGAGCAGCTTGATGCGCTCGCCGCCCGCGACTTCCGGATCGGGCACGAGGAACACGTTGTCCGGCTTGAGATCGCGATGGACGATGCCCGCCTTGTGCGCGGCGCCGAGCGCGCCGGCGACCTGGCGCGCGATCCCGAGCGCGGCGCCGACCGGCATCACGCCGCGCTTCTGGCGCGCGCTGAGCGACTCGCCGTCGCAGAGCTCCATGACGATGAACGCGCTGCCGTCGGGCGCGAAGCCGAAGTCGTAGATCTCGACGATGCCCGGGTGGCGGATCGCGGTCGCCGCGCGCGCTTCGTTGAAGAAGCGCTGCACGATCTCCTGGTTGCGCGAGTAGTCGGGCAACAGGACCTTGATCGCCGCGGGCCGCCCGAGCAGCGCGTGGTGCCCGACGTACACCGCGCCCATGCCGCCGCGACCCAGCTCGCGCTGGATCGAGTAGCTGCCCACCGACTGACCGATCACGCGCCGCTACTATAGATCAGCGCGCCTGCGACTCGAGCTCGTCTCGCGCCGCGGCGATGATCGCCTCGAGATCCTCGGGCGTCTCGTCGGCGGTCTCGACGTCCCAGACGTCGTCGTCGTCGTCGTCGTATTCGCTCGACGTCCGCGCCACCGGCTCCGGCGCCTTCCCCTCGGAGGCGTGGAACGTGGCGAGGTCGAGCATCGCGACGAGCGACATGGCGCTTAGGTGTACGTCGGGTGACGCGGCGAGCACGCGGTCAACGCCTGGCAAAGAGCGTCCGGCCCTGACCCGGAACGCACTGTTCCAACTCTGCACACCGGGATCTTGGGCAGCTTGTTACCGAGCCGACGTCGCTGTAGACCTGGCTCCGTGCCGTCCCCGAAGCGTCCGACCGCGTGGAGCTACCTCGGACGCTACAAGGGTCCGATCGCGGCCGGCGTGGTGATGCTGCTCGCCACCAATCTCTTGATGATCGGTGTGGCGAAGTACACCGGTTACTCGCTCGACGCGCTCAAGGCCGGTGACGCCGACGCGATCCCCGCCGACGCCGCGTGGCTGGCCTTCTTCGCGCTCGCGACCGCGGTGACCCGCATCTTCTCGCGCATCTGGATCTTCAACGCCGCACGCGGCGCCGAGTACGAGCTGCGCAGCGAGCTGTTCGGCCACCTGCTCACGCTCGACGCCGGCTTCTATCGCAAGAACCCGACCGGCGACGTCATGAGCCGGCTCACCAACGACGTGCAGACGGTCCGCGCGATGTGGGGCGCCGGCGTCCTGCAGGTCTTGAACACGTTCTTCGTGTTCGTGCCGGTCCTGTCGATGATGCTGCTCATCGATCCGGTGCTCACGCTGTGGGCGATCCTGCCCTACCCCACGATCGTCATGATCGGGCGCGTGTTCGGGCGGCGGATCTTCACGACCTCGCGCGCGGTACAGGCGCAGCTCGGCACGCTGTCGTCGGACCTGCAGGAGGATCTCGGCGGCATCCAGGCGATCAAGAGCTACGGGCTCGAGCCGGAGCGGCGCGCGAAGTTCGTCGCGTCGTCGAAGCGGCTGCTCGACGCCAACATGGCGCTGGTCCGCGTGCGCGGCGAGATGGTGCCGCTGCTCGCGGCCTTGTCGTCGCTCGGCACCGTGATCGTCCTCTGGATCGGCGGCCGCGCCGCGATCAACGGCGACATCCGCTTCGGTCAGGTCTTCGAGCTGCTCGTCTACGTCGCGAAGCTGGTGTGGCCGACGCTCGCGCTCGGCTGGATGCTGTCCTTGCTCCAGCGCGGCGCCGCCTCGTGGGCGCGCCTCGAGCAGCTGTTCGCGACCAAGCCCGCGGTCGCCGACGGCGACGTCGTGATCCCCGACGGCGAGCTCCACGGCGCGCTCGAGCTGCGCGGGCTCACGATCGCGATCGAAGACCGCAAGCTGCTCGACGACGTCTCGCTCACCTGCCCGGCCGGAACGATCACCGCGATCGTCGGGCGGACCGGCTCGGGCAAGAGCACGCTGGTCGACGCGCTGACCCGCATGCTCGACGTCGCGCCCGGCCAGATCCTGCTCGACGGGCGCGACATCACGACGCTCACGCTCGGCCAGCTGCGCTCCGCGATCGGCTACGCGCCGCAGGACGCGTTCTTGTTCTCGACGACGATCGCCGACAACATCGCGATGGGCTACGGCGGCGGCCGCTCGCTGCCGCGCGCGCGCGCCGACGAGCTCGCGCAGATCGGCGCGACCACCAAGCACGAGGGCGAGCTCGATCCGTTGCGCGGCGGCACGGTCGACGCGCGCGTGTCGGGCGCGGCGCGCGCCGCCGGCCTCGAGCGCGATCTCGACGCGATGCCCGACGGCTTCGCGACCGTCGTCGGCGAGCGCGGCATCACGCTGTCGGGCGGCCAGCGCCAGCGCGTCGCGCTCGCCCGCGCGCTCGCCAAGGCGCCGCGCGTGCTCGTCTTGGACGACTCGCTGTCGTCGGTCGACGCCGAGACCGAGCGCATCATCCTCGGCCACCTGCGCGAAGTGATGAAGGACCGCACGTCGATCCTGATCTCGCATCGCGTCGCCGCGGTGAAGAACGCCGATCAGATCGCGGTGCTCGACGCGGGACGCATCGTCGAGGTCGGCACCCACGCGCAGCTGCTCGCGAAGGGCGGGCTCTACGCGGAGCTCTACCAGACGCAGCTCGATCCCGAGGAGCTCGCCGCGCGCGAAGCCCGGATCAAGGAGGCCGTGTCGTGAGCCGCGGGATCGTCGCCGAAGAGGTCCTCGGCAAGGCCTACGACATCACGCTCATGAAGCGCCTCTGGCGCTTCGTCGCGCCGCACAAGGCGCTGATCTGGTTCGCGCTCCTGCTCGTCCCGACGACGATCACGCTCGATCTGATCCAGCCGTACCTGATCAAGCTCGCCGTCGAGGATCACATCGCGGTCCGCCGGCTCGACGGCCTCGGCCCGCTGATCCTCCTCTACTTCGCGCTGATCATCGCGCAGTCGATCTCGTCGTTCTTCGAGCAGTGGGTGCTCCAGCTGCTCGGACAGCGCGCGATGAACGACATGCGCCTCGCGATCTACGATCACGTGCTCGCGCAGCGCGCCGCGTTCTTCGATCGCATGCCGGTCGGCCGCCTGATGACGCGCATGACCAACGACATCGAGAGCATCAACGAGATGTTCGCGTCGGGCGTGGTCACCTTGCTCGCCGACTTCGTGAAGCTGTGCGCGATCGTCGCCGTGATGTTCTGGATGAACGCGGAGCTGACGGCGATCACGTTCCTCGTGATGCCGGCCTTGATCGTCGTCGTGAACTACGCGCGCAACGCGATGCGCCGCTCGTTCCGCGCGATCCGCGTGCGGCTCGCCGCGATGAACGCCTTCCTGCAGGAGCACCTCTCGGGCGTGCGGGTCGTGCAGCTCTTCCGCCGCGAGGACGCCGCGCGCCACGAGTACGACGAGATCAACGCGGGCCACCGCGACGCCTACCTCGAGTCGATCCGCGCCGACGCCGTGATGTACGCGATGGTCGAGGCGATCGGCGTGTGCGCGGTCGCGCTGGTCGCGTGGTGGGCCGCGGGGCACGCCGGGCCGCTCGCGACCCGCGCCGCCGAGCTCGGCACGGTCGCCGCGTTCATCCAGTACATCGACAAGTTCTTCCTGCCGGTGCGCGATCTCAGCGCGAAGTACGCGGTCATGCAGGGCGCGATGGCGGCGACCGAGCGGATCACGCAGCTGCTCGACACCGACGAGCCCGACGCACCGAAAGCGGGTCCGCACCCGAAGGGCACGAGCGGCTCGCTGGTCGAGTTCGACGACGTCCACTTCGCGTACGCGATCGGCGAGCCCGTGCTCAACGGCGTGACGTTCACGATCCCGCGCGGCACCAACGTCGCCGTCGTCGGCGCGACCGGCTCCGGCAAGTCGACCTTGATCAAGCTCCTCACGCGCCTCTACGAGATCGAGCGCGGCGGCGTCCGCCTCGCCGACACCGACGTGCGCGACCTCGACGTCGCCGAGCTGCGGCGCCGGATCACGGTCGTCTCGCAGGACGTCTTCCTGTTCGGCGGCTCGGTCCTCGACAACGTGCGCGGCGGCACCGACGCCACGCGCGAAGAGATCCAGGCGGCGATCGCGCGCGTCGGCGCCGATCGCGCGCTCGCGCGCCGCCCGCAAGGCCTCGAGACCGTCGTCGCGGACCGCGGCTCGAACTTCTCGGCCGGCGAGCGCCAGCTGCTCGCGTTCGCGCGCGCGATGGTCCGCGATCCCGAGGTGCTCGTCCTCGACGAAGCCACCGCGCACGTCGATCCCGAGTCCGAGCAGCTGATCGAGCGCGGCATCAAGGAGCTGATGAAGGGCCGCACCACCCTCGTCATCGCCCACCGCCTGTCGACGATCCGCAACGCCGACCTGATCCTGGTGATGTCTCACGGCCAGATCGTCGAGCGCGGCACCCACGACGAGCTCGTCGCCCAGGGCGGGGTCTACGCGGCGCTCGAGCGCACGTTCTCGCGGCGCGACTAGCGTACGCTCGGGGACATGGAGACCCTCGACAAGAAGCTCTCGCTGCTCTCCGGCCATGTCGCCGACGCGATCGCGGCGGTCAGCGGTGATCCCGGGGCATCGCCGGTGCTCGTCGCCGTCGTGCGCGAGCTCGAGCGCAAGTACGCCAAGGCGGCGGCCGGGCTGCCCACCGCCGATGCGCGCCTCGCGCGCGAGCTCGTCGTCGAGGTCGAGCAGGCGGCCGACAGCGCGAAGGCCGCGGTCGCCGCCGATCCGGGCGTCAGCGCCGCGACGCGCGCGCAGGTCGGCCTCACGCACGACGCCTTCTGCCTGCTCAAGTTCGAGAACCCCGCGTCGTAGCAAGGCGTTTCGCGCGACGACGCGAATCACGGTATGCTGTTCGCGGGGTGAGCGACGACGCATCCAACGGGGTCGCCGACCGTCTCGCGCAGGCGTTCGCCGCGATGACGGACGGCGTGATCGTCGCCGACCGCAAGACGGGTCACGTGATCATGAACCCGGCGGCGCGGAAGCTCTTGGGGCTCGACGCCGACGCGGCGATCACGACCACGTTCCTGAAGGAGCGGCTCGGCTTCTATCCGTTCGACCTCGTCGCCGCCGGCGCGGGTGAGGTGCGCGAGGAAGTGCACATCGGCGGCCGGCACCTGAGCTCGGCGGTGTCGGCGTTGCGCGGCGACGACGGCGAGTCGATCGGCGCGGTCGTCGTCCTGCGCGAGCCGCCGCCCTCCTTCGACGACGCGCGGCGCCGCGCCGAGGTCGCGTCGATGGTCAGCCACGACCTGCGCACGCCGCTGACCTCGATCGCGGGCGCGCTCGACATCGTGCTCTCCGGCTACGCGGGCACGCTCGCCGACAAGCAGCACCGCTACGTCGAGATGGCGCGCCACGCCGCGACCCGCATGAACGCGCTCCTCGACGAGCTGCTCGACGCGTCTCGCGCGCGGAGCGGCACGATCACGGTCTCGCCGATCGCGATCGATCTCGCGACCCTCACGGGCGACGTGGTGACCAGGTACGCGGACGTCGCGCGCGCCAAGCGGATCACGATCGCCGTGAAGGCGTCCGCGAACGCGATCCCGATCCAAGGCGATCCCGATCGGCTCGCGCAGGTGCTCGGCAACCTGCTCACGAACTCGATCAAGTTCGCGCCCGCCGACGGCACGATCGATGTCGAGGTCTTCGGTCCGCCGGTGGTCGCCGACGCCGTCGGCGTGTCGGTCTTCAACGCCGGCGAGCCGATCCCCGAAGAAGAGCGCGAGCGGATCTTCGAGCCGTTCGCGCAGGCGGGCCGTCGCGTCGGCGGCACCGGGCTCGGCCTCGGCATCTCGCGCGCGATCGTCGAGGCGCACGGCGGCCGCATCTGGGTCGAGTCGGGCGCCGACGGCACCAAGTTCGTCTTCACGCTGCCGGCGGCGGCCGCGCCCGCGGCGGTCTCGGCCGAGGTGCGGCGTCCGCCGCGCCGCCTGCCGACCGGCGAGAGCGCGCGCGTCCTCGTCGTCGACAACGATCGCCACCGCGCCTACCTATTGAAGGGCTTATTGATGGCCGCGGGCCATCACGTGCAAGTCGCCGACGACGCCGACGCCGCGCTCGCGCAGGCGCGCAGCGAGCGCCCCACCCTCGCGGTGATCAGCGCGCAGGTGCCCGACGCGGCGTCGCTCCTCGCGACGATCGAGCACGATCCCGACACGCGCAAGTGCGCGGTCGTCGCGCTCGGCGAGCCGGGCCAGGCGCAGGAGCTGCTCGCCGCCGGCGCCGACGAGTTCGTCGAGCTGCCGCTGCAACCGCAGGTCCTGCGCGACACCTGCCAGCGCCTGCTGATCGAAGGCGCGCGCCGCGAGGCGCCGCGCGTGCTGGTCGTCGACGACGACGCGTCGATCCGCGCGATCTGCCGCGAGGTGCTCGAGCACGCGGGCTACACCGTGCGCGAGGTCGCGAGCTCCGACGGCGCGGTCTCCGAAGCGCGCCGCTTCCGCCCCGATCTCGTCTTGCTCGACGTGATGATGCCGATCATCGACGGCTTCCGCACCGCCGAGCGCCTGCGCGCCGACGCCGCCACCGGCCTCACGCCGATCATCTTCTTGTCGGCGAAGGGCGACACCGCCGACAAGGTCCGCGCGTTCCGCTCCGGCGCCGAGGACTACGTCGTCAAGCCGTTCGACGCGGCCGAGCTGGTCGCGCGCGTCGGCAAGGCGCTCGATCGGCAGGCGCGCGAGCTCGGCGCGTCGCCGACCACGCAGCTGCCCGGCGCCGACGCGATCGAGGCCGAGATCGAGCGCCGCCTCGCCGAGGGCGACAAGGGCGCGGTCTGCTGTTACCTCGATCTCGACAACCTGAAGGCGTTCAACGACTACTACGGCTACGCGAAGGCGGACGGCGTGATCCGCCAGACCGGCGATCTGATCCGCGACGTCGTCTCGAAGTGCGGCGCGACCGGCGACTTCATCGGCCACATCGCCGGCGACGACTTCGTGTTCGTCACCCAGGCCGCGCGCGTCGACGACGTGTGCCGCACGATCTGCAACCGCTTCGATCAGCTGATCCCGCTCTACTACAACCGCGAGGATCGCGCGCGCGGCTTCATCGAGACGAAGGATCGCTGGGGCGTGATGCGCAAGTTCCCGATCATGAGCGTCTCGATCGCGGGCGTCTCGGTCGCGACGGTCGGCACCTTCAGCGATCTCGCGACCGCGGCCGCCGCCGGCAAGAAGCTCGCGAAGACCTTGATCGGCTCGAGCTACGTGCGCGACGGCCAGATCGTCCTCGGCGCCAAAGACCCGTCGAACAACGCCGCGTAGCTGGCAGAGGTCGAACCGTATGGACCTTGGTCCATGCGTGGTCCATCGCACCGCGCTGCAAGTCCGCGCGCGCGGCCGGTCCGCGCGTGGCGAGTCGGTTGCAATCGCACGCGAGGATGAAACAGGTCCTCTCGATCGTGCTCGTCCTCGGCGCCGTCGCCGCGCTCGCCGGGCCGGCCCACGCCGCCGCCGGCCAACCCGCTTGGTGCAACACGCCCGGCCTCAACGCCCGCGATCAGCCGGGCTCGTTCGAGTACTGGAAGAAGCCGGACGACACGATCGACTGGTTCTACGACATCATCGGCATGAGCTGCTCCGACGATCACTCGAACGTCGAGCACGCCGCCGACATCGCGAAGAACCGCGCCGAGCTGACCAAGGTGCTCGACCTGACCGACGCCGACTGGGCGGACGCCGCCGTGTGGGCGTCGCAGGAGACGATCATGCGCACGTCGCCGAGCTTCTACGCGCCGGAGAAGAAGGCGTGGTCGAAGTACGACGGGATCGATCAGTACTACTGGCTGCGCGCGTCGCACTCGACCTACGACGACCTCGACTACTTCGCCGACGCGCTCGACGGGAAGCTCACCGCGATCGGGCGCATGGGTTACCTCGAGAACTGCGTGCCGAAGGCGTACATGGACTCCGACGTCGCGGCGCGCTGGGCGCTGTGCGCGCCGGACATCGCGCTCTTCGATCCGAACAAGGTCAAGGCCGAGCTGCACGCCGACACCACGCACACCGGGTACGAGCGCACCGTCATCCGCGTGCAGCTGTTCCGCATGCGCCAGGCGCTCGCGGAGCAGGCGAAGGCCGTGAAGGACCTCATCGCCAAGGACGAGGCGTACGGCGTGCTGTTCGAGCTCGCCGCGTCGGCGCGCAAGGACTGGGACGCCAAGGTGGTCGCGCGCCAGCCGGTGCTCGATCTCTTGCTCGCGATGGACGACGGCGTCGCGACCGGGTCGCGCAAGGCGTTCACGGGCTGCGACGACACGACGTGGGCGGCGTGGCAGAAGGCGATCGGCGCGCTGCCGGCGAAGCGCTTCGAGCACATGCGCGGCGATCCCGACCGGCTGATCAGCTTCTCGCAGCAGGCGCTCGGCGTCGTCATGAGCGACCCCGACAGCTACCTCGCGGCCGCCGCGCTCGCGACGTGCCACGCGAACTCGGACATGGGGGACTACCTCGACAACGAGCTCGGCGATCCGCTGCAGTACTCGCCCGGCTACCGCGGCCCGCGCTCGCAGGCGCACACCGCGATGCTGTCGGCCGGCATCGTCCTCGACGACAAGGACGCGCGCCTCGCGTTCCCCGGCGTGAACCGCCAGCGGTTCATCTCGCACCACAGTGGCGAGGGCTCGGGCCGCGGCCCCATCGCGAGCGCGAAGGTCGACGGCAAGAAGCTCCACCTCGTCTTCAAGAAGAAGAAGGAGAAGCAGGAGGACTGCGCGAAGTCGCACCGCACCAACCGCGTCACGTACATCCGCAACGACGGCGGGCTCGTGTACGAGGAGATCTGCGACAAGACCGTGATGGTCGACATCGAGGTCGGCGACGACCCCGCCGACGTCGACGCGCGCTACGCGACCGCGATCAAGCCCGGCGTCACCGCGTGGGCCAACGGCGGCATCGTCGAGGTCGTGTGGACGAGCCCGGCCGCGTCGACGCCGATCGCGGTGTTCGGCGTGGCCGTGAAGTAGCCGTCGATCCCGGCGGCTCCGGCGTGAGTGCTTCCCCGCGCCCCACGCCTCCGCCGCTCATTCGCCCATCTCGATCCCGACGGCGCGCGCGGTCTTGGCCAGCTCGCCGTTGGGATCGACCAGCTTCAGCTTCTTGATCGCCTTCTCGATCGGCTTGGCGACCAGCTTGCCCGCCTCGAGCGCGGCGACGTAGCCGAACTGCTTCTGCGCGATCAGGTCGGCGGCCATCACGCCGAAGCGCGTGCCGAGCTCGCGATCGAACGCGCACGGCGAGCCGCCGCGCTGGATGTGGCCGAGCGTGGTCGAGCGGACCTCGTACTCGGTGCGCGCGATGATCGCCTCGGCGAGCCGCGGGCCGGCGCCGCCGAGCTTCTCCTGCTTGGTCGCGTCGCCCTTCTCGACGACCGCGTACGAGCCGCCCTTCGGCTTGGCGCCCTCGGCGACCACCACGATCGAGTACGACACGCCGCGCCCATGGCGGCGGTGGAAGGCGTCGATCACCTTGTCGAGGTCGTACTCGATCTCGGGGATCAGGCAGACGTGCGCGCCGCCCGAGAGCGCCGAGGTCAGCGCGATCCAGCCGGCGTAGCGGCCCATGACCTCGACGATCATGATGCGCTCGTGGCTCTCGGCGGTCGTGTGCAGGCGCTCGATCGCCTCGGTGACGACCTCGACCGCGGTCTGGAAGCCGACCGTGTAGTCGGTCGCCTCGAGGTCGTTGTCGATCGTCTTCGGTACGCCGACGATGCGTGCGCCCTTGGCGAGGAACTTCTGCGAGAACGACATCGTGCCGTCGCCGCCGACGACGATCAGGCCCTCGAGCCCGAGCCGCGTCAGGTTGGCGAGGCAGCGCTGCGAGACGTCGTGGACCTCGACCCGTCCGTCGGGCAGCTTGAGCGGATACGCGAACGGGTTGGCCCGGTTCGAGGAGCCGAGCACGGTGCCGCCGCGCGCGAGGAGCTGCGAGACCGAGGCCTCGGTCAGCTCCAAGTACTCCTCCTCGTAGAGGCCCTCGAAGCCGTTGCGAATCCCGACGACGTCCCAGCCGTAGGTGCCGCGCGCGGCGAGCGTCGCCGCGCGGATCACCGCGTTCAAGCCCGGGCAGTCACCGCCGCCTGTGAGGATGCCGATGCGTTTACCCACGTGCGAAGTATGCCCTCCTCTCGCCGAGAGGCGAAAGACGCGGCGCGCCCCGTTGTGTCACACGCGCACGCTTGAAAGCGGCTCGTAGATCTGGAAGATACCGAGCGTGCCTCCGCTCGAAGGACTGCGCGTCGGGATCTCCAGCATCCATGGCTACGGCGTCACCACGACGCGTGCGTTCCGAGCGGGAGAGGTCGTCGTCCACGCCGACGGCGTCGTGTACGACGAAGGCGCGGAGTTCGACGACACCTACGCGCTGGTCGTGCCGAAGGACGACGACGATCCGTCGGCGGGCCTCGTCTTCCTCGACCTCGCGGACCAGACGCGCTGGATCAACCACTCGTGCGAGCCGAACACGTTCGTCGAGTCGACCTACGATCGCGAGACGCGCGAGCTGCGCGCGTGGTGGGTCGCGCGCCGGGACATCGCGGTCGGCGAAGAGCTGACCTACGACTACGCCTTCATCGGCATCGCGGCGGAGCCGTGCGGATGCGGCGCGGCCGGCTGCCGCGGCTTGATCGTCGATCCCGATCCGGCCGAGCTCGCGCAGGTCGATCCGGCGCTGCTCGCGCACCTGCGGATCAAGCTGTCGTCGGCGGCCTGATCGTCACTTCGCCGGCACGAAGCCGGCGTGCGCGAGGTGCTCGCCGACGAGGATGCAGCCCTTGGCGGCGCCCATCTTCGTGTTGTGCGAGACCAGGACCCACTTCCAGCCGCGCGGCGTGCCGTCGTCCTTGCGCAGGCGGCCGACGACCGTGGTCATGCCGTCGTTCATGTCGCGATCGAGGCGCGGCTGCGGACGGAACGGATCGTCGTGGACGTGGATCAGGTGCGGCGGCGCGCTCGGCAGCTTCTGCGCGACGAACTCCTCGCCGAAGCTCTTCCACGCGGCGACGATGTCCTGCTCGCTCGCGTCCTTCGCGAATTCGGCGTGCACCGCCTCGGTGTGGCCCTCGAGCACCGCGACGCGCGTGCAGGTGCACGACACCGGGAACTCGGCCGGCGCGAGCGCGCCGTTCGCGAACGTCCCGAGGATCTTCTTGGTCTCCTTCTGGACCTTCTCTTCCTCCTTCGGGATGTGCGGGATCAAGTTGTCGAGGATGTCGAGCGCGATCACGCCCGGCGAGCGGCCCGCGCCCGAGACCGACTGCATCGACACCATGTGCACGCGCTTGATGCCGAACGCCTTGTGCAGCGGCGCGAGCGAGAACGCGAGGCCGACCGTCGTGCAGTTCGGGTTGGGCGCGATGAAGCCCTTCCAACCGCGCGCCTGCGCCTGCGCCTTCAGCATCGACGCGTGCTCCATGTTCACGCCGGGGAGGAGCAGCGGCACGTCGTCTTCGTAGCGGAACGCCGACGCGGTCGAGATCACCGGCGTCGTCTTCGCGTACTTCGGCTCGAGCTCCTTCGCGGGCGCGGCCTCGATCGCGGTGAAGATCAGATCGAAGCGCGAGGCGTCGAGCTCCGCGGAGTCCTCGACCTTCATCGACGCGAGCTGCGGCGCGAGCGGCGCGTTCGCGTACCACTGCACGTTGCCGTTGTCGGCGCGGATCGCGTCGCGATAGAGCTTGCCGGCGGAGCGGCTCGAAGCGGCAAGACCCGTCACCTCGAAGAAGGGATGGTCCGCGAGCGCGGCGAGGAACTGCTGCCCGGCGAGGCCCGTGGCGCCTACGACGGCGACGCGGCGACGAGAAAGTGTCATGGCGATCGCACCTTTCAAGAGTGAGAACGTGACGCGAGCGCTCACTATTCAGCACGCGTGAGTTTGGGGGTCAAGATCATCCGACCTGTCGACCGTACTGAAGCCGACACGGCAGACGATGTCGACAACGTTCCACTTGCCAGCCCACGGATCCTGAGCGAACGTCGCCTTTATGGCTGGAAGAACATCCGACGAGACGGATCTTCCAGACGGCGTCGTGGAAGCTCCGGTCGCCGCTGATCGCGCGGTGCGCTCGCGCATGGCGACGGGCACATCGCAGATGCAGGCGGTTCAGGCGATCGGACGCGGCACCGGCGAGGTGGAGGCGCTGCGCGCCGACGAGCCGACCGGCGAGGTCTTGGTCGAAGAGGAAGTGATCGAGCTCGCCGACCTCGACGTCGAGAAGCTCGACGCGCACATGCTCGAGGTCGGGCGCGATCGCTTCGACATCGAGGCGTTCCGCCCGGGCCAGGCGCTCGCGATCCGGAACGTGATCGCCGCGATCGACACGCTCGCGATCATGCCGACCGGCGCCGGCAAGTCGCTCTGCTATCAGCTGCCGGCGCTCGAGCTCGACGGCGTGACGCTCGTCGTGTCGCCGCTGATCGCGCTGATGAAGGATCAGCACGACAAGCTCGCGCAGCTCGAGATCGACGTCCTGCGCCTCGACTCGACGCTGTCGCCGCGCGACGAGCAGGCCGCGCTCGCGCGCCTCTCCGACGGGCGCCCGTGCATCGCGTACGTGACGCCGGAGCGGCTCGGCGAGCCTCGCTTCCGCGAGCGGCTCGCGGGCGTGCGCGTCGCGCTCTTCGTCGTCGACGAAGCGCACTGCATCTCGCAGTGGGGACACGACTTCCGCCCCGCCTACCTGGGCTTGGGCGACGCGGTGCGCGCGCTCGGCCGTCCGCCGATCCTCGCGCTCACCGCGACGGCGCCGCCGAAGGTCAAGGACGACATCCTCGCGCAGCTCGGCATCCCCGAAGCGAGCGTGATCGACATCGGGCTCGATCGCCCGAACCTGCGCTATCACGTCATCCAAGCGACGACCGAGCGCAAGAAGCAGGCGCTCTTGCTGCGGCTCCTGGATCGACAGAGCGGCTGCGGCATCATCTACGCCGCGACCGTGAAGGCGGTCGACGCGCTCGCCGACTTCCTCGCGTCTTCCGGGATCGAGTGCGGGCGCTACCACGGCCGCATGCGCGCGAAGGAGCGCGAGCGCGTGCAGTCGGCGTTCATGGACCACGGCGACCCGCGCATCATGGTCGCGACCAACGCGTTCGGGCTCGGCGTCGACAAGCAGGACATCCGCTTCGTCATCCACTACAACTTCCCGGGCTCGCTCGAGAGCTACTACCAGGAAGCGGGCCGCGCGGGCCGCGACGGCCGGCCGGCGAACTGCGTCCTCCTCTATCAGCCCGAGGACAAGCGCATCCAGAGCTTCTTCCTCGGCGGGCGTTATCCGACGCCGGAGCAGACGCGCGCGGTCGCCGAGGCGCTGATCGCCGTCTATCGTCGCGGTGACGCGCCGGTCGGCGGCGATCCGGACGAGTCGACCTTCGTGCCGCTCAAGGACATCGCGGAGCGCGCCGACGCGCCGGCGAAGAAGGCGCGCGTCGTCTTGTCGTTCCTGAAGGAGGTCGGCTTCGCGGCGGAGGCGCCCGGCGCGCGGTTCGCGCCGCTGACCGACGTGCCGCCGTCGATCGAGGAGCTCGCGCGCGCGACCACGCGCTACGAGCAGAAGCGCGCGCAGGATCGCGCGCGGCTCGCCGCGATCCTCCGCTACACGCAGTCGCATCTCTGTCGCACGCGCTTGCTGGTCACGTACTTCGGCTACACCGACGGCGAGCCGTGCGGGCAATGCGACAACTGCATGCGCGCGCAGAAGCAGGCGCAGGAGCACGCGATCGCGACCGGCTCGTCGCCGGCGATCCGCCGCCCGCCGCCCGCGGCGCCGACCGCCCCGATCGATCCGAACGACAGCGCCTCGCACCGCCGCTCGCTGCTCGAGGAGGCGATGGCGCGCCGCGCGCAACGGGCCGCGCGCCCGCGCGCGCTCAAGATCGAACGGTCGCGGCGCACGACGTCGCCCGGCACGCTGCTCAAGGGCGACCTCGTCCGACATGCGCAGTGGGGAGAGGGCGAGGTCGTACGCATGGTCGGTGATTCGGCCCTCGCGTTCTTCCCGGGACACGGCGAAAAGCTTCTGAAAGCGTCGTTCCTCGAGAAGGTCAACGGGCGCTGATCTCGGCGTCCGACCCACAGTACGCGCGGCGTTTCGATTGCGAGGTCCACGACGGACAGCTACCCGTCGCGCGGGGGACCATGGGTCCATGCGTGGACTCATGCTCGGACTTTCGTTCGTGGTGGCGGCGGGTTGTGCGGGGGCGCGGATGCAGACGGTGGCGGAGGCGCGGTGGCAGACGGTGCCGCCGAACGAGCGGCAGTCGATCGACGGCCCGCACCAGGACGACCTGTCGAAGGCCAACGGCGACGTGATGGCCGCGGAGCGGGAGCTCGACAAGGCGCGTCAGCCGCAGGCCTCGCTCGGCAAGCCGTCGGATCCGATGTACGGCTACGCGCTCGGCAAGGTCGACGCGTCGCGCGCCGCCTGGCAGCGCGCGAACATCACGTGGCGCGAGCAGCGCCTCGACGCCGCGCGCGCGCACATCGCGGTGATCCAGTGCGACCTGCAGCTCGCGCGCGCGGAGGCGGTCGACTTCCACGCCGGCGACGACAACGGCATGGACACCTCGCCGTACCACGCGCAGCTCAACAACGCGCGCGACGCGTGGTTCCGCGCGCAGGATCGCGTCGCGCTCGCCCGCAAGTCGCTCGATCAGGCGGGCGAGGCGCTCAACGCGGCGAAGGAAGAATACGCCGCGCTCGTGCGCGCCGAGCCGGTCGCGTCGGCGGACGACATGATCGCGCCGATGCCGTGGTGATCAGAACCAGACCGTGAAGCCCGCGCTGGGCGAGACGACCTGACCGCCCTGCACGTTCGATCCGGCGCGGACGAGGACGATCGCGGCCTCGGCGTCGACCGAGAGCCACGACGTGACGTCGAGCTGGATCCTGAGCGGCGCCGCGAGCAGCGGCTCGGTCGTGAGCGTGCCCGGCGGGTTCGCCGGATCCATGCGCAGGGCGTCGAGCCGCAGGCCGGCGTAGAGCGTCGCGCGATCGCGCTTCGCGACCGGCACGAGCGCGCCGATCGACGCGCGCGTGACGCTGACGTGATCGCCGGACGCGTACGTGGTCGCCCATCCGCCGAGCGTCGCCTCGACGAGGACGTGATCGAGCGCGAGGTCGGCGGACAGGCCGCGCGCCTCGGCGCTCGCGGCGGCGCCGAGGCCGAGACGGGTGTCGGCGCGCGCGACGGTCGAGAGCCCGAGCGACGCGGCGAGGCAGATCGAGATCGTTCGAATGCGCATGATCACCTCAGAACCAGAACGTGAAGGTCGCGCCGGCGGCCGGCGCGAGCGTGGTGGTGGGTTCGCTGCCCCACGCGTGTTGGACGCCGACCTCGAAGCCGAGCGAGACCGAAGGCACGGCGACCCACTCGGCGTGGAGGCCGCCCTCGACGGCGGACGCGCGGTGATCGCCGATCGCGGCCGCGACGCCGCCGACGAGCCCGACGAACCCGTCGTCGAAGCGACGGAGCAGGACGATCGTGCGCGCCTCGAGCTCGAGCGAGCGCGCGGTGTCCTGATCCGCCTGGCGATAGTAGAAGCCCGAGACGAGCCCCTCGATCTGGATCCCGCCGAGATCGAGGCGCAGGCCCGGTCCGTCGACGCCGGCGAGGCTACGACCGAGCTCGATGCCGACGCGCGCGCCGGCGCGCGCGTCGCGACCTGTGGAAGATGCCGCGACCAGCGCGGCGAAGACGAGCATGCGTTGCATGCGCGCCGGCATGAGCAACGCGCATGCCACGCGGCGCGTGCCGCGCGCTGCCGCGTCTTCGCGTGATCGCGATCGCGATCGCGGTCAGCGTGGCGCGCGCGCGGCGCGCTGCCGTGCCACTTCGTACAACGCGATCGCGGCGGCGACCGAGACGTTGAAGCTGCCGACGCCGCGGCCGCTCATCGGGATGACCGCGTGGAAGTCGCACGTGCGCGCGACCAGCGTGCGCACGCCCTGCCCCTCGCCGCCGAGGACGAGCGCGAGCGGCATCGTGCCGTCGAGCTCTTGCAGGGGGCGCGCGGCGGGATCGTCGTGGACCGCGGCGAGCCAGAGCCCGGCGTCCTTCAGCTCGCCGAGCGCGCGCACGAGGTTCTTGACCTGCGCGATGCGCACGAGCTCGCTCGCGCCGGCGCTCGCCTTGGTGACCGCGGCGGTGACGTGCGCGGCGCGATGCTCGGGGACGAGCACGCCGTGCGCGCCGAGCAGGTACGCGCTGCGCAGGATCGCGCCGAGGTTGTGCGGGTCTTGCACGCCGTCGAGCGCGACGACCAGCGCGGGCTCGTTGCGGCTCGCCGCGGCGGCGACGATGTCGTCGAGCTCCGCGTACGCGAGCTCACCGGCGACCGCGATCACGCCTTGATGGCGCGCGTCGGGGTCCGACATCGCGTCGAGCTGCGTGCGCGAGCGCAGCTCGATCGGCACGCCGGCGGTGCGCGCCTCCTTGACGAGCTGCGCGACCGGATCGTCGTGCTTGTCGGCGCGGCCCGGATCGACGTAGACGACCGCGATCGTCTTCGCGCGCGCGCGCACGAGCTCGCGCACCGGACCGACGCCATACACGCGCCTCGACGCCATGATCTACGCCAGCTCGCTCGCGATCGCGCGCGCGGCGGCGGCGGGATCGTGCGCGTCGCGGATCGGGCGCCCGACGACGACGAGATCGGCGCCGGCGTCGCGCGCCATCTTCGGCGTCGTGACGCGCTTCTGATCTCCCGCGTCCGCGCCCGCGGGCCGCACGCCGGGCGTGACGATCAAGAAGCCGGCGCCGAGCGCGTCGCGGATCGCGCGCGCTTCGTGCGGCGACGCGACGACGCCCGCGCAGCCGCTCTCCTTCGCGAGGGTCGCGAGCCTGACGACCTGCGCCGCCGCGCGATCGCGCACGCCGATCGCGTCGAGGTCGGCGTCGCCGAGCGAGGTCAAGACGGTCACCGCCAGGATGCGCGTGCGCTTCGCGGCGCGGGCGGCGGCCTCGAGCATCGCGCGGCCGCCGCTCGCGTGGACCGTGAGCAGCTCGGCGCCGAGCGCGTCGACCTGCGCGGTCGCGCGCGCGACCGTCTCGGGGATGTCGTGCAGCTTGAGGTCGAGCATCACGCGGCGGCGCGCCGACGCGTAGTCGCGCACGATCGCGGGGCCGGTCGCGCAGAACAGCTCGAGCCCGATCTTCACGAAGGAGGCGGCGTCGCCGAGCGTCGCCGCGAGCGCGTCGGCCTTCGCGCGATCGTCGACGTCGAGCGCGGCGATCAAGCGGTTGCCGACCTCGAACGTCACGCGTCCGCCTTCGCGCGCAGGCGCTGCTTCTCGGCGGCGACCAGGCCCGCGACCTCCTCGGGCGCGCCCGCGGCGTGGATCAAGGTCGGATCCTTGTCCTTGCGCCACTTGAGCTCGAGCTTGCCTTCCTTGAGCGACCGCGCGCCGATCGCGACCCGCAGCGGCACGCCGATCAGATCCGCGTCCTTGAACTTCGCGCCCGGGCGCTCGTCGCGATCGTCGTAGAGGACCTCGATGCCGCGCGCGGTGAGCTCCGCGTAGAGGCTCTCGGCCGCCTTGCGCACCTCGGCGTCGTTCTGCAGCGCGATGATCTCGACCTCGTAGGGCGCGATCGACATCGGCCACACGATCCCGTTGGTGTCGTGGTTCTGCTCGATCGCGGCGGCGGCGATGCGCGTGATGCCGATGCCGTAGCAGCCCATCACCATCGGCTTCTTGGAGCCGTCCTCGTCGAGGAACTCGCAGTGCATCGGCGCCGAGTACTTGGTGCCGAGGAAGAAGACGTGGCCGACCTCGATGCCCTTGAACGGGCGGAAGTGGCCCTTCTTGCAGCGCGGGCACAGATCGCCGGCCTCGGCGAGCCGGAGCCCCGCGAGCTTGGTGACCACCACGTCGCGCGCGAGATCGACGTTCTTCACGTGCTTGCCGGCCTCGCCCGCGCCGGCGATCGCGCCGGTCGCGCCCTCGAGCTCCCAGTCGGCGTAGACCGGGATCTTCAAGCCGACCGGCCCGACGAAGCCGGGGTCGACGCCGGTCGCTTCCTTCACCTCGGCGTCGCGCGCGAGATAGATCTGCTGCGCGCCGATCGCCTTCTTCAGCGCGACCTCGTTGAGCGCGCGATCGCCGCGGACGAGCGCCGCGACCGGCTGGCCGTCGGCGACGTACACGAGCGTCTTGATCAGCTGCTTGGCGGGCACCTTCAAGAACGCGGTGACCTGCTCGATCGTCTTCTGCGCGGGCGTGTCGACGGTCTCGAGCGCGCCGCCGCCGGTGACGCTCGGCTCGGTCGGCCGCGCGTACTCCGCCTGCTCGACGTTGGCCGCGTAGTCGCAGTTGTCGCACGAGACGATCGCGTCCTCGCCGCTCTCGGCGAGCACCTGGAACTCGTGCGAGCGCGAGCCGCCGATCGCGCCGGTGTCGGCCTCGACCGCGCGGAAGTCGAGCCCGCAGCGACGGAAGATGCGTCCGTACGCCTCGTACATCGAGTCGTACGCGCGCAAGGCGCCGCTCTCGTCGCGGTCGAAGCTGTACGCGTCCTTCATGATGAACTCGCGCCCGCGCATGAGGCCGGCGCGCGGCCGCTTCTCGTCGCGGAACTTCGACTGGATCTGGTAGAGGTTCTTCGGCAGCTCGCGATAGCTCGCGGTGTCGCGCCGCACCATCTCGACGATCACCTCTTCGTGCGTCGGGCCGATGCAGAACTCGGCGCCCTTGCGATCCTTGAAGCGCAGGAGCTCGGGGCCGTAGACCTTCCAGCGACCCGACTCGATCCAGAGCTCGGCCGGCACCGCGCCCGGCATCAGCACCTCCTGCGCGCCCGCGCGATCCATCTCCTCGCGGACGATCTCCTCGATCTTGCGGACCACGCGCCACCCGAGCGGGAGGAAGTTGTAGATGCCCGCGGCGAGCTGGCGGATGAACCCGCCGCGCACCATGAACACGTGGCTGACGACTTCCGCGTCGGCCGGTTTCTCCTTGAGGGTCGGGATGAACGCGCGCGAGTAACGCATCCCGCGGGTTGTACGTGCCCCCCGACGGCGGCGCAAGCATCTCGCGCGCCTGCGCGCGCGGCGCAGGCCCTGCGCGGTCGCGCGCGATCGCATACGCGTTTCGCTGGCATGCGCGTCGCAGTACCGGCGTTCATGCGGAACACGCTCCTCGTCGTCGTCGCGATCGCCGCGTGCGGCGCGCCGTCCTCCCGCCCGGCCCCCGCGATGGGAGCGCCGACCGGGCTGATGGAGCGCGGCATGATCAACTGCCCGTCGGCGGTCGCGGGCGCACGCACCGTCGCCACCGACGTCGACGGCGGGATCGCGCTCGCGATCACCGCCGCGGATCCGAAAGCGCAGCAGGACATCCGCGACGCGGCGCTCGTGCAGTCGAGGATGGGCGTGCCGCGTGAAGACGAGCACGTGGTCCACACCGGCGAGCACGGCGGGCCCGGCACCCACGGTCACTGCCCGGTGATCCACATCGACACGATGATCACGGTGACCGACATCGACGGCGGCACGCGCATCACGATCCTCTCGACCGATCCGGCGCGCACCGACGCGATGCGCGCCGACGTGCGCGCGCGCCTGCCCTAGCCGGCCTAGCGCACGGCCTTGACGCGCGCGCCGCCCTGGCCGTCGTCCTCGACGACGAACAGGACGCCGTCGTCGGCGCGGCGGCGATCGCCGTCGAAGCGGAGCTCGCCGGTGACGCCGGTGATCTTCGCGCCCGCGAGGCGCTGGGCGAGCTCGCCGCGCGAGGTCGCGCCGGTCTTGGCGATCGCGAGCGCGGCGTCGTAGGCGTAGGCGTCGAGCGCGGTCGGCGCCTTGTTGAAGGCCGCGAGGTAGCGCGCGACGTAGTCCGAGATCAGCGGGTCGGTGGCGTCCGGGTAGAAGCCGGGCGCGAGCCACGCGCCGTAGAGATGGCGGCCGGCGTTGTGGATCAGCTCGGGGCCGGCGCCCTCGGCGGTCGTGATCACGAGGATCGGACGGCCGCCCTTCACCTTCTTCGCGCCGAGCGGGCGCGGGATCAGGCCGGCGGCGTCGAGCGCGGGCGCGATCAGCTCGAGCTGGTTCGCGTCGGTCGGGATGAAGACCGCGTCCCAGCCGCTGCCGAGCTTGCCGACGACGGTCGCGAACGAGTTGGTCGCCGCCGGGAAATCGACGCGCGTGACGACGGTGCCGCCGGCGGCCGCGTACGCGTCGGTGAACGCCTTCGCGATCGCCTTGCCGTAGCCGGAGTCGGGCGCGAGCACGGCGATCTTCTTCACGCCCGCGTTCGACGCGCGCCGCGCGAGCGTGCGCGCGCGCGCCTCGGCCGAGTGCATCACGTGGAAGACGAACGGCTGCGCGCTGCGCTGTTCGGCGCGCGCGTTGAGCGAGAGCAGCGGGATCGCGAGCGCGGCGGCGCGCGCGGCGGCCGCGTCGACCGAGTCGCCGTCGATCGGCCCGACGATCGCGATCACGCCGTCGCCGGCGAGCGCGTCGACCGCGGCGGCGGCGGCGTCCTTGGTCGGCACGTCGCGCACGTCGACGTTCGCGGCGCCGGGTCCGCCGAGCGCGCCGGCCGCGATCGCGAAGCCGTGCACGGTCTGCTCGCCGAGGCGCTCCTGCTTGCCGGTCATCGGCAGGGCGGCGCCGATGCGCCCCTCCTGGCCGCCGCCGTTCGCGATCGCGATCGCGGGGATCGGCGGCAGGCCGACCTTGGCGCGCGCCTCGTTCGCCTGATCGCGAACATGGGCGTCGTGGGTCGCTAGGGCGGCGCGCGGGCCGAGCACCGCGGCGGCGACCGAGTCGCGATGCTCGAGCGCTTGCCACGCCGGCACGATCGCCTCGTCGGGCGCGGCGCCGGCGATCTCGCCCGCGCGCGCCAAGATGTAGCCGCGCTCGTTCGGCCGCGCGATCGCCCACCATCGATCCATCCACGCGAGCGCGTCGAGCGGGCGCGCGCTCGACGCCGTCGAGGTCGCGGTCGCCGCCGTCCACTCGCCGCGCTCGCCGTCGTTCTCGATCGCCTTCTCACCCTTCGCGAGCAGCGGCAACGCGTCGGCCGGCTTGCCGAGATAGGCGTCGGCGATCCCGAGGAACAAGGACGCGCGGGTGCGCAGGCCATCGTCCGCCTGCTCGTCGGCGACCACCGCCGACAGCTCGCCCTCCGCGTGCGGATAATCGCCCTTGTCGACGTCGGCGATGCCCGCGTACAGGCGCGCGAACGGCGCGACCGGATCGTTCGGGTAGTCGCGCGCGATCGCCGCCATCTCTTCGCCGCCCGAGCGATCGCGCTCGAACTTCGCGCGCGCCTCCTCGTAGCGCTTGCGCGCGTGGGCGTCGCCGTTTTCGGGCACCGACGGCACCAGGGTGTGGCGCACGTGGCGCGGGCACCCGGCGACGAGCACCGCGGCGGCGAGGACGAAGGCGAAGCGCATGCGCCATCGACGATAACCTCCGACGTGGGCTTGCGCTATAACGCGCGCATGTCGCGCGCCGATCGCCTGCAGTCCCTCGTCGAACGTGGCTTCTCGTCCCTCGACGACGGCGACCTCCCCGCCGCCGCCCGTGCGCTCGAGCAAGCGAAGAAGATCTCGCGCGACGACGCCGGCGTGATGCTGCTCGACGCGGCGCTGCTCGATCTCGGCGGCGATCCCGAGGGCGCGCTCGCGATCTACGCGAAGTTGGCCGAGGCGCATCCCGATGATCCCGTTCCTCATCTCCATGCCGCGGCGACGTCGCTCTATTCCATGGACGACGCCGAGGCGGCCTTGAAGTCGGCTGACCTCGCGCTCGAGCGCGTCGAGGAGGACGACGAGCTGATCGAGGGCATCCAGCTCAAGGTGCGCGCGCTCGGCGCGCTCGGCCGCACCGACGAGGCGCGCGAGGCGATGCGCGAGCTCGACACCTCCGCGATCGACGATCCGCAGGCGATCGACGAGATCGCCGACGCCGCGATGGAGGCCGACGATCCGTCGACCGCGATCACGTGGTGGGAGAAGCTGAAAGACGACGACGAGTGGGGCGCCGACGCGTGGTACGGCATCGGGCTCGCGCGCGAGGCGCAGGGCGACGGCGCCGCGCGCGCGCAGGCGTGGCTCGAGACGCGCCGCCGCGACGCCGCCGCGCCCGCGCCCGAGTGGCACCTCTCGCACGAGGAGTTCGAGAAGATCGCCTCGGAGGCGCTCGCGGAGCTCCCCGACGAGGCGCAGGCGAAGCTCGCGAACGTGCCGATCCTCGTCGACGATCTGCCGAGCGAGGACATGATCAAGGACGGCGTCGATCCGCGCGTGCTGGGGTTGTTCACGGGGACGCCGCTCCCCGAAGAGTCTTCGGTCGGCGGCGCGCCGTCGCTCACCGACATCCACCTGTTCCAGACGAACCTCGAGCAGAGCGCCGGCGATCCGGACGAGCTGCGCGAGCAGATCCGCATCACCGTGCTGCACGAGACCGCGCACTTCTTCGGGCTCGACGAAGACGCGCTCGAAGAGCTCGGTCTCGACTGACGTAGCCGACTTATGCCCTCACGCACGGGGCGCGTGAGTTGCTACGTAGATCGCGCGATGAAGCCCCTCGCCCTCTCGTTGTCGGTTCTTGCCGCCGCGTGCGGCTCGCCCTCGCCGTCCGAGCCCGACGCGGCGCCCGCGCCGGACGCGGCGTCCTCGGCGATCACCGTCGACGGCCTGCTCGTCGGCGACGTCGTGCTCTTCTACGATCCCGCGGGCGCGCTCTTGTCGCGCACGACGATCGTCGCGAGCGCGCAGTTCTCGGTGACCGGCGACGCCCCGAGCGGCGGCGCGGTCACGATCGCGCGGACCGGCAGCAGCGAGATGTCCACGTTCGTCGCGGTCGAGCCCGGCGATCACCTCCACATGGGCTACGGCGCGGCGGACGACTACGGCAACGTCGACGAGGTCGCGTTCGTGCTGCCGCCCTTGCCGAACGCCGTCTCGTACAGCGTCTACGGCCGCTACGCGTTCGGCGGCGCGCCCGCCTCGGGATCGCCGCCGCATCTCCCGGGCTATCGCACGCTCGGCGCGGCGAGCGACTCGCTCTTCGTCGTCGCGTACCCCGAGACCGGCGACGCGCAGTACTTCGAAGCCGACGGCGTCGCGCTCGCGAAGACGATCGATCTGACCGGGTACACGTGGCGGTCGCTGTCGGCGACGACCGACTTCACGCTGACCGCCGGCGGCGTCCCGTGGATCCAAGGCGACGGCACGATGACGCTGTTCGCGGGCCCGCATCGGATCCCGAGCTACTGGGCCAACACGATCAGCGACGGCGCGGTCACGATCGTCGGCGCCGATCGGGGGAACTTCGACATGGTGGCGTCCTTCGACGTCGAGATCGCGGCGACCAAGGGCGGCGCGCCGTTCGAGAAGGCGACGGTGTCGTTCGCCAATCCGAACGCGTCGATCGACCTGAAGGACGTGACGTTGCCGGCGGTGACCGACGTGACGCTCTCGCCCGAAGGCGACGTCACGTGGAAGGCGGCGGGCGGCGTGATCGCGCCGGTCGCGATCGCGCTCGAGCTGTCACCGGCGGTGAAGGGCTCGTGGATCGTGATCGCGCCGCCGGGCGATCAAGCGTTCCGGCTGCCGCCGCTGCCCGCCGATCTGCAGTGGCCGGGCGGGCTCACCGGCATCAAGGCCGAGTTCCTCGGCAGCGACGACGGCGGCGGCTACGCCGCGCTCCGCAACGACCCGCTCGCGCGCTCGCCGGAGATGTTCGCGTTCGAGCGGCCGCGCAACGGGCACGGCTATCACGTCGTGCGCTGGTACTGAGTCAGTTGAGCGGGACGCAGCCGATCGGCGGACCGAAGTCGACGCCGACGACGCACGCGTTCTGGTAGCAGCAGGTGAGCGGGTTCTGGTTCGCGCACTCGGTCGAGTCGGTGCAGCTGCCGCCGCCGCCGGGCGCGTCGATCGTCGGCGGCACGAAGGCGTCGGCGGTCGGCGGCACGAACGCGTCCGGCGTCGAGAACGGCGGCGCGTCGGCGGGCTGGTTGAAGTTCGCGTCGGGCCCGCCCGAGTTGACGTGCGCGTCCGGATGAGTGCCTGGACCGTCGCTGACGCCTTGGGCGCACGCGCCGAAAACCAGCGAAACGACAAAGGCAAGCGCGAGCGACTGCGGCTGACGCATCCGGTACTCCTCTGCCGGGACCCCTCCCAGGCCGCCGCAATGTAGCCAAGTGGCGCCGAGGTGGGAACAGCATTCTGCGCGGGACAGACCTTGTACCAATGGCCGCCGCTGACAGGACGTTCGACCTCCGTCTTCCGTCCTCCGTCTTCCGGATCCCAGAGATTCCGCGACTCTGTCTGGGTACGGAGGACGGAAGTCGGAGGACGGAAGTCGATGTCCGAAGACATCAAGCCAACGTGGCGACCCGCTCCCCGAACAACCGCTCCAACCGGGCGAGCAGCTCGTCGGTCGGGGCGACCTGGTAGCGGTCGCCGAGCGAGATCACGGTCTCGGAGCGGCGCGGGATCGTGAGGCGCAGGATCGCGGGAACGGGGCCGCGCGCGCCCTCGAGGATGCCGCGCAGCGCGGTGACTTGATCGTCGGTGATCGCGTCGGCGTTCAGGTGGATCTCGACGCGGGTCGTGCGCGCGGAGCGCAGCTCCGCCATCACCTGCGCGTCGTTCATCATCATCTTCCAGTCGGCCTGCTCGGCGGTGCCCTCGTTGCGGACCTCGCCGAGGCAGATGATCGGCTCGTCGGAGACGAGCACGTGGCGCACCTTCTCGAAGGTCTTCGGGAAGACGACCACCTCCATCGTGCCCGCCTGATCCTCGAGGACGAAGCGGGCCATCTTGTCGCCCTTCTTCGTGATCATCTCGCGGTACTGCGAGACGATGCCGCCGATGCCGGCCTCGCCGGGCGCGCGGCGTCCCTCGGCGAAGTCGGCGGTCGTCGCGTTGGCCCAGCGACCCAGCTCCGATCGATAGCGATCGAGCGGGTGGCCCGAGACGTAGAAGCCGAGCGCCTCCTTCTCGAACGCGAGCAGTTGCTTCGCGCCCCACGGCTCGACGCCGGGGTACGTCTCGCCCTGGCGCGGCCCGCCGGCGGCGCCCTTCGGCGGATCGATGAGCCCGAAGAGCGAGGTCTGGCCGGATCGCTTGTCGCGCTGCTCGGAGGCGCCGCGCTCGAGCGCGGTGTCGAGCGCCGCGAGCAGCTGCGCGCGGTGGTGATCGCCGAGACCGTCGAACGCGCCCGCCTTGATCAGCGCTTCGATCACGCGGCGGTTCGCCTTCTGCGTGTCGACGCGCCGGCAGAAGTCGTAGAGCGACGTGAACGGCCCCTCGGCCGCGCGCGCCTCCAGGATCGACTCGACCGCGGTCGCGCCGACGCCCTTCACCGCGCCGAGCCCGAACCGGATCACCTTCGCGCCCGGGCGCGCGGCGACCGTGAAGTCGTTCGCCGATTCGTTGACGTCGGGACGCTCGACGGTCAGGCCCATCGCGCGCGCCTCGGCGATGAACTTGACGATGTTGTCGATGTTGTCGGCGTCGCACGACATCAAGCCCGCCATGAACTCGTGCGGGTAGTGGTGCTTGAGCCAGGCGGTCTGATACGTCACCCAGCCGTACGCGGCGGAGTGCGATCGGTTGAAGCCGTAGCCGGCGAAGAACGCCATCAGCTCGAAGACCGAGTCGGCGATCTTCGGGTCGACGCCCTTCTGCGCGGCGCCCTCGAGGAAGAGCGCCTTCTGCTTGTCCATCTCCTCCTTCTTCTTCTTGCCCATCGCGCGGCGGAGGAGATCGGCGCCGCCGAGCGTGTAGCCGCCCAGCACCTGGGCGATCTGCATGACCTGCTCTTGGTAGACGATGACGCCGTAGGTGTCGGCGAGCACCTGCTCGAGCCACGGGTGCGGGTACTCGACCTTCTTGCGGCCGTGCTTGCGGTCGATGAAGTCGTCGACCATGCCGCCTTCGAGCGGCCCCGGCCGGTAGAGCGCGACCGCGGCGACGATGTCCTCGAGGCGGTCGGGCTTGAGCTTCTTCAAGATCTCGCGGAAGCCGCTCGATTCGAGCTGGAACACGCCGGTCGTGTCGCCGCGCGAGATCATCTTGTAGACGTCGGCGTCGTCCTTGGGGATGAGCGCGATGTCGAGCTCTTCACCGGGCGGCCGCTGCTGGTTAATCAGCTTCACGGCGGTCTGGATCACCGTGAGCGTCTTCAGGCCGAGGAAGTCGTACTTGACCAAGCCCGCCTTCTCGACCTCCTTCATCGCGAACTGCGTGACGATCTCGCCGTTCTGGCCGCGGAAGCACGGCACGTACTTCCACAGCGGCTCCTCGGCGATCACGACGCCGGCGGCGTGCATGCCGGCGTGGCGGTTCAGGCCCTCGAGCGCCGCCGCGATGTCGAGCAGCTCGCGGTGCACCGCGCTCTCGTTGTAGAGCTGCTTCAGCTCGGGGGTCTGCTCGATCGCCTCGCGCACCGGCGGCGTCTTGCCCTGCACCGGCTCGGGCACGAGCTTGGCGAGCTTGTCGGCCTCGGCGAACGGGATCTCCATCACGCGCGCGATGTCGCGGATCACGCCGCGCGCCTTCAGCTGGTGGAAGGTCGCGATCTGCCCGACGCGATCGCTGCCGTACTTCTGCTCGACGTACTTGATCACCTCGCCGCGCCGGTTCATGCAGAAGTCGACGTCGAAGTCGGGCATCGACACGCGCTCGGGGTTCAGGAAGCGCTCGAACAGGAGCTTGAACTCGAGCGGGTCGATGTCGGTGATGCGCATCGCCCACGCGACCACGCTGCCGGCGCCCGAGCCGCGGCCCGGCCCGACGGGGATGCCGTGGTCCTTGGCCCAGTTGATGAAGTCCCAGACGATCAGGAAGTAGCCCGAGAACTCCATCTTCTGGATGACGGCGATCTCGGTCTTCGCGCGCTCGCGGTACTTGTCGGGATCGAACGCGACGCCGCGCGCGCGCAGCTCGACGAAGCGGCGCTCGAGGCCCTTCTCGACGATCTCGGCGAGGTACGAGTCGCGATCGAAGCCGTCGGGCACCTTGTACTTGGGCAGGAACGTCTGATCGAGCTTGAGCTTGACGTTGCAGCGCTTCGCGATGTCGACCGTGTTCTCGACCGCGATGCCGACGTCCTTGAAGTCGGCGTTCATCTCGCCGGGCGACTTCAGGTAGTAGCTGTCGACGGAGTGCTTGAGCCGCTTCTCGTCCTTCATCGACTTGCCGGTCTGGATCGCCATCAAGACGTCGTGCGCGGCGGCGTCGGCGCGGTTGACGTAGTGACAGTCGTTGGTGGCGACCAGCGGCAGCTCGAGCTTCTTCGACATGCGGACCAGCTCGCCGTTGAGCGTCTCCTGCTCCGGCGTCCTGGTCGGCATCAGCTCGAGGTAGAAGTCTCCCGGCGCGAACATCGACGCGTACTCGCGCGCGACCTCTTCGGCCGCGGCGACGCCGTTCTTCTCGATCGTCTGCGCGATCTCGCCGCCGAGGCACGCGGACAGGCCGATGAGGCCTTCGCTGTGCTCGCGGAGGAGCTGCTTGTCGATGCGCGGGTTGTAGTAGAAGCCCTCGAGGTACCCCATCGAGTTGAGGTACGAGAGGTTCTTGTACCCGACGTCGTCCTTGGCGAGCAGGATCAGGTGGTAGTTGCGGCGGTTGGTGCGATCGTGGCGATCGGTCGCCGCGACGTAGGTCTCGCAGCCGAAGACGAGCTTGATGCCGGCGTTCTTGGCCTCGGTGTAGAGATCGATCGCGCCGAACATGTTGCCGTGATCGGTGACGGCGACCGTGTCCATCCCGAGCTGCTGCACGCGCGGGAAGAGGTCTTTGACGCGGATCGCACCGTCGAGGAGGCTGTACTGGGTGTGGACGTGGAGGTGCGTGAACTCGGCCATGGCGCGGGACCCCGTTTCGGGCGATGCTCGACGGGTCGTTTTAGCCGATCCGTCCGACGAGATCGCACTGGATTCGCCTCATGCGTGCGGGAGTATTTCTTAGCGGCCTGATCGTTGCGGCGTGCGGCGATTCGTCGTCGCCGCCTCCCGACGCCGGCGCGCCGCCGCGGCTCGAGATCCAGACGCCTCCCGGTGACACGATCGGGCTCACGCCGAGCGCGTCGATCGATCTGCGCGTGCGGCTCGTCACCGCGGAAGGAACGCCGATCACCGGCGCGGCGACGACGTGGAAGCTCGCCGGCGAGCGCGGCACCGGCGGCGCGACGCTCGCGGTCGCGACCGCGGCGACCGACGGCGACGGCGTGTCGACGAACACGCTGTCGGCGGGGCCCGCCCGCGTCGACTTCGAGGTCACGGTCGACGCCGGCGACGCGCCCGAAGCCACGTTCTTCGTGAGCGTCTCCGCGTCGGGCTTCACCAACGTGCGCGTGACGCCGCTGCACGTGGGGGCGCGCACCGATATCGATCACGTCGAGCTGCGCGCGTATCGCGACGGCGCCGGGTGCGCCGGGCTCGATCCCGACGACCTGCCCGCGTCGAACCTCGCGCCGCGCACCGCGCCGGCGTTCGGCGCCGCGGTCGAGTGGCCGATGCTGCCGAGCGGCGAGGCCTACACGATCGTCGCGTGGGGCGTGCATCCGGTGTCGATGAAGGCGATCGCGTACGGATGCGCGGCGGTGGTCGGCTCGCAGGTGCAGCCCGGCGATCTGTCGATGACGCTCGCGGTCGGCGATCGCGCGCTCTCGATCGGATCGTCGACGGTGACGACGTCGCTGGATCTCTCGCCCGCGATCGCGGCGGAGACCGCCGACGGGATCGATCGGCCGTGGCGCGTGCTCGCCTGCCCCGCCGGCGCCGGTCAGCTCGCGCTCGATTGGATCGTCGACGCGCTCGCGAACGACGGCGCGCTCGACGGCGTGACGATCACTCCGACCGGCGCCGCGGGGACGATCCAGAACGCGCGCGGCGCGCTCGGCGGCGACGGATGCCGCGCCGAGACGAAGGGCACCGGGCCGTCCTTGGACGCGAAGCTCGACGACGCGATCGCGATGGGCGGCTTCCCGCGCGCGGCGCTGGTCGCGGGTCGCACCGACGCGCTGGCGCCTTCGATCGTCTCGCAGCTCGCGGACGTGGGCGCGGGTCGCTTCCGCGAAGCGCTCGCGCACGTGATCGCCGCCGGCGAGACGATCGATCTCGCGGCCTCGGCGCGGCCGGTGATCGCGAGCGAGGCGTCGTGGACGTACGCGAGCGGCGTCTTGCACCTCGACGCGCACGGCTTCACCGCGCGGCTCGGCTCCGCGCTCGGGCTCGCGTTCGCCGACGGGCCCGCTTCCGGTTGGAACGCGAACGCGCTGGGCGCGGCGATGTTCTCGTCGGCGAAGAGCGGCGCATCCTCGGGGTGTCCCGCGATCGATCTGATCGTCTGCCCCGCGGCGGGGCTCGGCGCGGGATGCACGAGCAGCGCGTGCGCGCCCGCGGCCGCCGCGCTCGATCCGGCGCTGACCGCGTGGTGGCGCGCGCTCGACGGCACCGGCCTCGATCTCACGTGGACCGGCACCGCGAACGCGACCGACGCCGACGGCGATCTCCTGATCGACGACGTCACCGGCGGGCTGTGGAGCGCGACGCTCGCGACCTCGCTCGGCCCGATCGCGACGACCGGCACGTGGACCAGCGTCGCGACGCCGCCGCCGTGAGTCAGTCGGCCGCGCGCGTCAATCGAGCGCGCGCCTCGACGATGCCGGCGTTGTCCGGATCCCACGCGGCGGCGCGGCGCAGCGCGACCTCCGCGTCGGCGAAGCGCTTGGCGTCGAGCATGGGCTTCACGGCTTCGAGCACGAGCGCGGCGTGCTCGGGGAAGCGATGCTCGAAGTCGATCAGCGTCGGATCGTCGATCGCGCGCGCGAGGTCGGCCTTGACGATCGGATCCAGCGCGGCGCCGTGCTTCTCCAAGATCGATCGCGCACCGCTCGCGTCGCCGGTGAGCGCGTGCGCCGCGACCGCGCCGCGGATCGCGATCGCATCGCCGGGCAACGCGTCGAGCGCGGCGCGCGCCTCGTCGATCGCGCGCGGATCCTTCTTGTGCGCGAAGATCGCGGCGCGGCTGTTGTGGGCCTGCGCGGTGTCGAGCTCGTCGAGGAGCGCGAGCGCCGCGTCCTCGTCGCCGCGCATGAGCGCGATCATCGCGCGCTGGTACGTGAGGTCGTCGACGTCCTCGCCTTGCTCGATCGTCGCCTTGGCGAGCGCGTCGGCCTGGTCGAGCTCGCCGAGCGCCATGTGCGCGATCACGCGCAGCCGGCGCGGCTCGGTCAGCTCGGCGTTCGCGATCATCGCGTCGATCCCCATGGTGCCGAGCAGCTGCTGCATCGCGCGCGCGTCGCCGCGCGGCGCGTTCGCGAACAGGTACGCCTTGACCTTGCCCTCGAGGTCGAACATCCGCTTCGGATCGAGCTCGTCGACGAGGATCATGCCGAGCGCGTGCTGCGGCGCGAGCTCGAAGAGCAGCGACGTCGGGATCACGTCGCCGACCAGCGCGTTCGCGCCGTCGTCCCAGGTCGCGACGACGCAGCCGCCGTGCGAGCCGAGCGTGAGCGGGCCGCGCCGCAGCGCCGCCGGCAGCGGATCCGCGGGCACGCCGAGCGGCTTGCCGGCGTCGATCGCGTAGACGCGCTCGAGCCCGGCGGCGGCGGCGACCGCCGGCACGTCGAGCACGCCGTGCTCCGCGCCGTTGCAGACGACGATCGCGCCGATCAAGCCCGCCGGGAACTCGGGGAGCTCGGCGAGCGGCGCGCGCTCGCGGATCGGCAGCACGACGAGCACCATCTCGCTCGCGCCGCACTCGAGGATCACGCCGCCCCACGCGGTCGTGCCCATCACCCACGCCTTCTTCTCGGGCGCTCCTTCATCATCCAGATCCGGCACCTCGGCGTCGGAGGCTTCGCCGCGGAAGCTCTTGCCGATCATCGACGGCCAGGCGTCTTCGTCCGCCTTCGCGCACGCGGCGGCGAGGTCGTGGAAGATCCACTCGTACTCGCGGCCGCCGCCTCTCGGCGTGAGCATCAAGCTGCCGGTCCGCACGTCGTGCGGCGGGATCTCGAGCCCCGCGTCGGCGAGCACGGCCGAGACGGCGTCGCACCAGCGATCGAAGCGCGCGCCGTCGTCCCAATCCTTCGCCCACGCGGGCGGCTTGCGCGGACCACCGCCGCCGAACAGCTTGCCGAAAAGCCCCATGCGCGGGTTCTACTACGACGTCGCGTCGGCGCGGAGATCCTTCACCTGCTCCGCCGAGCCGAGCACGACCAGGACGACGCCGGCGCCGAGCGTGGTGCCGGGATCCGGGTTGTAGCTCCAGGGCGCGCCCGCGGTCTCGCGCACCGCGAGCACGCTCATGCCGAACTTCTCGCGCACGCCGGCCTCGCGCAGCGTCGAGCCCTCGAGCGACGAGCCGGCGCCGATCGTGATCTCCTCGATGCGCATCGCGCGCTGATCGCGCAGCATCTCGTCGAGGAAGCGCACGACCGCGGGCCGCATCATCTCGGACGCCATGCGCATGCCGCCGATGAAGTTCGGCGACACCACGCCGTCGGCGCCCGCGCGCTTGATCTTCTCGACGTGGCCGAGCTCGGCGCAGCGCGCGATGATGCGGCACTGCGGGTTGATCTGGCGCGCCGAGACCACCACGTAGAGGTTGTCCTTGTCGCTCGACAAGGCCGCGACCACGCCGCGCGCCTGCGTCAGCCCGGCGGCGTTCAGCGTGTCGTCGTCGGTCGCGTCGCCGAGGATGTACGCGTAGTCGGCCTTCGGGTTGGTGTCGGCGATCTCCTTCAGCACCTCGAGGTTGCGATCGATCGCGACCACCGGCTGCAGCGTCTTGATCAATTCCTCGACGATGTGGCGGCCGGTCGAGCCGGTCCCGCAGACGATGATGTGGTCCTTCATGCGTTTGATCCGCTTCTTGAGGCGCGCCTTCGACAGGATGTCCTTGAGATCGCCCTCGACGATGAACGCCGTGATCGTCGACGCGAAGTAGACCAGCACTCCGGTGCCGAACACCAGCAGCACCATCGTGAAGCTGCGCGCGTGCGGCGTGGTCTCCATGCCGGGGAGGACCTCGCCGTAGCCGACGGTCGTCACGGTGATGACCGTCATGTACAGGCAGTCCCAGACCTCCCACTTGCCGTCGCCGATCCACCAGTAGCCGATCGTGCCGCCGCCGATCACGATCGAGAGCGCGAGGAACCCGACCAGCAGGCGATTGCGCAGGCTCGTGTCCACGTCGGCCGCATCATAGCGCGGCGCGATACTGATCCAGCTCGCGCGCGATCATCTTGGCGGCGTACGGCGCGGCGATGCGGGTGAGCGCGCCGGCCTTCGCGCTCGCGTCGATGCGCGCGTCGAGCGCGTCGAGCAGCGCGCGATCGCTCTTGGCGCTGTCGATCGCCTGCGCGGTGCCGTCGAGGAAGGCGCCGTACGCGGCGAGCTCGTCCCCCACGACGTCGTCGGAGACGGGCAACCCGAGCTCCTTGCGCGCGCCGGCGAGATCGTCGCGCTTGCCGGGATCCTTCGCGAGCTCGGCGGCGAGCGTCTGCATCGCGAGCCGGTGGCAGCGCAGATCGGCGCGCGCGACGCGGAACAGCACGTCGGGCTCGACCGCGGCGTCGCCGAGCGCGGCCTTCGCCGAGACGTGGACGCGCTTCGCCCACTCGGCGATCGATCGCGCGAGGTGGACGCCGGTGCCGATCGCGAGCGGATCGTTGTCGGCGGCGCGCAGCGCCTGGCCGAGCCGCGCGATCGCGTGGATGTCGGGATCGCCGATCGCGGTCGCGTTCGCGAGCGCGGCGTCGGAGAGCTTCATCGACGCGAGCATCGCGGTCGCTTCGATGGCGTTGCAGTCGATGTGCAAGGGCGATCCGGATCCGGCCCAGTCGACGAGCGCCTCGAGCCCCGTATCGACCGACGCCTGATCGGCGGGGTCGAAGTGATCGAGCGCCGCGCCGAGCGAGCGCGTCGCGGCGCTCGGATCGTGCGCGAACGGGACCTCGTGCGCGTCGATCGGCGGCGGCGGCAGCTCCTCGGGCGGCAGCTCCGCCTTCGCGTCGATGACGATCGTCGCGGGCGGCGGCGGAGCTTGCGCGTCGCGCTTCGAGCCGCACGCCGCCGAGGCCGCCACGACGATCACGATCGCGATCCGCACGCGCGGTATATCGCATGAGCGCGCCCGCACGTGTGTAGTAAGGTGCGCGCGATGAAGACGCTCGCGAGCTTCCTGGCCGGTCGCTGGCAGACCGGCGGCGGCACCCCGACGGTGCTGGTCAACCCGGCGACCGAGGAGCCGCTCGCGCGGGCCAGCTCCGCCGGGATCGATCTCGGCGAGGCCATGGGCTTCGCGCGCGAAGCCGGCGTCGCGCTGCGCGCGATGACGTTCGCGGAGCGCGGCGCGATCCTCGCCGCGATGGCGAAGGCGATCCACGGCGCGCGCGACGAGCTGCTCGCGCTCGCGACCGCGAACGGCGGCAACACGCGCGGCGACGCGAAGTTCGACGTCGACGGCGCGAGCGGCACCCTCGCCTACTACGCGGAGCTCGGCGCGAGGCTCGGCGGCGCGCGCATGCTGGCCGACGGCGAGCCGATCCAGGTCGGCCGCACCGCGCGCATGGGCGGCCAGCACGTGTGGACGACGCGGCCCGGCGTCGCGGTCCACATCAACGCGTTCAACTTCCCGGCGTGGGGCCTGGCCGAGAAGGCGGCGTGCGCGCTGCTCGCGGGCATGCCGGTCCTGTCGAAGCCGGCGACCGCGACCGCGCTCGTCACCCATCGCTTGATGGAGATCCTCGAGCCGATCGTCCCGCGCGGCGCGCTGTCGCTCCTGTGCGGCGGCGCCGGCGATCTGATCGATCACCTGCGCGGCCCCGACGTGCTCGCGTTCACCGGCTCGTCGGACACCGCGCGCGCGCTGCGCTCGCACCCGCGCGTCGTCGCCGAGAGCGTGCGCGTGAACATCGAGGCCGACAGCTTGAACGCCGCGGTGCTCGCGCCCGACGTCGAGCCGGGCGGCGAGACGTGGGCGCTGTTCGTCGCCGACGTCGTGCGCGACATGACGCAGAAGACGGGGCAGAAGTGCACCGCGATCCGCCGCGTGCTCGTGCCCGGCGATCGCTTCGACGACGCGGCCGCCGCGCTCGCCGAGAAGCTCGGCGCGATCGTCGTCGGCGATCCTTCGCGCGAAGATGTCCGCATGGGACCGGTCGCGACCGCCGCGCAATTGAAGGACGTGCGCGCGGGGATCGTCCGGCTCGCCGCCGCGACGACCAGCCTATTCGGCGGCACCGGCGACATCGAGGTCACCGGCGTGCCCGCGGGCAAGGGCTTCTTCCTCGGGCCCGTCCTGCGCGGCACCGACGCGCCGCTCACGTGCGACGCGATGAACGCGCACGAGATCTTCGGGCCGGTCGCGACGCTCGCGCGCTACGACGGCGATCCGTCGTTCGCGATGACCGTGGTCGCGCGCGGCGGCGGCGGGCTCGTCACGTCGATCTACGGCGACGATCGCGACTGGGTCGCGCGCGCGGTCGCCGACGCCGCCGGCTGGAACGGCCGGCTCTACCTCGGCTCGTCGAAGATGGCCGCGCAGTCGCCGGGCCCCGGCACCGCGCTGCCCGCGCTCAACCACGGCGGCCCGGGCCGCGCCGGCGACGGCGGCGAGCTCGGCGGCGATCGCGGGCTGCATCTCTACATGCAGCGCTGCGCGCTCGAGGGCGACGCGAGCGTCCTCAAATCGCTGATCGCCTGAACGACGATCGTCCGCTGGCACTGCCGATGCAGCGCCTCGGAGCATGCGGGAACACATGCTCACGACTCCAGAGGTCGCGATGGTCGCCGCGACGCGCGGCATGCTCGGGTTCGGCGCGGGGCTGATCGCCTCCGAACACATCGGACGCGCGCGCACCAAGCTCGGCTTCGTGCTGCTCGCGATCGGGATCCTCTCGACGATCCCGATCGCGTTCAACATCCTGCGCGGCCGCTAACCGATTGCCGGCGCGAACGGCCGGCCGGCGCGCGTGAAGATCGCTTCGTAGAGCGCGCGCACCGGCGCGAGGTCGAGCGCGCGCAGGTTCGCGGGGTTGGCCCACATGCCGTCGAAGGCGGGGCCGGTCGCGCGTCCTTGCCGCGCGTAGAGCGCGAGCTTCGCGAGCATCTGGATCTTGTCGGCGGCGGCGACCACGCGCGCTTCGATCGAGTCGCCCATGTGGAGCTTCCAGTCGCGATGGAGCGCCGGCGTCAGGATCTCCGCGGCGAGCGTGGCCTCGAGCTCGTCGAGCGCCGCGCTCATCGCGGGCGTCTTGTGCGGCATCGGCACGTCGCCGGTCTTCGCCTCGGGGGCGTCGTGCACGAGCGCCATGCGCAGCGCGCGCTCACCGTTCACTTCGATCCCGGTCGCGCGCAGCTCGTCGCAGATCATCGCCACCAAGATCGCGACCGCGCACGTGTGCGACGCGATCGTCTCCGCCGGCACCACGCCGCGCACGACCCACCCGGTGCGCGGCAGATCGCCGAGCGGATCGAGCGCCTCGAGCGTCGCGAGGATCTGGTGCGCGTCCATGCGCGCGGTTGTATCACCGCTGCCTAACGACGAACGACGCGCGCGGTCGGCGTCGTGCGCGCGACACCGCGGCGGCGGATCGCGTCGAGCAAGAGCTTGCGATCGCCGCGGCCGGTCGAGAGCGTCTCGGTCGCGCCGTCGGAGAACGTCACGCGGATCGCGGGCCGACCCCAGCGCATCGCGTGCTCGGCGAGCTCGACCGTCTCGGGCCGGCGGATCAAGCGGCCGAGGGTGCGGATGCGCAGGAACGCGCGCACCAGGATGTAGAGGCCGGTGCCCGCCGGCACGACGCCGAGCGCGATCACGAAGAGGTTGGGCGTCGCGAACGCGCGCGCGACCACGCCTTCGTAGGCGACCGCGAGCGCGAAGCACACGGCTCCGATCGCCGCCGACAGGGCGCACCCGAGCCGGGCCCCCGCGAGCAGGTTCTCGAGCCGGCGTTCGTCGTTCGGGATCTCCACGGGATAGGTTTCGCGCGCGGTTGGGCGCGGTGCAACCCCTTCTGCGGGCCGGTGGTAGAGTGGCCAGACGCATGGGCGGATGTACCAACTGCAAGGGCAAGAGCGGCTGCGATCACCGCAAGGGCGAGATGCTCGAAGCGGTCGCGGACGCGCTCGATCGCCTGTATCCGACCCAGACCTGGGGCGAGCGCGCGGATACATCGACCGCGCCGGATCTCGAGGAGATCGCGGCGCTCGCCGACGAGCTGGCGACCGAGCTCGACGCCGCGACCTTCGTCGTGCCCGGCGGTCCTGACGCGGCGTGCGACTACATCTATGTGTTGGCGATCGGGCGCCCGCCGTGCGCGGTGCAAGTCCGCGATCAGGGCGTGCCGGCGCCGGCCGAGTGGGAAGGCGGCCTCGGATCGATCAGCGAGACGTACCTGCGCGTGTGCATCTCGCACGTCGCGCGGTTCGCGGCGGTGCAGGAGATCGCGATCGACGTCGGCGCCGACGCCGGCGGCTTCGTGATCCGCGAGCGCCCGCGCGCCGGCGTGTACTCGGCGCCGCTCCTGCGCCGCATGCAGCGGCTGGTCGCGATCTTGCCCGCGTACGATCTGCGGCACCTCGATTTCGGCGAGATCAGCGCGCCGCCGCCTTCGTTCCGCGGCGGATCGTACGCCGCGCGCTTCGGCGCCGAGCCCGCGACCGCGAACTACCTGTTCTTCTCCGAGCCGGCGACGATGGTGACGACCTCGTGGCTGCCGCGCGAGGCGGGCGCGCGCGCGTGCTAGAGCTCGACGGCGAGGTCCGCGAGATCCTGCGCGAGCTGGTCGCGGAGGTCGGCGCCACGTCGGCCGAGATCACCGACGCGCCCGAGGAGAAGAGCGGCGTGCCGTCGCGGACCGTGCCGCTCGGCGAGACGTCGTACCTGCGCATCGAGATCGGGACGCGCAGCGAGCGCGCCGCCGAGATCGACATCGAAGCGTCGCTCGAGCGCGCGGCGCGGTCGCTGCGCGCGGCGTCGCGGCGCTGGGAGCAGCCGCTGCCGCAGGTCGCGATCCGCCCCGGGCACGGCACGCACAAGGAGCGCGTCGCCGAGCGCGTCGGATCGTTCTTGGCGGCGCTCGCCGCGGTGCAGAACGCCGACAACGCGCTGGTCGTCTTGCGCGGGCACGTCGTCGCCGCCGCGCGGCCGCTCGCCGCGCTCGAGGAAGCGCGCTGGCCGTTCATCGCCAAGCGCGCGCTCGCCGCCGCCGAGAAGACCAGCGGCTCGTCGCACGCCGACCTCGCCGATCCGGACTTCTTCGCGCACACGTTCTGGTACGGCGCGGTCTTGATCGTCTACTTCACCGGCCCGTACGCGGTCGACTTCGTGCGCCATCGCGCGCGGCGCGTCGCGCGCGAGCTGTCGGATCTGTTGCCCGATCTCGAGCCGGAGCCGCCGGCGCCCGCGACCGCGCTCCGCCCGCCGCGCGAGTAGCATGCCGCTGCGGCGCCGCTCGGGTGCACCCGCCTGGGTACCGCGCAGGCTCGCGAATCGACTGGCGCCGCCGGTGGCGCGCCGCTTGCTCTTCTCGGAGGCGATGGGATTTCTCCTCGAGGGACGCCACTCCGAGCACGATCTGGTCGGCGCGATCGCCGACGCCACGAAGAGGCGGGACGACGAGACGAGCCGGCGCAGGCTCACCAAGCGCACGCTCGACGAGCTCCCCGCCGATTCGAAGCTGCGCGCGTTGTGCGCCGCGATCTGCGTGTACCTCGCGGACGCGACCAAGTGCGCGAGCCCGCGCCGCGCGCGCGCCGACTTCGCGGCGATGTGCCGCGCGCTCGACGACGGCGAGCGGCGGCTCCTGATCGTCGCGATCGCGAAGGACCAGACCGCGTTCTTCGGCTACGCGCTCGACGCGCGCGTCCACGGCGCGCACGATCGCGCGCCGACCGTGCGCGCGTGGCTCCAGGCGATGATCGATCGATGACTACGCGATCGCTCGGCTCACCGCGTGGTGGAACCAGTGCGCCGCCTTCTCCTCGGCGGGGGCGAAGCGTCCGCGCGGCGCGAAGCCGGAGCGCAGGCCGCGGCTCACCTGCGCGAGCGCGTCGATGTCCTCGGCGTCGACCTGGGCGCTGAGCCAGCGGCGATCGCGCTCGGCGTGCTTCGCGGCATCGAGCACGAGGTGATACCAGAGGAAGCGCGTCGCGTCGGGGCGCCCCGCGATCGGTTGGTACACGTTGATCGAGAGGCCCCACGGATAGAAGTTGAGCGTCAGGTTCGGCCAGACGTACCACCACAGCGCGAAGACGCGCCGGCCCTTCGGGTCGTGGAAGCGCGCCGGCACCTGCGACGGATCGAAGCCGTCTTCGGCGTTGGTCGCGTACACCCACTGCAAGACCGATCGATCGTGGATCTCGGTCGTGTAGCTGCCGAGGTCGCAGTAGTCGGCGAGCCCGCCGGGCGCGCGATGGATGAACGCGATGTGGAACCGATCGAGGTAGTTCCACACGTGCTGCTTCCAGTTGCCCGCGACCTCGCGCACCTCGCCGGGCGCGGACGTGCGCTCCATCTCCGGCGGCAGCGCGGCGAGTGATTCGTCGACGGGCTTCATCGTCTCGGCGAAGCTCGGGCCGCTCGGCGCGAAGCGCGTGAACAAGAGCCCGCGCCACGGGGCGATCGCGATCGGCGCGAGGTGATCGCAGTCGCGCGGGAAGTCGGGCATGCCCTGGAAGCCCGGCTGGGAGACGAACTTCCCCGCGCAGTCGAAGCGGCGGCCGTGCTGCGCGCAGACGAGCGTCGGGCCGCGCGACGCGCCGATCACCAGCGGATACCACGCGTGCGTGCACGTGTTGGCGAAGCAGCGGAGCTCGTCGTCCTCCCAGCCGCGCTGCAGGAACAGCGGGCGGCCGAGCTGGCCGATCGGCACGCGCGATCCGCGCGAGCTCGCTTGCTGCAGCAGCGGGCGCGCGTCGAGCTCCTGCCCGTGCGCGCCGGCGGTCGCCTCGGGGACGATCAGCCACGCGCGCTCGAAGATCGTCTCGAGCTCGCGGGCGAGGAACTCCGGTTCGGTGAAGGCGCGAGCTGGGAGGCCCTCCGCGCGTTTGATATCGGGATCAACCGCGAAGTCCTCCCAGCGGGTCATAGCTGGGCGCGCTCCGCCGGCGGCAGGTGCAGCGAGAAGCCTTCGTGCAGGACGCGCAGCGCGAGCTCGCCGTACTTGCGCGCGACCACGCACGAGATCTTGATCTCCGACGTCGCGATCAGCTGGATGTTGATCCGCTCGCTCGCGAGCAGCTCGAACATCTTGCGCGCGACGCCCGCGTGCGAGCGCATGCCGACGCCGACGACCGAGACCTTGCAGATCTCGTCGTCGAAGTTGATGCGCTCGCCCTCGGCGCCGACCAGGTCGGGCACTTCCTTGCGCAGGATCTCGATCGCGCGCTTGCGATCGCCCTGCGGGACCGTGAAGGTCATGTCGGTGGTGCCGTCCCACGCCTGGTTCTGCAGGATCATGTCGACGACGACGCCGCCGGCGGCGAGCGGCGCGAACAGCTTCGCGGCGACGCCCGGCTGATCGGGGAGATCCTCGATCGTGACCTTGGCTTCGTCGCGCGCGATCGTGACTCCAGAGACGACGACTTGCTCCATCTGACTCTCCTCGGGGACGACCCAGGTGCCGGGTGCGTCGGAGAAGCTCGAGCGAACGTGGATCGGCACGCCGTACTTCATGCCGAGCTCGACCGAGCGGATCTGCAGGACCTTGGCGCCGAGCGACGCGAGCTCGAGCATCTCCTCGTAGCTGATGCGTTCGACCTTGCGCGCGTTGGGCACGACGTTGGGATCGGTGGTGTAGACGCCGTCGACGTCGGTGTAGATCTCGCAGACGTCGGCCTCGAGCGCGGCGGCGATCGCGACCCCGGTGGTGTCGGAGCCGCCGCGGCCGAGCGTCGTGATCGAGCCGTGCTCGTCGACGCCCTGGAAGCCGGCGATCACCGCGATCTCGCCGCGCTTCATCGCGTCTTTCAGCGGGCCCGCGTCGATCGACACGATGCGCGCGCGAGAGAACGCGCTGTCGGTCGCGATCTTCACCTGGTGGCCGAGGAACGAGCGCGCCTTGCCGCCCGCTTTTCGGATCGCGAGCGCGACCAGGCCGACCGAGACCTGCTCGCCCGTCGACACGACGACGTCGACCTCGCGGTCGTTGGGATCCTCCTGCAGCTGGCTGGTGAGCTTCAGGAGGCGGTTGGTCTCGCCCGACATCGCGGACACGACGACCGCGACGTCGTGGCCCGCGCGTTGGGTGGCGAGCGCGCGCGCGGCGACGTTCTGCATCCGCTCGATCGATCCGACCGAGGTGCCGCCGTATTTCTGAACGATCAGCATCGCGCGCGGCAGTTTATCGATCGGCGTACGATGCGTCCATGGCAACCGACGTCGTGGTCGTGCTGTGCACGCTGCCGCCCGGTGACGCGGCTTCCTCGATCGCGCGAAGCCTGGTCGAAGAGCGGCTGGCCGCGTGCGTGAACCTCGTCCCGCAGGTCCGCTCCTTCTATGTGTGGCAGGGCGCGGTCGAGCAGTCGGACGAGCTGCTCGCGATCATCAAGACGACCGTCGACGGCCTGGCGGCGCTGCGCGCGCGGCTGGTCGCGCTGCACCCGTACGACGTGCCCGAGGTGATCGCGTTACCCGTCGAGGACGGGCACCTGCCCTACCTCGGCTGGGTGCGCGAGTCGGTGCATCGATGAAGCTCGATTACGACCTGGTGGTGATCGGCTCGGGCCCCGCCGGCGAGAAGGCCGCGGTGAAGGCCGCGTACTTCGGCAAGCGCGTCGCGGTGGTCGAGCGCGCGGCGGCGCTCGGCGGCGAGTGCCACCGCGCCGGCTTGCCGTCGAAGGTGCTGCGCGAAGCCGCGCTGTCGTACTCGGGCGCGCGGCGCCGGCTCGGCGACTTGTTCCACGCCGCGCCCGGATCGCCGATGAAGATGGAGAGCTTCCTCGGCGCGTGCGCGCCCTTGTGCGAGACGCACAGCGATCGCGTGAGCGCGAACCTCGCGCGCCACGGCGTCACGTGCATCCGCGGCGACGCGCGCGTCGCCAGCGCGCACACGGTCGCGATCGCCGGCGGCGCGATGCCGATCGTGATCTCCGCCGAGATCATCCTGATCGCGACCGGCTCGCGGCCGTTCCGTCCGGACTTCGTGCCGTTCGGCGCGCCGGGCGTGCACGACTCCGAGTCGATCCTCGCGATGGAGCGGCTGCCGCGATCGCTGTGCGTGGTCGGCGCCGGCGTGATCGGGACCGAGTACGCGTCGATCTTCCAGGCGCTCGGCGTTTCGGTCCATCTCGTCGACGGCCGGCCGCGCGTGCTCGGCTTCCTCGACGCCGAGGTCCACGACGTGCTGCTCGCGGATCTGCGCGCGCGCGGGATGTGCCTGCACCTGGGCGAGGAGGTCCGGTCGTGCATCGCGACCGCCGGCGGCGTGTCGGTGACGACCGATCGCGGCGCGGTGATCGAGACCGAGGCGCTCTTGTTCTCGGGCGGACGGATCGCGAACACCGACTCGCTCGGGCTCTCCGCCGTCGGGCTCGAGCTCGGACGCAACGGCCGCCCGATCGTGGACGCGATGTTCCGGACCTCGGTGCCCTCGATCTATGCCGCGGGCGACGTGATCGGCTTCCCGGCGCTCGCGTCGACGAGCATGGAGCAAGGGCGCGTCGCGGTCGCCGCCGCGTTCCGGTTCGAACGCGAGCACGAGGGCCGCGCCGATCTGGTCCCGCTCGAAGCGACGATCCCCTACGCGGTGCTGCCGTACGGCATCTACACCATCCCGAGCGTCTCGATGATCGGCGAGACCGAGGAGCAGGCCGCCGCGTCGGGCCGGCCGTACCTGGTCGGCCGCGCGTCGTACGGCGGACAGGATCGCGGCCGCATGCTCGGCGACTCGTCGGGCCTGCTCAAGCTGATCGTCGACGCGACCACGCGCGAGCTCCGCGGCGTGCACATCGTGGGCGAGACCGCCGAGGAGCTGATCCACATCGGCCAGGCGTGCATGCACTTCCGCGGGACGATCGAGTACTTCCTGCGGACGGTCTTCAACTTCCCGACGCTCGCGACGCTCTACAAGGCGGCGGCGTACGACGTGCTCACGCGGCTCGGCCCCGAGCGCGAGCGCCTCGCGTTCGGCGAAGCCTCGCGTTAGCTGCTGGCCGCGGCGATCGACTCGAGCTCTTGCCAGCGCGCGTAGAGCGCGTCGACCTTCTTGCGCGCTTCGTCGAGCGAAGCGACCAAGGCCGGCACCTCGGCCGCGCGGGTCGAATAGATCGATCCGTCTTGCAGCGTCGCCTCCAGATCGTGAACCGCGCGTTCAGCGTCGTGAATCGCGGTTTCGATCGATGAAAGCTCGTTCCTCTCCTTGAACGTGAGCTTGCGCGGCTTCGGCGCGGCGGGCGCTGCGGACGCGGCCGAGGGCTTGGGCTTGTCGGCCGCGGCGGCGGCCTTCGCGAAGCGACGGCCGCGCGCGAGGTAGTCGGAGCAGTTGCCCTCGAAGAACTCGACCTTGCCCTGCCCTTCGAACGCGAGGATGCCGGTCGCGACCTTGTCGAGGAACCAGCGGTCGTGCGAGACGACCAGCGCGCAGCCGGGGAACTCGGCGAGCGCCTCCTCGAGCACGCCGAGCGTGAGCACGTCGAGATCGTTGGTCGGCTCGTCGAGGATCAGGAAGTTGCCGCCGGCGCGCAGCAGCTTGGCGAGCTGCACGCGGTTGCGCTCGCCGCCCGACAGCACGCCGACCTTGGCGTCGGCGAACGCGTCGTCGAAGAGCAGCTGGCGCAGGAACGTGCGGACGTGGATCGGACCGTCCTCGAGCTCGATCACGTCGCGATCGCCGGCGACCTCCTCGAGCACGGTCTTGCCGTCGTCGAGCGCGGCGCGCGCTTGATCCATGAACGCGAACTTCGTGTTCTGCCCGACCACGACCTGGCCGCCGTCGGGCGCGAGCTCGCCGAGGATCGTGCGCACCAGCGTCGTCTTGCCGGCGCCGTTCGGTCCGATCACGCCGATTCGATCGCCCGGCTTCCACAAGAGCTCGAGATCGGTGAACAGCGTCTTGCCGTCTGGCGCCCGCTTGGTCAGCTTGCGCAGCTCGAGGATCGTCGAGCCGAGGCGCGGCCCGGTCGGAAGGCGCAGGCTCGCGGCGCCGCCGCGCCCGACCGTCGCGGCGTCGGCGGCGACCTCGGCGTCGAACCGATCGATGCGCGCCTTGGCCTTGGTCGTGCGCGCGGCCGGCCCGCGCCGGATCCACTCGATCTCGCGACGCAGGAACGCGCTGCGCTTCTGCTCGACGGTCGACTCCGTGCTCCACCGATCCGCTTGCCGCTCGAGGAAGCGGGCGTAGCCTGCGTCGTGGAGGTAGACGCGGCCGCGATCGAGCTCCAGGATCCGCGTCGCGACGCGATCGAGGAAGTACCGATCGTGGGTGACGAGCAACAGCGAGCCGTCGCGCTCGCGCAGGCGCTCCTCGAGCCACGCGGTGGTCGCCGCGTCGAGGTGGTTGGTCGGCTCGTCGAGGGCGAGCAGCTCGGGCCGCGCCAACAGCGCGCGCGCGATCGCGACGCGCCGCCGCTCGCCCATCGAGAGCGTCCCGATGCGCGCGTCGGCGGGCGGCACGTCGAGCGCCGCCGACAGGCCGCGGATCTCGTGCTCCTGGGTCGCCGGATCGATCGGTTCATCGCCGTGAACGGGCGCCATGGCGAGCCCCTCACGCAACGCGGTGATCACGGTGATCGCGGGGTCGAGGCGCGGCTCCTGCGCGACGTACTGGACGGTCAGCCCGCGCCGCCGCGTGATCAGCCCCGACTCCGGCAGCTCCTCCGGCCCCACTTCGTCCGCGATCATCCGGAGCAAGGTCGACTTGCCTGCGCCGTTCACGCCGACCAGCGCGATGCGGTCGCCGTCGTGCACCGCGAACGAGACGCCCGCCAGGATCCGGCGGGATCCGAACGACTTCTCGAGGTTCTGGACGGTGAGGACCGCCGTCATGCGTGCGCCCGTGTACCACACCGTTGCATCCAGCGGGACGCGATCCCCATTGCCTTCTCCGACCGTCTGAGCCAAGATTCATCTCGATGAATCCTCGTTCATCAGCACGAAAGCAGCCTCAGATGAGGTCGCGGCTGCGGGCGGCGGCGTCGGACGCCATCCTCGAGGCCGCCGAGGAGGTCGCCGCCGAGCGCGGCATCGAGGAGACCTCGATCGCCGCGATCGCGAAGCGCGCGGGCGTCGCGGTCGGCACGCTGTACAACTACTTCCCGGATCGCGAAGGCATCCTGTCGGCGCTGTTCAAGAGCCGCCGCGGCTCGATGGTCCCGCGCGTGGTCGAGGCGGCGAAGGCGCACGCCCACCACCCGTTCGAGCGCCGCCTCACCTACTTCGTCCGCGACGTGATGTCGTTCTACGAGGAGCGCCGCTCGTTCATCCGCGTCGCGCTCGACGCCGATCGCTCGATGCCCAACGTCAAGGATCCGCGCAGCACGCTGATGACCGCGTTCACCGAGGCGCTCGAGAAGATCTTCGCCGACGCCGCCCGCATGGGCTTCTTCCCCGAGGGTCAGGGCCGCGAGAAGGTCTACGCGCGCGCGCTGCAGGGCGCGCTCAAGGCGCTCACGGTCTGGCACATCGAGACCGGCGCGCCGCTCACCGACGATCTCGAGCTCGTGCTCGACGCGTTCCTGCACGGAGTCGACAAGTCGTGAGCGCCGCGGTCGCCGCCGCGCCGCCCGCCGCGCCCGTCGCCGGCGCGGGCGGAGACGTCAACAAGTGGCTGGTCGCGATCTCGATCGCGTTCGGCTCGCTGATGGCGACGATCGACTCGTCGATCGTGAACGTCGCGATGCCGAACATCCGCGGCGAGCTCGGCGCGAGCATCCAGGAGATCACGTGGATCTCCACCGCGTACATGATCGCGATGGTCCTCGTGATGCCGCTGACCGGGTTCCTCGGCGGCTTCTTCGGCCAGAAGCGCGTCTATCTGATCTCGATGGTGATGTTCGTCGCCGGCTCGGCGTTGTGCGGCACCGCGCACTCGCTGGGCGCGCTGATCCTCTATCGCATCATCCAGGGCTTCGGCGGCGGCGCGCTGCAGCCGACCCAGCAGGCGATCCTCCGCCAGACCTTCCCGCCCCACGAGCAGGGCATGGCGATGGCCATCTTCTCGATGGTGATCAGGATCGGCCCCGCCGTCGGCCCGGTGCTCGGCGGCTTCATCACCGACAACTACTCGTGGCCGTGGATCTTCTACATCAACCTGCCGGTCGGCATCGTCGGCATCCTGATGACGATCCGGAACGTCCACGAGCCCGAGGACGTCCGCCACGCCAACCGCGCGCGCGCCGAGATCGCGCGCAAGAACCTCGACATCGCGGGCATCGTGCTGATGGTCGTCGGAATCGGCGCGCTCCAGTACCTGTTCGAGGAAGGCCCGCAGGACGACTGGTTCGACGCGCTCGAGATCCGGATCGCCGCCTTCATCTGCGTCGTGTCGCTGGTCGCGTTCGTGATCCGCGAGCTCAGCGCGACCGCGCCGGTCGTCAACCTCCGCATGTTCAAGGATCCGACGTTCGCGTCGGCGACCGTCATCGCCTTCATCATGTTCGGCATGCTGATGGGCTCGATGTTCCTCCTGCCCGTCTTCTGTCAGGAGATCCTCCACTACACGGCGACGCTCTCCGGCATCGTGCTCATGCCGCGCACGCTCGCGATGATGGCGGTCTCGCCGCTGGTCGGCCGCATGTACAACCGCGTGCCGCCGGCGTGGATCGTCGGCTTCGGCGTGATCCTGTTCTCGATCGGCTCGTGGCAGCTCTCGCACATCACGCTCGCGACCGGCTCGGGCGACATGGTGATCCCGCTGATCGTCACCGGCGCCGCGTTCGCGTGCTTGTTCGTGCCGCTCACCACCGCGGCGCTCTCGAAGATCGCGCGCCACGAGATGGCCGACGCGGCGGGCTTGAACTCGTTCGTGCGCCAGGTCGGCGGCTCGGTCGGCCTGACGATCTTCGCGACGATCTTCACCAACTTCGGTGTCGAAGCGCGCGCCGCGCTCGCGACCCACGTCACCAGCCTGCGCCCCGAGGTCGCCGAGATGGTCGCGCGCATCAAGGGCGTGCTGATCGCGCAGGGCATGGATCCGCTCAGCGCCACCGCGGTCGCCGGCAAGGCCCTCTACGGGCGCGTCGCCATCCAGGGCACCGTGCTCGGCTTCGATCGCGTCTTCCTCCTGCAGGGGATCGCCTTCCTCTGCGTCATCCCGCTCCTCTTCTTCTTGCGCGTGCCGCGCACCACTGCGCCGGTGCACATCGAGCTGCCCGCGGAGTAACGACCATGGCCACCACCGAGAATCGACCCCCGAACGGAAACGGCGCGAACGCGCCCAACGCGCCCACGCCCGCGCAGGCCGGACCCGGCGCGCCGGTCGGCACGCCCGCCGCCGTCGCCGGCAAGCGCAAGAAGAACGCGAAGCGCGCGTACCTGATCCTCGGCGGGCTCGCCGCCGCGGTGGTCGCGACCTACTACATCCACGACTACATGACGCGCAACCTGGTCTCGACCGACGACGCGCAGATCGACGCCGACGTCGTGCCGGTCAGCGCGCGCGTCGGCGGCGTGATCAAGACGATGAACGCTCACGACAACAGTCAGGTCGTGAAGGATCCGAAGGGCGCCCTCCCCACGCTGGTGCAGATCGATCGCGTCGACTACGACGCGAAGGTCGCCGCCGCGAGCGCCGACCGCGACGCCGCCCAGGCCGCGCTCGACACCGCGCAGCTGCAAGTGCAGATCGCCAAGGCCACCGTGAAGGGCGGCACCACGCAGGCGCAAGCGCAGGTCGCGGGAAGCGCCGCAGCCGCGCAGGCCGCGGGCGCGCAGGTCGCCGCCGCGCAGGCGCAGATCGCGCGGGCCAAGACCGACCTCGCGAAGGCCGAGAGCGATCTCGCCCGCGCCCAGAAGCTCCACGATCAAGGCGCGATCACCGGCCGCGAGCTCGAAGCCGCGCTGGCCGCGCGCGACTCCGCGAAGGCGATCCTCGACGGCGCCAACGCCACCCTCGCCGCCGCACGCGGCATGCAGTCCAACGCGTCGGCGCAGGTCGCGGTCGCGCAGGGCAAGCTGCAGCAGACCACCCCCGAGCAGGATCAGATCCAGCAGGCGGAGATCGCGGTCAAGCTCGCGACCGCGCGCCTCGAGAGCGCCAAGGCGCAGCTCGCGATCGCGCAGATGCAGGCCGACTACACCGCGATCGCGGCGCCGGCCGAGGGTTACGTCTCGCGCCTCGCCGCGCACGAAGGCCAGCTGGTGCAGCCGGGCCAGACCTTGATGATGCTCGTGCCGTCGGACACGTACGTGGTCGCGAACTTCAAGGAGACCCAGATCGGGCGCATCAAGCCGGGCCAGACCGTCGACATCTCCGTCGACGCGATCAGCGGCAAGACCTTCACCGGCGTGGTCGACTCGATCGCGCCCGGCACCGGCGCGCGCTTCTCGCTGCTGCCGCCCGACAACGCGACCGGCAACTTCGTCAAGGTCGTGCAGCGCGTGCCCGTGAAGATCCGCTGGAAGGAGCCGCCGGGCGCGGAGCTGCGCGCCGGGCTGTCGGCCGAGGTCACGATCCATCTCGAGTAAGCCATGAAGAAGATCGCCTTGTTGTTGATCGCGTGCGCGGGCGCGGCACACGCGGACGGTGGCGCTCCGCGCAAGCTCACGTTCGAGGACGCGATCGCGATCGCGACGTCGAAGAGCCCGGACGTCGCGATCGCCGGCGAGAACGCCGCGATCGCCGACGACAAGATCGCCGACACCAAGTCGAAGCGATATCCGTCGCTCAAGGCCGACGGCGGCGCCGAGCGCTGGAAC